>NZ_JBIVGA010000010.1:0-236103 GCF_044748405.1 Pseudomonas sp. NPDC089996 | reverse complement strand
TATTACTTCTTCAGCACCAGGGTCAGAATGTCATAGCTGGCCACCAGCTCACCGAGCTGGTTGGTCACCTCCACATCCCACGCCACCACACCTTGCGGTTGTCCGAGCGGGCCGGTCTTGCCCTGGTCGATTCGCCAATCCCGACCGGGTTGATGAAGCGCGAGGGATGTACGAGGTGGCTATGTGCCTTCGGCATTGCCACAATTGTTGTAGGAGCGGCCTTGCGTCGCGAAAGGGCCGCAAAGCGGCCCCGGCAATCATTGCGGCGAAGCTGAAAACCTGGGGCCGCTTCGCAGCCCTTTCGCGACACAAGGCCGCTCCTACAGGCCCGCGCTTACCCTGTGGGAGCGGCTTCAGCCGCGAAGAGGCCGGCACAGCCAACCATTTATTACTTCTTCAGCACCAGGGTCAGAATGTCATAGCTGGCCACCAGCTCACCGAGCTGGTTGGTCACCTCCACATCCCACGCCACCACACCTTGTGGCTGCCCGAGCGGGCTGGTCTTGCCCTGGTCGATCTTGCGCTTGCAGGTCAGCCGCGCCTGGATCGTGTCGCCAATCCCGACCGGGTTGATAAAGCGCAAGGTATCCAGCCCATAGTTGGCCAGCACCGGCCCGGCACCTGGCGAGACGAACAACCCGGCCGCCGCTGAGAGCACGAAGTAGCCATGGGCGATGCGCTTGCCGAACTGCGATTCCTTGGCCGCGATCTCGTCGAAGTGCATGTAGAAATGGTCACCCGACAGGCACCCGAAGTTGACCAGGTCGGCTTCGGTCACGGTGCGGCGGTGGGTCAGCAGCGATTCGCCGATACGCAGGTCGTCGAAGTAACGGCGGAATGGGTGCACCTCTGTCTCGATCACTTCCCCGCCGCGCACGTACTCGCCGGTGACGGCCGTCAGCATGCTGGGCGAACCCTGCACCGCGGCGCGCTGCAAGTAGTGCTTGACTGCCCGCAGGCCACCCAGTTCCTCGCCACCCCCGGCGCGGCCCGGGCCGCCGTGCTTGAGTTGCGGCAGCGGTGAGCCGTGGCCGGTGGATTCCTTGGCCGCTTCACTGTCGAGCACCAGCAGGCGCCCGTGCCAGGCGGCGGCAACCGGGATGGCCTTGGCGGCCACGGCGCGGTCGGCGGTGACCAGGCTCGCCACCAGGCTGCCTTTGCCGCGAGCGGCCAGGGCCAGGGCTTCATCCAGGTCGTGGTAGGCCATCAGCGTGCTGACCGGGCCGAAGGCCTCGATGTCATGGGCGCCGCCCTCGGCATGCGGGTCGCGGGCCAGCAGCAAGGTCGGGGCGAAGAAGGCGCCCTCGGCCACGCCTTCACCCCGCGGGGCGAAGCCATCGCTGGCGCCGAACAGCTGGTCACAGCTCTGCAGCAGGCTGCGCACGCGCTCGCCGACGTCGCGCTGCTGGTCGTGGGAGGCCAGGGCCCCCATGCGCACGCCTTCCACCGACGGGTCACCGACTACCACCTTGCTCAGGCGCTCGCGCAGGCGGGTGGCCACCGCATCGATGTGCCTGGCCGGGACGATGGCACGGCGGATGGCGGTGCACTTCTGCCCGGCCTTGGTGGTCATCTCCCGTGCCACTTCCTTGATGTACAGCTCGAATTCTTCGCTGTCCGGGCTCACGTCCGGGCCGAGGATGGCGCAGTTGAGCGAGTCGGCCTCGGCGGTGAAGGGTACCGAGTTGCGGATCAGGTTGGGCGTGACACGCAGTTTTGCGGCGGTGTCGGCAGAGCCTGTGAAGGTCACCACGTCCTGGCCCTGCAGGCGGTCGAGCAGGTCGCCGGTGCTGCCGATCACCAGTTGCAGGCTGCCCGCTGGCAGCAGCCCAGAGTCGTTCATCAGCCGTACCACGGCCTCGGTCAGGTAGCTGGTCGAGGTCGCCGGCTTGACGATGCACGGCATGCCGGCCAGGAAGGTCGGCGCGAACTTCTCGAGCATGCCCCAGATCGGGAAGTTGAAGGCGTTGATGTGCACGGCCACACCGGCGCGCGGAACCAGGATATGGCTACCGGCGAAGTGGCCTTGCTTGCCCAGCGGGATCGCCGGCCCTTCGTGCATCAGGTTGCCCGACGGCAGCTCGCGGCTGCCGATGCCGGCGTAGCTGAACAGCGTGGCATTGCCGCCCTCGATGTCGATCCAGCTGTCGGCGCGGGTGGCACCGCTGTGGTGCGACAGTGCGTAGAGCTGCTCCTTGCGCTCAGCCAGGTACAGGGCCAGTGCCTTGAGGCGCTGGGCGCGCTGCTGGAAGTCCATGGCCATCAGCGCGGCCAGGCCTTGGGCGCGGGCAAAATCCACGGCTTCGGCGAAATCCGGGCGCTCTTCGTGGCTGTAGGCCAGGACGTGGCCGTCCAGGGCGCTGCGCAGGGCCTGGGCGCCGTGCTGGCCGATCCAGCGGCCGGCGATGAAGCTCTGCAGGGTTGGGGCGTCAGACATAGTGTTTTCCTCTTGTGCGCGCTGTTACCACAGCGCCAGGGTGTAGCCGATGATCAGGCGGTTTTCGTCCACGGCGTTGGTCAGGCCGTTGCCGGAACGGAAGGTGACGTTGCGCCAACGCAGGCTGACGTCCTTGAACGGGCCGCTCTGGATGACGTAGGTAAGGTCGGTGTCGCGTTCGCGCTCGCGGCCATTGCTGACGGTGGCGGTTTCGGCGTGGCGGCCGTCGGTGTAGCGGGTCATGAAACTCAGGCCGGGGATGCCCATGGCGACAAAGTCGTAGTCGTAGCGCAGCTGCCATGAGTCCAGCCCGGCGCGGGTGAAGGTGTTGTAGGTCACCAGGTTGACGGTGAACGGGTCGCCGCCGTTGACGAACGGGAATGCACTGTCACCGGACATCTGTTGCCAGGTGGCGGTGAACTTGTGGGCCCGTACGCCAAGGGTGAACATGGCGTTGAAGTTGCGGTTGTCGATAGTGCCGGCGCGCTCGGCGCCGTCCTCGCGGCTGTCGAAGTAACGCAGGTCGCTGCGCAGAGTCAGGCCTTCGCCCAACGGGCGGGTGTCGACCAGGCCGACGAACTGCTGACGGTAGATGTCCTGCAGCTTGGCGTAGTAGTAGCTGAGGCTGGTCTGCGGGGAAAGCGCGTAGCTGCCACCGCCGAAATCAAGGTGGTCGCTGGTCGCGGCGCCATAGCCCATGTCGTCGCGGCCGGACGAATCGCGCAGGTTGACCTTGCTCAGGCGCCCGGCGTTGAAGGTCAGGCCGTCGATGTCCTGGCTGGTCAGCTGGCCGCCCTGAAAGGTCGAGGCCAGCAGGCGGGTGTCGTTGTACACCACCACCGGCAGGATCGGTTGCAAGGTACCCAGGCGCAGGGTGCTTTTGGACACGCGAACCTTGCCGGTCAGGCCCAGCTCGCTGTAGTCCTCGACCGGCTCATGGCTGTTCGGGCCGAACGGCAGCAGGCCCGTGTTGCGCCGATTAGCGCTGGAGTCGAGCTTGACGCCCAGCTGACCCATGGCATCGAGGCCAAACCCGACCATCCCCTCGGTGAACCCCGATTCCACTTTCGCGGTAAAACCCTGGGCCCATTCCTCGGCCTTGGCCTGGGGCGCGTTGCTCTGCCGGAAATCGCGGTTGATGTAGTGGTTGCGCAGTTCCAGCCGTGCATGGCTGTCGTCGATGAAGTCCGCCAGGGCCGGTAACGGCAGGGCGAGGGTGGCCAACCAGGCGGCCGATTTCAGGTGCGTGCGGTTCATTGTTGTTATACCCGACAGTGTCATGGATCAGTGCTTGCTGGCGCCGGCGGCGCCGATACCGGTCATGGAGCGGATGAACTGCGCCAGGTAGCGACCACGTTCCTGCCTGGCTCGCTCCGAACTGTCGCTGACCGAGAACGCCCAGGCGGCGAGGAACGCCAGGCTCATCGAGAACAATGCCGGGTTGCTGTACGGGAACAGGGCGGTCGGGTTGTGCAGCACGTTGACCCACACCGCAGGGCCGAGCACCACCAGCACTACTGCCGAAACCAGGCCGGCCATGCTGCCGCACACCGCGCCGCGGGTGGTCAGGCCCTTCCAGAACATCGAAAGCAGCAACACCGGGAAGTTGACCGAGGCCGCCACGGCGAGCACCAGGCCGGACAGGAAGGCGATGTTCTGCGATTCGAACACCAGGCCCAGCACCACCGCGAGCAGGCCAATCACCAAGGTGGCGATCCGCGACACACGCATTTCCTCTTGCTCGGTGGCCTGGCCCTTGCGCACCACACAGGCATACAGGTCGTGGGATACCGCAGATGCACCGGACAGAGCCAGGCCGGCTACCACGGCAAGGATGGTGGCGAAGGCCACGGCCGAGATGAAACCGAGGAACAGGTTGCCACCCACGGCCTGGGCCAGGTGCACGGCGACCATGTTGCCGCCACCGATGATCGCGCCCGCAGCGTCACGGTACGCAGGCTCGGTGCCGACCATGACAATGGCGCCGAAGCCGATGACGATCAGCAGCAGGTAGAAGTAGCCGATGAAGCCGGTGGCGTAGAACACGCTCTTGCGCGCTTCCTTGGCGTCGCTGACGGTGAAGAAACGCATCAGGATATGCGGCAGGCCGGCGGTACCGAACATCATGCCCAGGCCCAGCGATATCGCATCCACCGGGTTCGACAGCAAGCCACCCGGGGCCATGATCGCCTGGCCCTTGGCATGCACCGCCACGGCGCTGGCGAACATCGCTTCGGTGCTGAAGCCAAAGTGCTTCAGCACCATGAAAGCCATGAAGCTGGTGCCGGACAGCAGCATCACCGCCTTGATGATCTGCACCCAGGTGGTGGCCAGCATGCCGCCGAAGGTGACGTAGGCGACCATCAGCACGCCGACCAGCATCACCGCATACAGGTAGCTGATGCCGAACAGCAGCTCGATCAGCTTGCCGGCGCCGACCATCTGCGCCACCAGGTACATCAGCGCCACCACCAGGGTGCCGAACGCCGAAGTCAGGCGCACCGGGGTCTGCGCCAGGCGGTACGAGACCACGTCGGCGAAGGTGTATTTGCCCAGGTTGCGCAAGCGCTCGGCGATCAGGAACAGGATGATCGGCCAGCCGGCCAGCACACCCAGGGCGTACAGCAGGCCGTCGTAGCCATTCATGAACATCATGGCCGAGATACCGAGGAACGACGCGGCACTGATCATGTCGCCGGCGATCGCCAGGCCGTTCTGCATGCCGGTCAGGCCGCCGCCGGCGGTATAGAAATCGCTGGCCGAACGGGTACGCATGGCAGCCCAGCGGGTCACCAGCAAGGTGAAGCAGACGAACACCATGAACATCGAAATGGCAGTCCAGTTCATTGCGCGCACTCCTGGCGGACCTTGTCGTTGAGCGGGTCGAGCACGTTGTTGGCGCGGTGCACGTAGATGCCGGTGAGGGCGAACGACAGCAGCACCATCAGCACGCCAACCAGCATGCCGACGGTGGTCACGCCGCCGCTCAGGGACTGGCCGAGGGTGCTGGGCGAGAACGCCACCAGCAGGACGAAGCCGTAGTAGATCACCAGCATGGCCAGGGTCAGGCTGCCGTTGAGGCGGCGCTTGCGCCGCACCAGGTGCCGGAAATCCGGGTGGTTGCTGATGCTTTCGATGTGTTCCGGGGTCATGGCAAGCGATCTCTTTTGTCTTGTAATTGTTTTCTTGAGGTCACGCGGGTGGCGCGGTACTGCCTTTGTGGGAGCGGCCTTGTGTCGCGAAAGGGGCGCAGCGCGGCCCCGGGATCTTGCCTCTGAACACAAATCGCCGGGGCTGCTGCGCAGCCCTTTCGCGACGCAAGGCCGCTCCCACAAAAAGCCGATCCCACAGTCAGAGCTGGTCGAAGTCGAGCACCACCTTGTCGCTCACCGGGTAGGTCTGGCACGACAGCACATAGCCGGCCGCCACTTCGTAATCTTCCAGGGCATGGTTGCTGTCCATCTCGACCTCGCCCTCGATCACCCGGCACTTGCAGGTCGAGCACACGCCGGCCTTGCACGAGTAGGGCAGCTCGGCGCCGATGGCGTTGCCGGCATCCAGCACGTTCTGGGTGTTGCGCGGCAGGTCGAAGCTCAATGCGCGACCGTCGCTGATCACAGTGATGTGGCTCAGCGCCGCATCCACCTGGCGTGCAGCCTCGCGGGCCTCACGGCGGGCCTCGTTGCCAGCGGCGGCAAACAGTTCGAAGTGGATACGCTCTTTGGCCATGCCGTTGGCCTGCAGGCTGTCGCGTACGGTTTCGGTCATCGCCTGCGGGCCGCAGATGAACGCGGCGTCGAGGCTGGAGACGTTCATCCAGCGCGAGAACAGCTGGCCGCACTTGTCGGCGTCGATGCGGCCGTTGTACAGGTCGACATCCTGCTGCTCGCGGCTGAACACGAAAATCAGGTTGAGGCGGTCCAGGTAACGGTTCTTCAGATCCTCGAGCCTGTCGCGGAACAGCGCCCCGGAGCTGGAACGGTTGCCATACAGCAGTGTGAAGCGGCTGTGCGGTTCGCTGGCCAGGGTGGTGGCGATGATCGACAGGATCGGCGTGATGCCGCTGCCGGCGGCCACGCCCAGGTAGTTGCCCTGGCGCGCCGGGTCCAGCGGCACGAAGAAGCTGCCCGATGGCGGCATCACGTCCAGCTGCTGGCCGGCCTTGAGCACTTCGTTGGCGAAGGCCGAGAAGCGTCCCCCTGGCACGCGCTTGACGGCCACGCGCAGCTCGCCGTCCTGCACGGCGCTGCAGATGGAGTAGGAGCGGCGGACTTCTTCGTCGTCCAGCCGGGTGCGCATCACCAGGTACTGGCCCTGGGTAAAGCGGAAGGCCGCTTGCAGGTGCGCCGGTACGTCGAAGGCGATCGACACGGCGTCACGGGTCTCGTTGCGCACTTGTTTGATGGTCAGGCTGTGAAACTGGCTCATGGTGGTCTCCACGGCTCAAATGCATTTGAAATAGTCGAACGGCTCCAGGCACTCGCGGCAGCGGTACAGCGCCTTGCAGGCCGTGGAGCCGAACTGGCTGAGCAATTCGGTGTGGCGGCTCCCGCATTGCGGGCAGCACACCTCTGGCGCTTCGCCGAGCAGGCTGCGCTTGCTGGCACTGCCCTGCGGCGGGGCGATGCCGTAGGCACGCAGGCGGTCGCGGCCCAGTTCGCTGATCCAGTCGGTGCTCCAGGCCGGGGTCAGCCTGCGCTCCAGGTCCGGCTCGGGAAAACCGGCCTGTTCCAGCGCCTGGCGAATATCACCTTCGATCACCTCGGTGGCCGGGCAGCCGGAGTAGGTCGGCGTGACGACAAGGTGCAGGTGGCCGGCACGCCAGCCCAGGTCGCGCACGATCCCCAGGTCGACCACGCTGACCACGGGTACTTCCGGGTCCATGACCTGGCCCAGCACCTCCCAGGCCCGCGCCAGGTCGTCGCCGCGCGGCGCACGCGCGCCGCGGTCGCCGGCAATCAGCTCACCAGGTTGCATCGGGGTAGGCCCTTGGCAGGAACTGCATCTCGGCCAGCAGCAGGCCCAGGTGTTCGGTGTGCAGGCCCTGGCGGCCGCTCAGGTAGAAGTGGCTGGCGGCCTTTGGCAGCGGCAGTTCGACCGAGTCGAAGAGGGTACTGACCTGCTTCAGCCAGGCCGTGCCGACTGCAGCAGGGTCGGCGGCGAGCCCGGCCTGGGCCAGTTGCACTTCGTTGTCGCTGCCGCCGCTGAGCTCGACGGTGAAGCGCCACACGGCAGGGATCGCGTCGAGCATGCGCCGGCGGCTTTCTTCGGTGCCACCACCCAGGCGCTGCACCCATTCGCTGGAGCGGCGCAGGTGGTAAGTCACTTCCTTCAGAGCCTTGGCTGCAATACCGGCAATGCGCTCGTCACGCGACTCGGCCAGCCCTTGCAGCACGGCATGGTGCCAGGCGTCGTACAGGAACTGTTTGGTCATGGTCACGGCGAAGTCACCGTTGGGCTGCTCGACCAGCAGCAGGTTGCGGAACGCGCGTTCGTCGCGGCGGAAGGCCAGGTCATCGGCATCGCGGCCGTCGTCGAGCAATTCGGCGGCGTATTCCAGCCAGTTGCGCGCCTGGCCGACCAGGTCGAGGCCGACGTTCATCAGTGCCAGCTCTTCTTCAATGGCCGGCGCGTGCCCGCACCATTCGCACAGGCGCTGGCCCTGGACCAGGGCGCTGTCGCCCAGCAGCAGCAAATACGGGATCAGATCGTGCTTGTGCATGGCCAACCTCACATGTGCCCGACTTCGTCGGGCAGTTCATAGAAGCTGGCGTGGCGGTAGACCTTGTCGTCCGATGGGACGAACAGCGGGTCTTTCTCGTCAGGCGAGGAGGCGGTGATCAGTGCCGAGGGCACCACCCACAGGCTCACGCCTTCGCTGCGGCGGGTGTACAGCTCGCGGGCGTTCTCGATGGCCATGGCGGCGTCGGCGGCATGCACGCTGCCGACATGCTTGTGGTTAAGGCCGTGCTTGCTGCGCACGAACACTTCGTAGAGGGTCCAGACAGACATTTTCGATCTCCGCATCAATCGCCGCTCAGGCGGCGTTCTTGTTCTGTTGCTTGCGTGCGTAGGCCACGGCCGCTTCGCGAACCCAGGCGCCATCGTCGATAGCCTTGCGCCGGGTGGCGACGCGTTCCTGGTTGCAGGGGCCGTTGCCCTTGATGACTTCGTAGAACTCGTCCCACTGGATGTCACCGAAGTCGTAGTGGCCGCGCTCGGCATTCCACTTAAGGTCCGGGTCGGGGGCGGTGCAGCCGAGCAGCTCGAGCTGGGGCACGGTCTGGTCGATGAAGCGCTGGCGCAGCTCGTCGTTGGTCTGGCGCTTGATCTTCCAGGCCATCGACTGGGCGCTGTTGGGCGAGTGCTCGTCGCTCGGGCCGAACATCATCAGAGCCGGCCACCAGAGGCGGTTGATGGCGTCCTGGACCATGTCCTTCTGCGCCTGGGTACCTTCGCGCATCATGGTCAGCAGCAGCTCGTAGCCCTGGCGCTGGTGGAAGCTCTCTTCCTTGCAGATGCGGATCATGGCGCGCGAGTAGGGGCCGTAGGAGGTGCGCTGCAGCACCACCTGGTTGACGATGGCGGCGCCATCGACCAGCCAGCCCACGGCGCCCATGTCGGCCCAGCTCAGGGTCGGGTAGTTGAAGATGCTCGAATACTTGGCCTTGCCGCTGTGCAGCTTGGCGATTTCCTCGTCGCGGTCGGCACCGAGGGTTTCCATGGCGCTGTACAGGTACAGGCCGTGGCCAGCCTCGTCCTGGATCTTGGCCATCAGTTGCAGCTTGCGCTTGAGGCTGGGGGCGCGGGTGACCCAGTTGCCTTCGGGGAGCATGCCGACGATTTCCGAATGGGCGTGCTGGGAGATCTGGCGGATGAGGGTCTGGCGGTAGGCCTCGGGCATCCAGTTCTTGGCTTCGATCTTGATTTCAGCGTCGATTTTTTCCTGGAAGTTGCGCTCCTCGGGCGACATCTCTTCCAGCGACTTGACGCGCTTGACTCCGGTTTCCACTAGCTGTGCATACATGATCCGACTCCTGCTGAGGCATGAGTCATTTGTAAGCGATACAAAAGATAACGTCAAACGGTTTTATATGTATCGAATAAGATTTGTGTGTCGTTTTCCGGCCCTTTCGCGGGTTCACCCGCGAAAGGGGCGGCAGAAAAAACGCAAAAAAAAGCCCCGGACCATGCCGGGGCATAAAGGCAGCCGATAACTCAGCTGGCCAACCGTTTGTCGAACACATGACAAGCCTTGCCTTCCGACCGCTTGAGCGTGCCGCAAGGCTGCAGGACCACCTGCGTGCTGATGCCGATATAGGTCTTGATCTGCTTGCCCAGCTCCCCGATCACCAGCTTGCGCTGCGCCTCATCCAGCCCCTGGCACTCAGCGCGCAGCTCCACATGCACCTCGACACTGTCCAGGTTGCCATTACGATACAGATGAATCTCATAAAGCTCAGAAAGCTGTTTTATTTTCAGCACCTGCTCTTCGATCTGCGTCGGGAACACGTTCACCCCGCGAATGATCAGCATGTCGTCACTGCGACCGGTGATCTTGCCAATGCGCCGCATCGGCCGCGCCGTGCCGGGCAGCAGGCGGGTCAGGTCGCGGGTGCGGTAGCGCACCATCGGCAGGGCCTCCTTGCTGAGCGAGGTGAACACCAGCTCGCCCAGCTGCCCGTCAGGCAGCACCGCGCCGGTCACCGGGTCGATGATCTCGGGGTAGAAGTGGTCCTCCCAGATGGTCGGGCCGTCCTTGGTCTCGATGCACTCCATGGCCACGCCCGGGCCCATGATTTCCGACAGGCCATAGATGTCCAGGGCGTTGATCCCCAGGCGTTGCTCGATGGAGCGGCGCAGCTCGTCGGTCCACGGTTCGGCGCCGAAGATGCCCAGGCGCAGTTTGAGATCATTCGGGTCGATGCCCTGGCGCTCGATCTCGTCGGCGAGATTGAGCATGTAGGAGGGCGTGACCATGATGATGTCGGGCTGGAAGTCACGGATCAGCTGCACCTGCTTTTCGGTCTGGCCGCCGGACATCGGAATCACCGTGCAACCCAGGCGCTCCGCGCCGTAGTGGGCACCCAGGCCACCGGTGAACAGGCCGTAGCCGTAGGACACATGCACCTTGTCACCCTTGCGCCCGCCGGCGGCGCGGATCGAGCGGGCAACCACGTTGGCCCAGGTATCGATGTCGTTCTGGGTGTAGCCGACCACGGTCGGCTTGCCGGTGGTTCCACTGGAGGCATGCAGGCGCACCACTTCTTGCTGGGGCACGGCGAACATGCCGTAGGGGTAGTTGTCGCGCAGGTCGTTCTTGCCGGTGAAAGGGAACTTCGCCAGGTCGTCGAGAGATTTCAGGTCGTCGGGATGGGCGCTGTATTCGTCGAAACGCTTGCGGTACAGCGGTACGTTGTCATAGGCGTGCTTCAGGCTCCAGCGCAAGCGCTCCAGCTGATGCTGGCGCAGGGCGTCGATACTGGCAGTTTCCATCGGGTCCAGCAGGGCACGATCGGCATCATGGTACATATTCATGGCTTCACTCGAATTGTTCTTGTACGTCGGCCACTTGCAGTGGACAAGCGGCTTACCGTGAGTGTCATGGACGCAGCATAACCGGCGGCGTCACGTTCGGTAACAAGCCATTGGTCAGAGACGCTCGATGACCATGGCAATGCCTTGGCCAACGCCGATGCACATGGTGCACAGGGCATAACGGCCGTTGGTTCGTTCCAGCTGATGCAGGGCGGTGGTGACCAGCCGCGCACCGCTCATGCCCAGCGGGTGGCCCAGGGCGATGGCGCCGCCGTTGGGGTTGACCCGCAGGTCATCGTCGGCCAGGCCCAGCTCGCGAAGCACGGCCAGGCCCTGGGCGGCAAAGGCTTCGTTGAGCTCGATGACGTCCATGTCGGCCAGTGACAGGCCAGTCAGTTCCAGTACCTTGCGGGTGGCCGGCACCGGGCCGATGCCCATGATGCGTGGCTCGACCCCGGCAACTGCCATGGCGACGATACGGCCACGGGCCGTGAGGCCATGGCGGCGTGCGGCCTCGCTGCTGGCCAGCAGCAGGGCACAGGCGCCATCGTTGACGCCTGAGGCATTGCCGGCCGTGACGCTACCGCCCTGACGGAAGGGCGTGCCGAGCTTGGCCAACTGTTCGAGGGTGGTGTCTGCACGCAGGTGCTCGTCCTGCTCGACACAGATGGCCGGGCCTTTGCGCTGGGGAATTTCGACCGGCACGATTTCCTGTGCCAGGCGGCCATTGGCCTGGGCCGCTGCCGCTTTTTGCTGGCTGCGCAGGGCAAAGGCGTCCTGGTCGGCGCGGGAGATGCCGAACTGCTCAGCGACATTTTCTGCCGTTTCCGGCATCGAGTCGATGCCGTGCCCGGCCTTCATCAGTTTGTTGACGAAACGCCAGCCGATGGTGGTGTCGAACAGCTCGGCGCTGCGGCCGAACGCTTGTTCGGACTTGCCCATGACGAACGGCGCGCGCGACATCGACTCGACGCCCCCAGCCAGCATCAGCCCGGCTTCGCCACAGCGCAGGGCGCGGGCAGCATTGCCGATGGCGTCCAGCCCCGACCCGCACAGACGGTTGATGGTGGTGCCTGGCACACTGATCGGCAGCCCCGCCAGCAGGCCAGCCATGCGGGCGACGTTGCGGTTGTCTTCACCGGCCTGGTTGGCGCAGCCGAGGATCACGTCGTCGATGGCCTGCCAGTCCAGTTCCGGGTGACGTTCGATCAGGGCCTTGATCGGCACGGCGGCCAGGTCGTCGGCGCGCACGCCGCTGAGGGCGCCGCCGTAACGGCCGATCGGGGTGCGCACGGCATCGATGATCAGGGCATCGAGGGGCTTGGCTTCAGTCATCTTGGGTCTCCTGCGCGAGCACGGTGCCGCGCACTTGGTAGGATTTGCCACGGAACAAGGCGATCAGCTCGCCGCGCTGGTTTTCGATGCGCACGTCGTACAGGCCGGTACGGCCTTTGCGGCTGAGTTCGCTGGCCGCCGCAGTGAGCACGTCGCCCGCCAGCGCCGGGGCGAGATAATCGATGCTGCAGCCCTGGGCCACCGTGGCCTTGTCGTGGCTATTGCAGGCAAAGGCGAAGGCCGAGTCGGCCAGGGCGAACAGGAAGCCGCCGTGGCAGGTGCCGTGGCCCTGCAACATATCGGCGCGCACCGGCATGCTCAGGCGCGCCAGGCCCGGGGCGATGTCGAGCAAGGCAATACCCAGACCTTGGGTGGCCGGATCACGGGAATACATCGCGTCGGCACAGGCCTGGGCCAGCTCATGTGGGTTGCGCTGCAGTTCATTCATGCAGGTTCGCTCCTTGTTCGGCGCTGCGACGCAGCAGCAGGGAAGGCCGGTAGCGGCTTTCGCCGTAACTGGCCTGCAGGTTTTCCAGCACGCGCAGGGTGTAATCGATGCCAAGCTGTTCGGCCCAGGCCAGCGGGCCGCGTGGATAATTGACCCCGGCGCACATGGCCAGGTCGATGTCGGCAGCGCTGCCAACGCCTTGCAGCACGGCATCGGCGGCTTCATTGGCGAGCATGGCCACGGTGCGCAGCACCACCAGGCCCGGCAGGTCGGCGACGCCGGTCACCTTCAGGCCAGCGCGCTGCAGCAGGGCCACCGCCTGGTCGCGAGCCTGGACAGTAGTGTCGGCAGACCAGCTGATGGCGATGCGGGTGGCGGCCTGGTAGTCCAGCGCGAGGTCCAGCAGCACCAGGTTGCGCAGGCCGTCCTCACGGGCACGCTGGCTGGCCAGGCGGCCGTCCGACAGGGCCAGGGTGGCGTCACCGCTGCGGATCAGGCCGTTGCCCGCGCGCTCGGTAATCGCCAGGCCGCCATCTTGCAAGCGCGACAGCAATGGCTGCAAGGCGCCCAGTTCGCCTTCGACCACGCAGCATTCGGCGCTTGCCGGGCTGTGCAGTTCGGCGGCCGGCGGGCGTTCGGCACCCTCGGCGTAGCTATAGAAGCCTTGACCACTCTTGCGTCCCAGGCGTCCGGCATCGACCAGCTCTTTCTGCACCAGCGAAGGCTGGAAGCGGAAGTCACCATAGAAGGCTTCGAACACCGAACAGGTGACGGCGTAGTTGACGTCATGGCCGATCAGGTCGGTGAGTTCGAATGCACCCATGCGAAAGCCGCCGGCATCGCGCAGCAGGGCATCGAGCGTCGCGCAATCCGCAGCGCCTTCCTGCAGCAGTCGCAGGCTTTCGGCATAGAAGGGCCGGGCCACGCGATTGACGATGAAACCTGGAGTGGAGCGGGTGTGCACAGGCTTCTTGCCCCAGGCTTTGGCGGTGTCATAGAGCGCGTTGGCAATAGCAGGCTCGGTCGCGAGGCCGGAAACGATCTCCACCAGCGCCATCAGCGGCGCCGGGTTGAAAAAGTGCATGCCGACCACGCGTTGTGGCCGTTGAAGGCCCGCCGCAAGACTGGTGATCGACAGCGACGAGGTATTGCTGGCGAGGATGCAGCCCTCGTCGCACAGACTTTCCAGTTGCTGCAGCAGTTGCTGCTTGACCTGCAGGTTCTCGACGATGGCTTCGATCACCAGCCGCGCGTCGGCCAGGGTTTCGATGGTGTCGACCGGCTGCAGGCGTGCGGCAATGGCTTCACGGTCGTGAGGCAGCAGCTTGCCTTTTTCCACTAGCCGCCCGAGCTGGCGATCGATGCCGGCGACCGCCTGGGCAGCGGCGCCAGGGCGGTTGTCGTAGAGTTTTACCGGGTGGCCGGCCTGGGCGGCCACCTGGGCGATACCTGCGCCCATGGCACCGGCGCCGATAACCGCGACCAGGGCGTTGTTGTCGAGTGCGCTCATGGTCAGCGGCCTTTGAATGCAGGGGTGCGCTTGTTCATGAAGGCGCTGACGCCTTCGCGGTAGTCCTCGCTGCGGCCGGCAAGCCGTTGCAAATCGCGCTCAAGCTCCAGTTGCTGGTCGAAGCCGTTGTCGAAGCTGGCGTTAAGGCTGCGCTTGATCAGCGCCAGGCCATAGGTTGGCTGGCAGGCCAGTTGGCGGGCGAGGGCAAGCGCCTCGTCGCGCAGCGCGGCATCGTCGACTACCCGGTGGATCAAGCCCCAACGCTCGGCCTGTTCCGCGCTCAGGCGCTCGCCGAGCATGGCCAGCGCTTTGGCCCGGGCCATGCCGACCAGCCGTGGCAACAGCCAGGTACCGCCGGAGTCCGGCACCAGGCCGATCTTGCAGAACGCCTGGATGAAGCTGGCCGAGCGGGCGGCCAGCACCAGGTCGCAGGCCAGCGGAATGTTCGCACCGGCCCCGGCGGCCACGCCATTGACGGCGCAGATGACCGGCAGCGGCAGGTCGCGCAGGGTGCGCACCAGCGGGTTGTAGAACTTGTCGATGGACTCGCCCAGGTCGGGCAGGGCCGCGCCTGGCGCGACGTTGCGGTCGGACAGGTCCTGGCCTGCGCAGAAGCCGCGGCCTTCACCGGTCAGCAACAATACCCGTGCTTCGCTGCTCTGGCGGACCTGCTTGAGGGCTTCGCGCACTTCCAGGTGCATCTGGGTATTGAAACTGTTCAGCTGCTCGGGGCGGTTCAGCGCAAGGAAGGCCACGCCGTCCTCGATGGAAAACACAATGTGCTCGAAAGTCATGACGGACTCGCTCGATCGGTCGATGGGGAGTGGGCGGCTCAGCAGCCTTTGAACTGTGCCGGGCGTTTTTCCTGGAAGGCGCGAATGCCTTCGTCGCGATCCGCGGTGCCGGCCAGCACGGTGAAGGCGTGGCGCTCGAAGCGCAGGCCAGTGGCCAGGTCGCTGTCGCCGGCCTTGAGCAGTGCTTCCTTGGCCAGGCGCACCGCCAGCGGTGCCTTGGCAGCGATGCTGCGGGCGACCTGCAGGGCACGCTCGACGGCCAGCTCTGGCTGGGTGATTTCGCTGATGAGGCCTGCCTGCAAGGCGTGGCGGGCCGTGATGGCCTCACCGGTCAGCACCATCTGCATGGCCAGCGGCTTGCCGACGGCACGCAGCAACCGCTGGGTGCCACCGGCGCCCGGCATGATGCCGAGGTTGATCTCTGGCTGGCCGAAGCGGGCGTCATCGCCGGCGATGACGATGTCGGCGCACATCACCAGCTCGCAGCCGCCACCCAGGGCGTAGCCGTTGACGGCTGCGACCAGCGGCTTGGCAAAGGCGGCGATGCGTTGCCAGTGGGCAACCCGAGGATCATTGAGGATGCCCACCAGATCGCGCTCGGCCATCTCGCGGATATCGGCACCGGCGGCAAAGGCCTTGCGGCTGCCGGTGATGACCACGGCGCGGGTGAGTGGGTCTGCATCGGCGTCGGCGAGCGCGGCGGCAAGCTCTGCGAGTAATTCGGTACACAAGGCGTTGAGCGCTTCCGGGCGTTGCAGGGTGAGCAGGCGAACGCCGTGTTCAGGGGCCTGCACATCGATGAAACGAGGCATGTCGGGGTCCTCAGGCTGCTCGCACGGCACATCGGGTGGCCGGCATTTATTGGAATTGTCTGCAGGGGCGGCGCGGGGCTGCCCAGGTGCATTCAGTATAAGCACTATGTGATACACATATGCAACAGTAATTGTGTTTTTACGTATCTCGTTTTATGTTGATCGTTATTCAAGTACTGCGGAAAGCCTTTAATAAAGCGGCTTTGACTTGAACGAGCGTGACAACTCATTGCGATACACAATCTGACATCATTGCTGACAATTTACGGAGAAGACTACATGCCTTGCTATCGGCTCGACGGCCTGACCCCGGTGGTCGACCCCACTGCTTATGTGCACCCCAGTGCCGTGCTGATCGGTGACGTGATCATTGGCCCGCGCTGCTACGTAGGCCCACTGGCGTCGCTGCGCGGCGATTTCGGGCGCATCGTGCTGGAAGAAGGGGCGAACCTGCAGGACACCTGTGTCATGCATGGTTTCCCGGGCGGTGACACGGTGATCGAGCGCAACGGCCATGTCGGTCATGGCGCGGTGCTGCACGGCTGTCGAGTGGGCGAAGACGCGCTGATCGGCATGAATGCCGTGGTCATGGACGCGGCTCACATAGCACCGCGCTGCATCGTGGGCGCCACGGCCTTTGTCAAAGCCGGCTTCCAGTGCCCTGAGCAGAGCCTGGTGATGGGTGCCCCGGCGCAGGTCAAGCGCCCCCTGACCGAAGAGGAGCTGAGCTGGAAGCAGCGCGGCACTGCCGAGTACCAACGCCTGAGCCAACGCTGCATGGCGACGATGGTGGAGTGCCCACCGCTGAGCGCAGCCGAAGCACAGCGGCCGCGCATGGGTGACTGCGGGTTCAGGCCCAAGGGCGAGGCAGGCGCATGAGCGTGCCGGCGTCGCGCCATGGCCAGGCGACCCGTCGCACAGGTATAGTCGGTGCTTTCCACGCGCGCAGTTCGTCCATGAGCAACCTCGTTCCGCTGAACAACCTGATCACTCGCTTCCAGGAGCAGACCCCGATCCGCGCCAGTTCGCTGATCATCACCCTCTATGGTGATGCCATCGAGCCCCATGGCGGCACGGTCTGGCTGGGCAGCCTGATCAAGCTGCTGGAGCCGATCGGCATCAACGAACGGCTGATCCGCACCTCGATCTTCCGCCTGACCAAGGAAGGCTGGCTTACCGCTGAAAAAGTCGGCCGGCGCAGCTACTACAGTCTCACCGGTACCGGTCGGCGGCGCTTCGAAAAAGCCTTCAAACGTGTCTACAGCCCCAGCCAGCCGGCCTGGGACGGCACCTGGACCTTGGTCCTGCTGTCGCAGCTCGATGCCGGCAAACGCAAGGCCGTGCGTGAAGAACTGGAATGGCAGGGCTTCGCCGCCATGGCGCCAAACGTGCTTGGCTGCCCGCGGGCGGACCGCGCCGACCTGGCCGCTACCCTGCGCGAACTGGACGCGAGCGACGACAGTATCGTTTTCGAGACCCATACTCAGGAGGTTCTGGCCTCCAAGGCGATGCGCGCACAGGTGCGCGAAAGCTGGCGCATCGACGAGCTGGGGCAGCAGTTCAGTGAATTCATCCAGCTGTTCCGGCCTCTGTGGCAGAGCCTGAAAGAGCAGGACGAGCTCAACCCCGAGGACTGCTTCCTGGCCCGTACGTTGTTGATCCACGAGTACCGCAGGTTGCTGCTGCGTGACCCGCAGCTTCCCGATGAGCTGCTGCCGGGTGATTGGGAAGGTCGGGCAGCGCGGCAACTGTGCCGCAACCTGTACCGCCTGGTGGCTGCCAAGGCCGAAGCGTGGCTGAACACCGAGCTGGAAACCGCAGACGGGCCGCTGCCGGATGTGAACGAAAGCTTCTACAAACGCTTTGGTGGTCTGGCTTGAGCGTGAAATGCCCATCAGCGCCTGCCCCTTGGAAGGGAATGACATGACGACAACGGCCGATAACCCCTCTGAAGACCGTGTACTTGGCGACCTCGACCTGCTGCATAGCATCAGCGTCGCACTGATCGGCGAACAGGACCGTCAGGCGCTCTATGTGAAGATTGTCGATGCGGCTGCGAGCATCACCGGCTCGCAATTTGCCACCATGCAGGTACTTTGCCCGGCTGACGACGCCTCGGGGCACGGCGGCAAGCTGCAACTGCTCTGCTCGCGCGGGTTGCCCCCGGATGCCATCCAGTTCTGGCAGTGGGTGAACTACAACGCGCTGAGCAGCTGCGGCCTGGCGCTGCGCCGTGGCAAGCGTGCAATCATTGCCGACTTCGAGCAGTGGGACGAAATAGCCGGTACCGAAGAACTGCGCGCCTTTCGCGCAGCCGGTATCCGTGCTGCGCAGACCACGCCACTGCTGTCACGCAGTGGCCAGTTGCTAGGGATGATGTCCACCCATTGGGCCCAGCCGCATCACCCGTCGGACCGCGTGTTGCGGCTGCTCGACATCCTCGCCCGCACCGCTGCCGACCTGCTGGAACGCACGTTGGCCGAAGAAGCCCTGCGCGAGCTCAACGACACACTCGAACACCGGGTCGCGCAGCGTACTGCCGAGCTGATGGCGGCTGAAGAAAAACTGCGTCAATCCCAGAAAATGGAAGCGGTTGGCCAGTTGACCGGGGGCCTGGCACACGACTTCAACAATTTGCTGGGTGGCATCAGCGGTTCGCTGGAGCTGCTCAGCCAGCGCATCGAGCAAGGACGCACGGGTGAGGTCGAGCGGCACCTCATTGCCGCGCGAAATTCTGCCAGCAAGGCCGCCATCCTGACCCATCGTCTGCTGGCGTTTTCCCGCCAGCAGACCTTGGAACCTCGCGCGGTGAAGCTGGCCACGCTGCTGCAGGACATGAGCGAACTGATCCAGCGCACGGCAGGGCCCGCCATTCGGATCGAGACTGTATGCGATCAGGCGCTTTGGCCGGCCTTTGTCGATGCGAGCCAGCTCGAGAGCGCGGTGCTGAATCTTTGCAATAACGCCCGTGACGCCATGCCCAATGGCGGCACAGTGATGCTTGAGGCCAGCAACCTTACGCTGAGCGTGCAAGGCGCCCAGCGCCATGAGCTGCAACCCGGGCAGTATGTGCACCTCAGCGTCACCGACACCGGCACCGGCATGTCGCCCGACGTGCTGGTTCACGTCTTCGAACCTTTCTTCACTACCAAACCCGTGGGGCAGGGCACCGGCCTTGGCCTGTCGATGATCTATGGCTTCGCCCAGCAATCTGGCGGCCAGGTAAAAATTCGCTCGAAAGTGGGCGAAGGCACCCGGGTCGACCTGTATCTGCCTCGGCATTTTGGCGAGGTGCCCGAGCCCGAGCCCGAGCCTGCCGGCGACGGGCCGCCATTGCCAGCCTTGCAGGGCGGCAAGACGGTATTGCTGGTGGAAGATGAGCGGACCCTGCGCATGGTCGTGGCGGAAACACTGGAAGAGCTTGGCTACCAGGTATTGCAGGCGGCCGATGGGGCCGCCGCGCTGGAACTGCTGCGCTCCGGTGTCCGCGTCGATCTGCTGCTCAGTGATGTGGGCTTGCCGGGGGAGATGGATGGCTGGCAACTGGCAGAGAAGGCGCTCGGTTTGAATGGCGCACTGAAAACCTTGTTCGTCACTGGCTACGTGCAGGCCAGCGAACTGGCCGCAGGCAGGCCTGTACTGAGCAAACCCTTCACACTCCAGGCGCTCGGCAGCCGCGTGGGCGAATTGTTGGCCGACTAGGTCATCAGCGCGGAAAGAGCAGCGTTACCGCAAAGCGAAAGCCCCAGCCTTGCGGCCCATTGTCGGGTGATTCGAGCCAGTAGCGCGGGCCCGCCTGCACGGTGATGGGGTGACCATCGATCTTGAACAGCTGCGTGACGGTCAGGTTGACCGGGATCGCCCAGTCCTTGCTCTGCCAGTCGTAGGTGGCCTCGCTGTTGATGCCAAAGGTGGTCAGTGAGGCGTTGGTGTAGGAAAGAAACGGCTGCATGAAGGTCTGGTTGACCTTCTCTTTGTCATCCGCGGGGCTGCCTTCCAGCCCCCACAGGTGATTGGCGAGTATCCCCCGGGTCCAGCCATTGGACTGTTTCAATGCAACCACCGTCGGCCCGAGCGCCCATTGCTCGCTACCCAGCACGTCATTACTGGCTGTCGGGATCAGCAGCGCGGGCCCGGCGCCAAGGATCCAGCCACTGGCAGTGGGCTGCTTGGGTGAAAAGAAAAAGCTCTGGGTGACGTCGCCCACACCGGAGGTGTCCGCGCTACCGCCCAGACCGTGCTGGTCGACCACAGGGAGGATGGTGCGAGAGATCAGGTTCCAGTTTTCATCCAGGCTGAAGGGCAGTACCGGCTGGATATTGGTCACATTCCGCTTGCCGTCATCGTCGGCGCCCAGTTTCTGATCCCAGTTGTACTGCACCGGCAAGCTGTACATGGCAGCGACCGGGTTCAATGCCTTTTTCGCAAGCTCTGCAGAATCTTCTGCCTGAGCAGTACCGAGCGGGAGCAGCAAGGCAAGCACATACAGCGCATAGCCGTTTGCTTGGGGCATGATCAGGCATCCTTTACCGGCAGTGGTCCAATGAACATCCGCTTCAGTCGTTCACGCCCGATCACTCGGGCAAGCTCTGCAATCACGCAATACATGAAGATCAACGTGACCAGCAGAATCTGAATGGCCCAGAAGCGCGGCCAGTTCATGGACGTCCACAGCAAGTGGTTGGCATCCACGAACCCCGGTGCCTCTTTCCAGTAATCGTACAGTCGCTCCAGGTAGTGCACGATCAGCGCCACAAAGGCATACATGGCGGTTTTCCAGGCCACGTTCCAGATCAGCGGTTTGTCGGGAAACCGATTGATGAATGGCAGCATGTCGGCAACCAGTACCGACTTGCCAAGTACCAGGGAGGCGATGAGTACGGAGGCTGAGACCGGCAGCTCTACCCCAGAGCCTTTGATCATCAGCGCACGTATCAGCGCGACGATGTGCAGGATCACGAAGAAGAAAATGGTGGGCGGGAGCACTTTCATGAATTCATGTTTGAGCTTGAGCAAGACAGTGTTCATTGCGGCGTCCTCTGGGGAATAGGTCGATTACCAGACATATTGCAAACGTAACGTCCAGGTATTCACATCCGGCGATCCGGTGCGTTCCGATACGGTGTCAGAGTAGGCGAGCAGCCCACCGAACTGTGGGCTCAGCATGAAACCCAGGCTGGCACCCAAGAGCACGTTTTCCTGCTTGTTGTCCTGGCCGACACCGTCGATTCGGGTTTCACCACCGGTGCTGTAGGTACTGTCCAGCGACACCCACAACGCCCGGTTGACCGTATAGCTGTAGTGGCCCTCGATCGCGTACAGCGGTTTCTGTTCCAGCTTGCTGTTGCCCTGGTACTCGTCGTTGTCGCCGTACAACGAGACATAGCCGTTGACTTCCAGCCAGGTCGGCCCGAACGGCGTGCCGAAGGCGAGTTCCGGTTTGACCACCCAGCGGTTGGCGCCGATGTTGATGATCCGGTCCTTGTCATAGTCGCCGGTGGGTGCAGTCAGCCACAGCGCACCACTGAAGAAGGTCTCTGGCTTCCAGCTGGCGAATTGCGCCATGGTCAGCGCCGGGCCACCGAAAAAATTGTGTGCAAAGACAATCTGCGTGTCGCCCATGCCCCCATTGTGCTTGGTGCCGCTGAAAAATCGCCCGTTGTCGAACGAGGCCGAGACGTCGGCATACGGCTGCAGCACCTGGATCGCCGAGTTGCGCCCGTCCAGGCCGAACGAGCGGGCGTAGCGCAGGATGTACAAGTCGGCATTGAGCGACAGGCCATCGAGCGGCAGCGAGGTGTCGATCGGCGTGTTGGTGTCGATCAGGTTGTAATAGCCGAACACCATGTTCAGGTCGACCGGCGTGTTCTGCCAGTCGCGGGCGTTATCGGCCAGGGCCGACTGGGCGCAAAGACCGATCGACAGCGACAGTAGCAGGCACGAGCGCTGAGGGTGGGTCATATTGGCTCCATGCATAGGCTGTCCATCAGTGATAGCTCAAGTTCGCCGCCTGCCCCGAAAAATTTGCTAGCCTCAGTGCCGCAGGGTCCGGTACAGGGCCCATGGAACTGGCCGTGGAGCGTGGAATGGGGAAGGCGATCAGAGGCGTAATCTGTGGGCTGCTGGGCGCAGCGCTGCTGGCCTGGCTGGGGAGTGCGGCGGCAGCCAGCCCGCCGGCCCAGGCGCAACCTGCCGAGGGGTATGTCGCAGCGCAAACCTGCCTCGGTTGCCACGCTGACCAGGCCAAGCAATGGAAAGACTCCGACCACGGCTGGGCCATGCGCGATGCCACCGCGGCCAACGTGCTGGGTAATTTCAATGACGCCCGGTTCGACGAGGCCGGGGTGAAAGCGCACTTCTTCCGCAAGGGGCAGGGCTTTTTCGTCAACCTCGAGGGCGAGGACGGCAAACCGGCCGACTTTCAGGTGCGCCGCACGTTCGGCCACTTCCCACTGCAGCAGTACCTTGTCGACCTGCCGCGCGGGCGCTTGCAGGCGTTGACCATTGCCTGGGACAGCCGACCCAAGGGGCAGGGCGGGCAACGCTGGTTTTCGCTGTATCCGGGGCAGCGCTTCGCCCCGGACGACCCGCTGCACTGGACCGGCCGTTACCAGAACTGGAACGGCATGTGCGCCGACTGCCATTCGACCCGGCTGGTAAAAAACTACAACGACCGTGACGACAGCTTCGCCTCGACTTGGCAGGAGCAGAACGTCGGCTGCCAGAGTTGCCATGGGCCGGGCAAAGCGCACGTCGACTGGGCCAAGGCAGCCAAGCCGGGCGAGCCCAATGGTCTGGCGGTGGATTACAAGGCGCTGGGCAGCCAGGGCCTGGTCGAGCAGTGTGCCTATTGCCACAGCCGGCGACAAACCCTCGGCGTCGGCATGCTGCCGGGGCATGCGCAGTTCGATCAAAGCCTGCCGGCAACCCTGCGCACGGGCCTGTACCATGCCGATGGCCAGATTGACGGTGAAGTGTACGAGTACGGCTCGTTCACCCAGAGCAAGATGTACGCCGCCGGCGTCGGATGCACCGACTGCCACAACCCCCATACCACCAAGGTGAAGATCGAAGGCAATGGCCTGTGCCTGCAATGCCACAACAGCCAGCCTCCGGTGGCGCGCTTCCCCAGCCTGCAGGCCAAGGACTACGACAGCGAAGCGCACCATCACCACCCGGCCGGCTCGCCGGGCGCGCAGTGCGTCAATTGCCACATGCCGACCAAGACCTACATGGTGGTCGACCCGCGCCGCGATCACAGCTTGCGCATCCCGCGCCCGGACCTCGCGGGCAAGACCGCCAGCCCCGACGCCTGCACCAGTTGCCACCAGGACCGCCAGCCGCAATGGGCGGCGGCGGCCATCGACGGCTGGTTCGGCCCGCGCAAGCGCCCGGTGCATTACGGCGAGAACTTCCAGGCGGTGCGCAGCGGCCACGGCATCGCCCTGAGCGAGCTGAACGCGGTGCTTGCCGACAAGGGCAAGCCGGCCATCGTACGCGCCACGGCAGCGCAGCAGATGGCCGAACTGGGCACGCAGTCGGTGATCAGCCTGGGCTGGGCGTTGAAGGACAACAGCCCGCTGGTACGTGCCTACGCGGTGGCCGGGTTCGCCAGTGTGCCGCCTGAACAGCGCCTGCAACCGTTGTTGCCGCTGCTCGAAGACCCGACCCTGGCGGTGCGCGACGAAGCGGTGCGAGTACTGGCCGCAGTGCCCGCCGCACAGATACCCGAGCACAAGCGTGATGCGTTCGCCACGATGCTGGCCGATTATGAGCGCCGCCTGCGCGGCAACGCCGACCTGCCAGGCGGGCGCCTCAACCTGGCGGTGCTGCTCAGCCGCCAGGGGCGTGATGCCGAGGCCATGGAGCAGTACCGCCAGGCGTTGCGGCTGGACCCGTACTTCGTGCCGGCGCGTGTCAACCTGGTGACCCTCGCCAGTGCCGCTCAGCGGTTCGACGAGGCCGAGCAGGTGCTGCGCGAGGGCGTGGCCCTCGACAAGATGCCCGCCACCGATCATGGCAACCTGGCCTACATGCTGGCCTTGCTGCTGGTCGAGCGTGGTCAGCAGGACGAGGCGCTGCAATGGATGGAGCGCGCGGCCGTGGCGCTGCCGGGCAATTCGCGGATTCGCTATAACCAGGGCTTGCTGTTGTCGCGCCTTGAGCGCCGTGACGAAGCCATCGCCGCACTGAACAGCGGCCTGGAGCAGTCCCCTGATGACCCGGATCTGCTCTATTCGCTGATCTACCTGCATGCCCTGGCCGGTGAGCGCGCCGAGGCCTTTGGTTACGTGAAGCGCTTGCGACAGGCGGCACCCGATGATCCGCGTTTGCAGGCGATCGAGCCGTATTGGCAGAAGCCATAGCTGGCGAAGCCGACAAGCGCTGCTAGATTTAGCCGATACCCATACGGTCAGGGAGCAAGAGCGTGAGCATACGCGAGGAAATTGCAGCGCTGGAGGCTCGTGTCGCCGAGCAGGTACTGGGGCAGGCCGAAACCATTCGGCATGTACTGCTGGGCTTGCTGGCCAACGGTCACGTTCTGCTCGAAAGCCTGCCAGGGCTGGCCAAGACACGCACGGTCAAGGCCCTGGCGACCCACCTGGACGCGAAGATGCGGCGTATCCAGTTCACCCCGGACCTGCTGCCGTCGGACATCACCGGCGGCGAGATCCTGCAGCAGACAAGCGAAGGCAACCAGATCAAATTCCAGCCCGGGCCGCTGTTCGGCAACGTGATCCTGGCCGACGAGATCAACCGCGCCCCGGCCAAAGTGCAGGCAGCGCTGCTCGAAGCCATGGAAGAGCGGCAGATCACTGTGGCCGGGCAGAGCTATGCCATGCCGTCACTGTTCATGGTGATGGCGACGCAGAACCCGATCGAGCAGGAAGGCACCTATCCGCTGCCTGAGGCACAGATGGACCGCTTCCTGATGAAACTGCAGCTGGATTATCCCAAGGTCGAAGATGAGGCGCTGGTGCTGCGTCTGGTGCGCAATGAAGAAGCGCAAGGCCGCAACGGCGCGCAGGCCCCTGAACAACTGGCACAGGAGGTGGTGTTCGCCGCCCGCGCCGAAGTCGCACAGGTGCACGTGTCCGAGGCGATCGACCGCTACCTGGTCGACCTGGTCAACGCCACCCGGCACCCAGTCGACTACGATGCCGACCTGTCGCGCTGGATTCGCATTGGCGCCAGCCCACGCGGTGGCATCAGCCTGGACCGGGTGGCACGCGCCCATGCCTGGCTGGCCGGCAATGCGTTCGTTACCCCGGACGATGTACGTGCCGTTGTCCATCCGGTGCTGCGTCATCGCTTGCAGCTCAGCTATGACGCGGTCGCTGAAGCCGTCACGCCCGACCAGGTGATCGACCGCCTGCTCGACCGCGTGGCCATCCCGGCCTGAGCCATGCAGGCGCCCGTCGATGGCTTCGTCTACGCCTCGCTCGCGCAGCTGATGGCGCTGGAGCATCGTGTCGGTGCGCTGAGTTTCGTCGCCCGCCAGCCGCTCACCAGCATCCTCGCCGGCGGCCATGCCTCGCGCCTGCGTGGGCGCGGCCTGAGCTTCGACGAACTGCGCCGCTACCAGCCGGGTGACGACCTGCGCCACCTCGACTGGCGCGCCTCGCTGCGGTTCGGCAAGCCGTTCGTGCGCACCTTCACCGAGGAGCGTGATCGCCCGACCTGGCTGCTGGTGGACCAGCGCATGAGCATGTTCTTCGGTTCGCAGCGCAGCTTCAAGTCGGTGGTGGCGGCGGAGCTGGCGGCCCTGTCGGCGTGGATGGCATTGCGTGCGGGTGACCGGGTGGGCGGGCTGGTGTTCGATGACCAGCAGGTACGCCAGATACGCCCCTTGCGCAGCCGCGCCCGTGTGGAAGCGCTGTGCGCAGCGATCGTCGGCAGCAACCAGGCCTTGTCCGCCAGTGGCCCCGACACCGAGAACGAACGGCAGCTGGACAGCGCCTTGCGCCAAGCCATTGCCCTGGCCGGGCATGATGCGCTGGTGTGCATCATCAGCGATTTCGCCGGGGTTTCGACACAAACCTTGCAGCTGCTGCGCCAGCTCAGTGCGCACAACGACGTAATCGCCATGCAGGTCTACGACCCGCTGGCGCTGCGCTTGCCTGAACAGGGCCGGGTCAACGTGACCCAGGGCGAACTGCAGGTGGAGATGCAGATCGACCGTCGCCAGGTCAGCCGGCCCTTGGGGGAGTATCTCAGCGGACGCTTGCAGGACGTGGCAGAGCTGCTGCGGCGCAGCCAGATTCCGTTGATGATGTTCAGTACCGGCGAAGAGCCGCTGTTGCAGTTGCGCCGTGAACTGGGGCGGCTGCCCGGAGGTGGCCGATGACCACGCCGGTGGTGCCGGATATCGCCCAGCTGCAGGAGTTGCCGCTGGCGACGCCGCCGTTCAGCTACATGCCGCAGACCTGGGGCTGGTGGGTGCTGCTGGGCGTGCTGGCGCTGGCCTGCGTGGCCTGGGCAGTGCGCAGCCGTCGGCGTTGGCGTCGGGAGCGTTACCGGCGCGAGGCGCTGGCGTACTTCGACCAACTGGTGCAAGGGGTGACCGACTCGCAGCGGCGCTTGCAGACGCTGCGTGAATTGCCGGTGCTGCTCAAGCGGGTAGGGCTGTCGATGCCCGATGCGCCGCCCGTGGCTACACTGGCAGGCGCCCAGTGGCAGGCATTTCTCGAGGCGCGGGCGAGGGCACCGTTACCCGCAGATTTCGCGGCCCGCCTGCACACGCTGAGCTATGCCCCGGCAAGTGACGTGCTGGCCATCCCGGAGCCGGAGATCAGCACGGTGTTCGCCCTGAGCCGGCAATGGATCGAGACCCATCATGTGGCAGTTTGACTATCCCTGGGTGCTGGCCGCGCTGCCGCTGGCGTGGCTGGCCTGGCGCTACCTGGCGGCCTACCGCGAGGCACGCAGCGCCGTGCGGGTGCCGTTTTTTGCAGCCATGAGCCGGGCAGCGGGGCTTGCACCGCGCACCGATACGGGCGGCCGACGCTGGCAAAGCGTGCTCAACCTGGCGGTCTGGGCCTTGCTGATAGCGGCCTGTGCCCGGCCGGTCTGGGTCGAGCAGGCCATCGAACACAACCAGCCAGTGCGCGACATGATGCTCGCCATCGACATCTCGCAATCCATGGAAACCCGCGACTACACGGCGGCAGACGGCACCCGCAGCGACCGGCTGAGCGTGGTCAAGGACGTGGTGCGGGACTTCATCGCCCGACGCAAGGACGACCGCCTTGGCCTGATCGTGTTCGGCACGGGCGCCTATCCTCAAGCACCACTGACCCTCGACCATGGCAGCCTGCGGGTGCTGCTGGACGAGGTGGGCATCGGCATGGCCGGCCCGAACACCGCGCTGGGCGACGCGATCGGGCTCAGCATCAAGCTGTTCGCCCAGGCCCATGAGCAGGACAAGGTGCTGATCCTGCTCACCGACGGCAACGACACCGGCAGCGCCATCACCCCGGCCCATGCGGCGCGCCTGGCCAAGGCCCAGGGCATCGTGGTGCATACCATCGGCATCGGCGACCCTCAGGCCAGTGGGGAGGCCAAGGTCGACCTGGCGCTGCTGCAGGACATCGCCCGGCAGACGGGCGGGCGGTTCTTCCGCGCCGATGACCGCGACGCTTTGCAGCAAGTGTACGCCACGCTCGACAGCATCACCCCACACGAGGTGAAGACCCTGCGCCACCAGCCCAAGCGTGACCTGTTCTGGTGGCCGCTGGGTGCGGCACTGGCGATGCTGGTGGTCAGCCATGTACTGGCCGCCGGGCTTGGCAGCCGATCGTTGGCACGGGGAGGGTAGGATGGAATTCGACTTCAGTGCGTTCCACTTCCTGCGCCCGTACTGGCTGCTGCTGATCGTGCCGGCGCTGTGGCTGCCGTGGCTGTGGACGCGCCGGCATGACCTGAAGCGCCAATTGGACGGGGTCATCGCCCCGCACCTGGTCGCCGCACTGGTCATCACCCCTGAACAGCGCCAGACCCTGCGCCCGGTGCACTTGCTGGCACTGCTGCTGGGCCTCGGCGCGCTGGCCGCTGCCGGGCCGACCTGGACCGAAGACCGGCCAGGCTTTCTCGACAACCGTGCTCCCCTGATCCTGGCCTTCGACCTGTCGCCTTCGATGGACGCCGACGATGTGCCGCCGACGCGCCTCATGGCGGCCAAGCACAAGATGCACGATCTGCTCAAGCGCCGTGCTGGGGCGCGCATAGCCTTGATCGCTTACGCCGGTAGCGCCCACCTGGTGCTGCCGGCCACGCAAGACCCTGGCCTGCTGGACAGCTTCATGCAGGCACTGGACACCTCGCTGATGACCAGGACCGGCAGGGATGTACCCGGTGTCATCGACCAGGCCAAAACGCTGCTGGCAGCCGAAAAGGTACCGGGAACCCTGGTACTGATTACCGACGGCGCCGATGCCACGCAGTTCGACGCCGTCAGCGAACACCTGAAGGGCAGTGACTTGCAGGTGCTGGTGCTGGCTGTCGGCAGCCAGGATCGTGGCGTGCTGCATGACCGCCAGGGGCGCCCGCGCGTGGGCAGCGATGGCCGGCCGTTGCTGGCGAATTTCGACGCCGAAGGCTTGAAGGGCCTGGCCCGCGCCGCCGATGCACCCTTGGGTAGCCTGACCCTCGACGATGACGACCTGGACTGGATCGAACTGCATGCCCAGCGGCACTTCCAGGCCGTGCAGGACGAAGGCAAAGAAGTGCACTGGAAGGACGCCGGCTACTGGCTGTGCTGGCCGCTGGCGTTGATTGCGCTGTTCTGCGTGCGCCGTGGCTGGCAGGTGCACTGGCTGGCGGTGGTGCTGATGCTGTTGGCCGGCGCACCGCAAACGGCACAGGCAGGGGGCTTGGCCGACGCATTCCTGACCCCCGACCAGCAAGGGCGCTGGGCCTTCGAACACGGCCACTACCCTGAGGCGGCGGCGCATTTTCAGGACCCTTACTGGCGTGCTGTAGCGGCCTACCAGGCAGCCGACTACCAGGCCGCGCTCGCCGACTTTGCCCAGCTGGACACGGCATCGTCGTATTTCTACCTGGGCAATATCTACGTGCGGCTGTTCAAGTTCCCCGAGGCGATTACCGCTTACCAGCAAGCCTTGCAACGCCAGCCGGCGTTTCCTCAGGCCACCGCCAACCTGGCGCTGGCGCAAGCGCTGCAAAAAGATTACGACGATCAGCAGAAGGCTGGAACACCCGACGAAAAAGCCGACAAGGTGGTCGAAGACCAGACCTCGAGCAAAGGCGGCCAGGAACGCCAGCAAACTACCGCAAAGGCCGCGTCCGATGAGGCCTGGCTAAACAACCTGACGACTTCGCCGGCGCAGTTCCTCAAGCGCAAGTTCGCGTTGCAGGATGCGGCACGCCAACCTTCTGGAGCGTCACCATGAGCCGCCTGGTCATCCTGTTACTGCTTAGCCTGCCTTGGTGTGCCTGGGCAGACCCGGATGTGCGGGTACAGAGCCGCCTGGTACCCGCGGACGGCGCTCTGGTCGGCGCGACCGTAAGCCTGCAGGTTGACCTCCTGGTGGACAGCTGGTTCACCGCCGCGCCGGTACTGCCACAGCTGCAGCTGCCAGGGGCCGTCATCACGCCACCCAACGGTGAGGCCCAGCATCTGAACCAGACGATAGACGGCAAGGCGTTTTTCGGGTTGCGCTACACCTGGCAAATCACCCCACAGGTGGCCGGGGCATTCCGCATACCGGCGCTCAGTTACCAGGTGCAACCGGGGCCGGGCAACGTGCCAGTCACCCTCACCAGTAAGCCACTGAGCTTCAGCGCGAAGGCCTTGGCCGGTGCTGGCGATCAACCCCATCTGATTGCAAGCAACGTGAAGCTGAGTCAGTCCATACAGCTGTCGCACGACCCGCTGCGGGTCGGCGACAGCATTACCCGCACGCTCAGCCTGCAGGCAGAAGGGGCTCAGGCCATGTCGATGCCGGCACCGGCATTCGTGCAGATCGCCGGGCTGAAACGCTACGTGCAGCCTGCGCAGGTCAAGCCGTTGAGCGATGGCCGGGGGGGCACTGTCGGCGGCGCGCGGGAGGACAGCGTGACCTATGTGGTCGAGCGGGCCGGCGCGCTCACACTGCCCGCCGTCCAGATGAAGTGGTGGGATTATGCCGGCAATGCCCATGATGCCTCGGTCGACGCGGTGTCATTCAATGCCGCCGCCGCAGAATACCGTGCGCCGTTTTCCATCGACGACGACTTGCGTGCCCTGGGCCAGCAGGCGCGAATCAAGGTGGGTGGGCATTGGCTGCTGATCGTTGTGGGCGTGCTCGCTGGCACGCTGTCGGTCTGGCTGTGCCGACGCTGGTTCGAACCCGCCCGTGGCGCGTGGCGTGCCTGGCGTGAAAAACGCCGGCAGCGTTGGCTGGATTCGGCGGATTTTGCCTGGGCAGGCATGGCGCGGCAGCTGCAAGAGCAACCGCCACGCCTGGATGCCTTGTACCTGTGGGTACGTCGCAGCAGTGGGAAACAGACGCTGCAAAGATTTTTTGAGCTTTTCCCCGACACGGCTGACGTTCGTTGCCTAAACTTGCTCGAGATTCGCTATAGGGAAGCATCGGGCGGTGAATATGTACCCGCCGACCTTATGGAAAACCTGCGCCGAGTTCGGCAACGGATCAAGCACGATAACGCCGCCCACCAGCATCCTGCTTTGAAACCGCTGAATCCCTGACGCCTTCAGGGCCATGACAAGGAGTTGCCATGCTTACGCTGCCTCGCCTGACTTGGTTGTTGAGCCTCTTGTTGCTGGCCCCGCTGGTCTCCCAGGCTACAGAACCCTTGCCTTCCTGGAACGATGGGGCCTCGCGGCAGGCCATCGTCAGTTTCGTCGATACCGTGACTGAAGCGGGTGGCAAGCACTATGTGCCAGTGCCGGAGCGCATTGCGGTGTTCGACAACGACGGTACCCTGTGGAGCGAGCAGCCGCTGTATTTCGAGGTGATGTTCTCCCTCGACGAGGTGCGGCGCCTGGCCCCGGACCACCCTGAATGGAAGACCGAGCAGCCGTTCAAGGCCGTGCTCGAGGATGACCGCAAGGCGCTGGCCGATAGCGGCATGGACGGCATGTTGAAGATCGTCGCAGCCACCCACGCTGGCGTCAGCACCGAGCAGTTCATTGCCCGCACCCGGCAGTGGCTGGCCAGCGCGAAACACCCGAAAACCGGCAAACCCTACACCGAGATGGTCTTCCAGCCCATGCTCGAGCTGCTGGCCTATCTGCGTGCCAACGGTTTCAAGACCTACATCGTTTCCGGCGGCGAGGTCGCCTTCATGCGCGCCTTCGCCGAAGAAGTCTACGGCATCCCTCCCGAGCAGGTGATCGGCACCACCCTGGATGCCCGTTTCGTCGACGCCGAGGGTCAGCTTTCAGTCCTTCGCCAGCCCAAACTGCTGCACAACGACGATGGGCCGGGCAAACCGGTCAGCATCGATTCGATCATCGGCCGCCGGCCGCTGCTTGCCTTTGGCAACTCTGACGGCGACCTGCAGATGCTGCAATGGACTAAGGCCGGTCCGGGGCTGCGCTTCGCCGGGCTGGTGCACCACACCGATGCCGCACGCGAGTGGGCCTACGACCGTGACAGCAAGGTCGGGCGCCTGGACAAGGCGTTGACGATAGCCAATGACCAAGGCTGGACGGTGGTCGACATGGCCCGCGAGTGGCGACGTATCTATCCCTTTGATCAGATCAAGTAAGTGTAACCAAGGACCGCAGGCGCACAGGGAACCAGCTAGGCAGTCGGCACTCACGTGCACGTAGTCGTGGCGCATGCCAATAACGTGAAGCGGAGCAATGACCTTATGAACCGGAGCAGTAGAAGGTGGATAACGACCATGACCCTGGCTGCCAGCACGGTGCTGAGTGCCAGTTTTGCCTATGCCGCTGACAAGCCGAACATTCTGGTGATCTTCGGCGATGACATCGGCCAGACCAATATCAGCGCCTACGGTAAAGGCGTAGTGGGCTATCAGACGCCCAACATCGACCGCATCGCCAAAGAAGGCATGATGTTCACCGATTACTACGCGGAGAACAGCTGCACCGCCGGGCGCTCGACGTTCATCACGGGCCAGGCGGCCCTGCGTACCGGCCTGTCCAAGGTTGGCATGCCGGGCATTCCGGTCGGCCTGCAGGCTCGCGATGTCACCATTGCCCAGGCCCTCAAGGCCCATGGCTACGCCACCGGCCAGTTCGGCAAGAACCACCTGGGTGACAAGGACGAGTACCTGCCGACCAACCATGGTTTCGACGAGTTCTTCGGCAACCTCTATCACCTGAATGCCGAGGAGGAGCCTGAGCGCGAGTACTGGCCCAAGGATGACGCGGACTTTGTCAAGGCCGCATCGCCACGCGGCGTGATCAAGTCCAGCGCCGACGGCAAGATCGAAGACACCGGGGCGCTGACCAAGAAACGCATGGAAACCATCGACGACGAAACCACCCAGGCGGCGATCAACTTCATCGACAAGCAGGTCAAGGCCGACAAGCCGTTCTTCGTCTGGATGAACACCACGCGCATGCACGCCTTCACCCACGTGCGCGAGGCCATGAAAGGGCAGAGCGGCATGATTGGCAACGAGTATGCCGACGGCATGGTCGAGCATGACGGCGATGTCGGCAAGCTGCTCAAGACCCTCGATGACTTGAAGGTCGCTGACAACACCATCGTGGTCTATACCACCGACAACGGGCCGAACCAGTGGTCCTGGCCAGACGCCGCCACCACGCCATTCCGCAACGAGAAGAACTCCAACTGGGAAGGTGCCTACCGGGTACCCGCCATCGTGCGCTGGCCAGGCAAGATCAAGGCCGACACGGTCTCCACCCAGATGGTTTCAGGGCTGGACTGGTTCCCGACCCTCTTGGCCGTTGCCGGTGACACCGACATCAAGGACCGTCTGCTCAAAGGCGCCGACGTGGGTGGCAAGAACTTCAAGGTGCACCTGGACGGTTTCAACCAGCTGGATTACCTGACTGGCAAGACCGACAAGAGCGCACGCACCGAGTTCTACTACTTCAACGACGATGGCGACCTGGTAGGCATGCGCTACAACGACTGGAAGGTGGTGTTCTGTGAACAGCGCGCGCCGGGCGGCTTTGCAGTCTGGAGCGAGCCTTTCACCTGCCTGCGGGTGCCCAAGCTGTTCAACCTGCGGATGGACCCGTATGAGCGGGCTGACATCGTGTCTGACCAGTACAACGACTTCCTGACCAAGAACGACTACCTGGTGTTCGACGGTGTCCGCCGCGCGGCAGCGTTCCTGCAGACGTTTGTCGACTACCCGCCGAGCCAGCGCCCGGCAAGCTTCAGCATCGACCAGATCCGTGCTGATGTGGACAAGAAGATCGAAGAGAAAATGAAGAAGCAATAATGAGGTGACCGGCGCCCGTCACTGACGGGCGCTTCCTTGTTCTGCCACTCGGGCTGACACCCGATAAGGTCGATAGATGCGCGCAGTTGCAAGTCCATCCCATCGTCACGCTGCTGACGCCGATTCGGCAACGCGCAGCCATCCCTTGCAAGTCTTTGTGCCGGCCGGCCTGCTGTTTATCTCCGGCACGGCGGCGCTGGTGTATCAGGTGCTGTGGGTCAAGCAATTGTCCCTGGTCGTGGGGGTGGAGGTGTACGCCATCACCGCCGGGATCAGTGCATTTTTCATCGGCCTGGCCCTGGGTGGCCTGGCCTTCGGGCGCTGGGCCGACCGGCTTGCGCGCCCGGTCGGGCTGTACGCCAGCCTGGAACTGGCGGTGGCCGTGCTGGGCGTGCTGGCTACCCTGGCACTGGCCAGCAGTGCAGGGCTGTTCGCCCGGCTGGAAGCGAGCATCGGCCTGCTGGCCTGGGTGCTGCCGTTCTTGCTGGTCGGTGTTCCGGCTTTCTTCATGGGCGGCACGTTACCGGTACTGATGAGGGCGCTCGCACCCGGCCAGGGGCAGATGGCCGAGGCGGGCGGGCGCCTGTATGCGGCCAATACCGCTGGCGCCATTGCCGGGACGTTGCTGACGGCGTTCGTCTTGCTGCCGGGCCACGGCGTTACCGGCAGCGCGCTGATCGCGGCCGGGCTCAACCTGCTGGCCGCCGGCGGCGCCTGGCTCTATCGACGCCGTGATCGACAGCTGCCACTTGCAGCACAGCAAGGCCCGGTGTCCAGAACGGGGGCAGCGCGCCTGGCCATCGCCTTGTACTGCGTGGCGGGTGGCGTGGCGCTCGGTTACGAAGTGGTCTGGACCCAGTCCATCGTGCAATTCATGAGTACCCGCGCCTTCGCCTTTTCCGTTGTGCTGGCCACCTACTTGCTGGGCCTGATGCTGGGCAGTGCGATCTATGCGCGCCGCGCCGACCGGATCGGTGATCCGTGGGGCCTGTTCGGTTTGCTGATCGCCCTGGCGGGTTTGCTCGCACTGTTGCTCGTGGCCGGGCTCGGGCGTTGGTTGATCGTCGCCCAGAGCGAGATCGAAGCGCTGGTCCTGCAACTGACAGGCAACCCGCTGGCAGGGATGTCGGCACGGTTCGCCAGCGCCGCGCTGTGCGTGGTGTTTCTGCCGACGACGCTGCTCGGCGCGGCGTTCCCGCTGGTATTGAGGCTGGCCGTCGACCGTGACCAGGTGGGCCGCGATGTCGGTACCGTGGTGGCGTTGAACACCCTGGGCGGCATTGTCGGAGTGATGCTGGTGGGCTTCGTGCTGGTACCAGGGCTGGGATTGGTACGCACCTTGAGCGTGCTGGCAGTGCTGGCCGCCGTGGTCGGGTGCCTGGCGATGTGGCGCGGGCGGGCAGCGCACAAGTGCTTGCGCATGGCCATCCTCGGCGTCGCCCTGACCACCCTGGTGGTCGGGATACTGACCCCACCGCAAAAACTGGCCGAGCTGCTGCCCGGTGCGCGCAGCGGCCGTATCACGTTCTATGAAGAGGGGCGCGGCGGCACGGTGGCAGTGGTCAGCCAGAAACGCCCGGGCGGCGCCTTCAACCGCTTGTACATCCAGGGCGTGTCGAACACCGGCGATGCCATGCCATCGCTGCGCTACATGCGTTTGCAGGCCCTGCTGCCGCTGCTGATCCATAACCGCGAACCGCGTTCGGCCCTGGTGATCGGCTTCGGCACCGGCATCACTGCTGGCGCCATGTTGCGCTACCCAGGCCTGCAGCGCCCGGTGGTGGCGGAGCTGCTGCCCGAGGTACTGGCCGCGGCGCCGCTGTTCAACGGCAATTATGGAGCCGTGAGCGACCCGCGCCTGGAAATTCGCCTGCGCGATGGCCGGCGGGAACTGCTGCGCAGCAGCGAGCGTTATGATCTGGTCACCCTGGAACCGCCGCCACCGTCCGCCAGCGGCGTGGTGAACCTCTATTCACGGGACTTCTATGCGCTCGCAGCATCGCGCCTGGAGCCCGGTGGCATCGTCGCCCAGTGGCTGCCATTGCCGACCCAGAACGAAGAGGACTCGCGTTCGCTGGTGCGCAGCTTCCTCGATGTGTTCCCGCATGCCAGCCTGTGGACCACCGAGTTCCATGAAACGCTGCTGATCGGCTCGCTCGAACCGCTGCAACTGGATGTTGCACGCATCCGTCAGCGTTTTGCCCAACCGACGGTGGCCGCAGCGCTCGCCGAGGTTGGCGTGGATTCGGTGGAGGCCCTGCTGGCCACCTGGCTGACCGACAGGGAAGGGCTTGAGCGCTTTGCCGGGGACGCCCCGGCGGTGACCGATGACCGCCCACGCATCGAGTATGCGCCGTGGGTGCGCACACGGGAGATTACCCGCGTGCTGCCCTCGCTGCTCGCACTGCGCACGCCACCGCCCTTGCAGGGCGGGGATGACAGCTTGCGGACGGCCGTCGAGGCGCGCTGGGGCTTGTTGAGCAAGTTCTATGGGATAAGCCTACTGGCTTACCAGGGTAACCGCCAGGCATGGGCGCGTGAGGTCCGGCAACTGATGCAGGCGGACGGCGCTAACCCGTATTACCGCTGGTTCTTCGCTGCTGGGCAGTGATGTTTCTTCCAGAGGAGACGATCGCATCATGGCACCGCGACGTGCATCTGCTCGCAAGACTACAGACGCCAATGTACCGAGCCAGGTATTTCGCGCGCGCGAGGAGCGCCTCGCCGATGGCAAGCGCTTGCGCGCCACGGTGCCTCGAGAAAGCCATGGCAACTGGAAGCCCGCGATCAAGCGCGACGTGATTGCCCTGCTGGAAAATTCCAACCGCGACCGCCTGCAGGAACTGGTGCCCATCCGCTATGGGCGCATGCTGCGCAGTCCCTTCACCTTCCTGCGCGGCTCGGCGGCACTGATGGCCCATGACCTGGCCCAAGGTCCGAACATCGGGGTCAATGTGCAGGCCTGCGGCGACTGCCATCTGCTCAATTTTGGCCTGTTCGCCACGCCCGAGCGCAACCTGGTGTTCGACCTCAACGACTTCGACGAAACTCTGCCGGCACCTTGGGAGTGGGACATCAAGCGGCTGGTCGCCAGCTTTGCCGTGGCGGCCCGCGACAATGGCGCGGTCGACGCTCAGGCCCACAAAGTTGCGGTGGCCTGCACCCGGGCTTACCGTGAGCACTTGCGGCGTTTCTCGAAGATGAAGCCGCTGGAGGTCTGGTATTCGCGGCTGGACGCGCAAACATTGATGGATACCGCGCCCGACGCCAAGGCCCGCAAATTCCGCCAGCAATTGTTCGATCGCGCCCGTGAGCGCGTAATGGAAAGCGTGTTTCCGAAGATCGCAGGGCAGGTGGGTGGTCAGCCGCGTATCGTCGATCAGCCACCGGTCATCCAGCATGTCGATGAACCGGACTTTCTGGAACGCGTGCGCAGCAGCTTGCAGGCGTATCGGCTGAGCCTGTCTGACGAGCGCCGGGTACTGCTTGACCGCTATCGCCTGGTGGATGCCGCGCTCAAGGTAGTCGGCATCGGCAGTGTGGGCACGCGCTGCTATATCGGGCTGTTGTTCTCCGAAGAAAACCACCCGCTGATCCTGCAGTTCAAAGAGTCCTGCCGCTCGGTGCTGGAGCCTTATGCGGGCAAGAGTCAGTACGACAACCAGGGACAGCGGGTGGTGATGGGCCAGCGGCTGATGCAATCGTCCAGCGACATATTTCTGGGGTGGGTCAGGGGGCCGTCCGGGTACGACTTCTTTGTCCGGCAATTGCGTGACATGAAAATGTCGATACCACTGGAGCACATCGACATCGAACAGCTGGAGCGCTATGCCGACTTCTGCGGCATGACCCTGGCTCGTGCCCACGCCAAGTCCGGCGATGCAGCGACCATCAGCGGCTATTTGGGCAAGAGCGACATCTTCGACCAGGCCCTCGGTGATTTTGCGCTACTGTATGCCGAACAGACCGAGCTGGACCATGAAGTGCTGCTCAAGGCTGCTCATTCTGACCGGGTGAAAGTGATCTACGAAGAAGACTGACGGTCGTAGGGGGCAGGGTAGACTTGATCGCATGTGATGCGTCATAAGCTCAAGTCTGCATTTGCATCAGGCACCCTGAGTCCGGCGCGCTGGCCAACGTTTCCAACTGCAGTGCATGGCGGGCACTGCCACCACCGCGAGGCAGCGAGGCCAGCCGGCGTTGGCTGCGGTGCCGGCCGCAATGAACGCCTCGGCTGCGGCGCGGGTGCTGTCGGTCAACTCTGCTAGCACCAGCGGCTGGGAGGAGGGCATCTGTACCGGCTCTGTCAATTTCATCTTGATCAACGCTGCAATAGGTTCGGATAACCTGTGGCTTATCAGACCTAATATAGCGAGGTGAGGGAGGTGCTGTCAGTATTCAGATTCGGAACTGCTCCCAGATGCGCGCCCGATTAACGCAGGTCCTGACCTACCAAGCTGGCGTGATTCGAGCGCACGGCAGCGCCGATACATACCGCTTCGGCGCTAATCTATTAACAACTGCGAGTAGTTAAAGTTGTGACCCGTTAACTATTTATCCACACATTGAACCGGCTTAGCCTGCTCGACCTTTTCACTACCTGAGTCAATTCAATGAATACGTCGAGCCACCATTTCAGCCATGTAGTACGTCATCGTCGATCCATGCGTGAGTTTCTGCCGCAGGCGATTCCTTCCGAACTCATCCAGGCGGTGCTAGAAGACGCCCAGCAGGCCCCCTCCAACTGCAACACTCAACCATGGCAGGTCCACGTGGTGTCAGGCGCTAAACGTGACGAGCTCGCTATGGCACTATCGGCTGCTGATGATGCCGGGCGCTTCACCCCGGACTACTACTTTGATATGACTGAATACCCTGAAATCTATGCGGAGCGGGCTCGATCCAGCGCGAAAGCGCGTTACGATGCCATCCATGTCACTCGTGAGGATAAAGAGGGCCGTGCTAAAGCTATGCGTCAGAACTTGAATTTCTTCGGCGCGCCCCATGTGGCCTTACTCTTCATGCCTGCGCTAGGGGACAGCGTTCGGGTGGCCAGTGACCTAGGCATGTACGGCCAGACATTCTTGTTGTCATTGACTGCTCATGGATTGGCAGGTATCCCGCAGACGCTTTTGGGAATGTATGCCGATACTGTCCGCGAGGTGCTGGGCATCGACTTGGATATGAAAATGCTTTTAGGTATTTCTTTCGGCTATGCAGACCGAGCTGCAGCTGCCAATGACATCACCGTAGGTCGAATTCCGGTTTCGCAAAGCGTAACCTTCCACGGTTAAGATCAACTCCTCTCGACGTCCGATTTTCTTACCGGGCGTCGCCTAGGAGTACAGAAGGTTGCAGTTGGAGTTACCTTCGGCGATCACGTGGCAAGCCAGTGTTTCCGCAGATCGTTAGCCAAGCTGATCGGAGAAATCAAATAGGGGTTGTAAAGGATCGTCATATGGTTAAGGCCGAGGTGGATGTCCTCAATACCCTTGATTGTTTTCAAGATCTTTGTCTTGATCCGCGTGAGCTGTTCCTGAACCGGCAAGTTGAAATTTTTCGCGGTTACGTCGAAGTGCAGGTAGTTCCCTCCGGGAAAGCAGATTTGCGGAGTAGGCAGCGGGCTCGCATTCATGTTGAACCTCCTAAGTTACGCAGGCGATGGGACCACGTAATGGACCCCATCGCCACAGCCAGATTTAGCGGTGGCTAACCACAACTGCTGGGTTATCTACGGGGGCTGGGGGTTGTTGAGCCCAGATACCCTGGTCGATATTCACATCCTGAAAAGCACTAACAGTCAGGACTGGTTCGGTAACACCCGCTTTACGTTGCTTGTCGTAGTCTGCGAGCAGCCTGAGGCCAACCTTGCACAGCAGCGTCAGAGCGATCAAATTTACCAAGGCGGAAAGGGTCATGGTGATGTCGGCAAACGCGAATACTGTTGATAGGTCTTCCATCGAGCCCCAGAGGATGAGTGCTAGCACGACTGCGCGGTAGCCCAAAAGGACCTTGCGGCTTTCACCAAGGATAAACTTGAGGTTGTTCTCGCCGAGGTAGTAGTTGTAGAGGATCGAGGTAAACACGAACAATGCCAGTGCAGCGCTAATGAAAATGCGCCCCCAGTCGCCCACAACCGCAGCTAGTGAGTTTTGGGTCAGAACCAGACCGTCACCGGCAAAGCCGGCGGTGTAGAAGCCGGACAGCAGGATCAGCAGAGCAGTGCAGGTACAAATGACGAACGTGTCGAAGAACACGCTAAACGCCTGTACTACACCTTGAGAAATTGGGTGTCTGACCTCGGCCACTGCCGCGACGTTTGGAGCACTGCCCAGGCCGGCTTCATTGGCGAACACGCCGCGTTTGACCCCCATCACGATGGCGCTGCCAATGAGGCCGCCGAAAGCCTGGTCCAGGCCGAAGGCGCTTTTTATGATGGTCAGCAGCATCATTGGCACGTGATCGAACTGCAAAACAATCACGTAGAGTGTTACCGCCACGTAGGCTAGCGTCTTCACCGGTACCAACAGGTCTGCCACCTTCGCGATACGCTTGATGCCGCCTACAAACACCAGGCCCAGCACGACGGCCAGGACGATTCCCGAATGAGTAGGATCGATGCCGAAGGCATTTTGTAGGGAGTGGGTTACGGCATGCGATTGCAGTCCGTTGAATGAAAAGCCAAAGGTGACGATGAGCAAAATTGCCATTAGTACGCCGAGCCATCGCTTATTCAGCCCGTATTCAATGTAGAAGGACGGTCCGCCATAGAATTGGCCGCTGGCATCTTTACGCTTGTACAACTGGGCCAAGCTACATTCCATAAGCGTGGTCGCCATGCCAACCAGAGCTGTGACCCACATCCAGAAAACAGCACCCGGACCACCCATTGTTACAGCAACCCCAACGCCGGCAATGTTGCCTGCACCTACCCGGCCCGCGAGGCTTAACATAAGCGCTTGAAACGAGCTAATTTGCGCTGAACTGCTGGTGAGGCTGTCTTTAAAAACTTTAAACATGTGCAGGAAATAGCGAAGCTGCACAAAGCGTGTCTTGATGGTGAAATAAGTACCTAGTCCGACGACCAGGACGATGAGTAGCTTTCCCGAAAGAAAACCATTGATGGCTTCGAGCATGGCGCAACCTCATTGTTATTTTTACTGGGGTAGTGCGAGCTTCACGCAGCCGACTCAGCCGCGTGGTAAAGATATGATCCGCTCAGGCGCGGTCTTGCAAAGCCTTGATGTACTTCCACATCAGGGAGGGATTCGAATACATCGGGAAATGACCGCAATCAGGGATGCACGCCAGTTCCACACCTTGTGCAGCGATATGGTCGAGGTAGGACAGGTGTGAGTTGGTTATCCCATACATGTATTGGCGCGGGAAGGGTAGTGCGAGGAACTTGTCCATCAACTGAGCATTGTCGGACAAGTCCACCATTGATTCGAAAATGCCACGCACTGCGCCGGTCCGTACTTTATTCGCGAGGCTGGCGGCATAGAGTGCACTTGCAGGATCAGAAGCCAACCGGGTGCGATTGATAAAATCACGGAAGAAGCCCGCGTCGTCCTCACGATCATGATCATGGATCTGCCGACTGAGGAAGCAATCCTCAGGTGCGATGTTGCCTTCGATATCAACGAAGCTTTGAATGCGATCAGGCTCTTCGTTAGCCAATACCAAGCCGGTCAGCCCCCCCATGGAATGGCCTACCAGATGAAACTTGTCGAATCCGAAATGCCTGAGCACGGCCTGCGCGGTTTTCACGAGGAATGAGATGTTGATGCGCGAGAGGTCGGCGCACTCCGTTTCACCGCAGCCTGGCGCATCATAGGCAATGAAGGGGTGTCCTTCAAAAGACGCCTGCAGGGTGATATCGGCATAGTCCTCTTTTGTAGAACCGAATCCGTGGAGGAACAGGATGGGCGTTTTTGGCCCGGTGCGGTGTATCACCGCCAGATCGAGCTGCACACCATCGATGCTCAGTGGGATTTTCTCGTACGTGAAGCGAGCTGCATGGGACACGGATACAAACTCCTATAACAGAGTCCCCAATGTTGAACGAGCCAAATGATTTGTAAAATACGAAGCCACGAACCCTGTCATACGCCCGGCCTATGATAGTAAATCTTGTCTTGCATCGTCGATCATTGCCTCCACCAATGGGTTTTTGTGCTCGCTATGCCAAGCCATGGCAGTGATCACCACTTTTACTTCGGGATGCAGAGGGCGGATGACGACGTTCTCCGGCGCGAGTTTACCCATAGACGTCGGGACTAATGCGATGCCCTGACCGCAACTGACAAAGGCGACTTGTGAAGATACGGACCGCACCTGGTGGACGATGCGCGGTGCGAAGCCGCTGGCTTTGCACTGCCCAACCAGATAGTCGAAGTACACAGGACTCACATCCCGTGAAGCCATGACCAAGGTTTCGTCCGCGAGGGATTGCAGAGAGATTGACTCTTTGGCAGCCAGGGCATGGTCTTTGGGCAGCGCGACAGCCAGCCTATCTTCGGACAACGGCAAGGATTGAATATGACGACCGAGATTCCCTTCCAGGCGTGCGAATGCAATGTCGATATCACCCGCCTCCAGTGCGGGTATGGCTTCCGCGCTATCTATCTCTCGAACCGATACCGTAATCAACGGATGGTTCTGTTTGAAGCGCTCGATCAACGGGGGTAGCACGTCGATCATGGCCGATGTAATGGCCCCGATGGTCACCACGCCGGCATGGCCTGCGACGGCTTCGTGAACCGCCAACTCTAGTCGCTCAAGTTGATCAGCGAATTTCCGGACCGCGGGAAGAATCGCGGCGCCGGCGGCAGTCAGCTGTGCTCCGCGACGAGAACGGGTAAAAAGTTGAACGCGTAGCGACTGTTCGAGCGCCTGGATCTGTTCGGTCAACGGCGGTTGCGACATACCCAACCGCTTGGCCGCGCGACTGAAATTTTGGTCTTCTGCCACAGCCAGGAACAGCCAAAGGTGGCGTATCAAGCGAAAGTTGATCACGGCGCTTTTCCATAGGTTTAGGATATAACAAGCTTAGCTTCTTCGTAATATACGTATCAAATCTCGGCGCCGATACTCAAGCCTCACCTACAAGAGGCCTGCAACAGATGAGCTTGAAAGCCCCGCTTGAACGCCTGGCTGCGCTCGATACCAACACAGTGTCGGACGCTCTGGACTTCCTCCAACTGCCTGGCGCCACTAACGGCCTGCTGCCGCTCTGGAACTGCCCCAAAATTGTCGGCCGAGCCAGCACCGTGCAGTTGGGGCCAAAGCAGGACGTGGCGCCCACCGTTCACCTGATTACCCCGGTCGTGGAGCAGATCACCACCGATGACCGCGTGCTGGTGATCGCCGGTGGTGTCGACGGTATCTCCAGCTGGGGCGACATCCTGGCCAACGCAGCCCAGCGCAAAGGCATTCGTGGCTCGATCATCGATGGCTTTAGCCGCGACATCCGCGGCAGCGCAGATATCGGTTACCCGGTCTTCGGCCGCGGCGTGACCATGATCAGCGCGCGCAACAGGCTCATCCAGATCGATGCAGCCGTCAAAGTTCGCATGGCTGGTGTTGAAGTTGATGAGGGCGACTATGTGATCGCCGATGAATGCGGCACCGTTTTCGTCCCGGTCAATGCCATCGAGAAAGTGCTTGATTTGGCCGAGCGTATTGACCGGCGTCAAGCCGGTATGGTGGACGCTGTCCGCGCCGGTCGCTCAGTCGAAGAAGTCATGCACGACACGCAATTCGAAGCCATCAAGGTGGAGCACTGATATGAGCCTTTCTGATAAAGACCTGGTTGCCCTGTTCGAAGGCTTGGATACCCCGGGTGTTTCCGACGCGATGGATAAACTGGGCCTTCCAGGCCAGGCCTTCGATATCGCGCCTTTGGCAAACTACAGCCAGGTTGTGGTCGGCCCTGCCTTCACTGTTCAGTATGTCAGTGCGAGCACACCGCCTGGCACTGTCGGTGACTTCATTGATGAAGTAGCACCAGGCGATGTGGTGGTCATCGCCAATGACGGCCGTACCGATTGCACGGTGTGGGGCGACATCATGACCCAGTACGCACTGGCCCGTGGTATTGCCGGCACGGTCATTGACGGAGTCTGCCGCGATGTGAACAAAGCGCTGGGCGAGGGCTACCCGCTGTTCAGCAAAGGCCGTTTCATGCGTACCGGTAAGGACCGCGTGGAAGTCGTGGCTGTAAACCAGCCGGTGTCGGTTGGCCGAGCTCGAGTTTGCGCCCGCGACATCGTTGTCGCTGACGCCAACGGTGTCGTCATCGTCCCGCGCAATCGTGCGCAGGAGGTCGCTGAAACGGCACGTCGTATCGAACATGTCGAAGCGAAGATCCGCGAACAGATCGCCACTGGCATGAGCCTCAAAGAAGCGCGTGCCGCCCTCGGTTACCACTCCCTGCAGAGCAAACAGCCATGAGCCTTCCACACGATTATCAGAACATTGCAAAGGTCCTTGGTAGTTCCACCCTGTATGAGGCCTCTGGGCTGCCATCTGCAGTCGACCGCGCGATTCGCGCTGTCTGGAAGGGCGCCTTCATTGCCGCACCCGCTTACCCGCTGCAGTGTTCGCCTGGTGACAACCTGGGCTTGCACTTGGCGGTGGCAAAAGCGCCGCGCGGTAGCGTCCTGGTCTGTGATTGCGCCGACTTCATCGCTGGCTACTGGGGTGAAGTGCTCACGGTGGCGGCGGAAGCCGCAGGCATTGTCGGTTTGGTAATCAATGGCGGCGTACGCGACATCGCTGCGCTTGAAGCGCATGGCTTCCCAGTGTTTGCGCGGGGTATATCGGTCAAAGGTACCGTCAAGGCGACTACGCCTTCAGTAGGTAAACCGTTCGACTTCAGCGGTGCGCAAGTAAGCGCCGGCGATCTGGTCGTCGCGGATGAGGACGGTGTGATCATCATCCCGGCGGATGCAGTCGAACGCACGCTACGCGAAGGCCAGAAACGTGCGGACAAAGAAGCAGCGTTCATGGCCAAGCTGCGCGAAGGTCACACCACCATGGACCTGATGGGCCTTACTCATCCGGAGGAACACGCGTGAGCCTGGAAACGCTGAACCGTCGCTTGGAGGCTGCCAAGCCTTCGGCAACCTACAAGATCATCGATCGCGTGGCTGCGCGACGCGCAGAAGGGGCGACGATCATTTCGCTTTGCGCGGGTGAGCCTGACTTCGATACGCCGGAGCACATCCGTGCCGCAGCCATCAGTGCGATCAACAATGGTCACACTCGCTACACCCAGGTGGCCGGCCTTCGGGCACTGCGGGAAGCCATTGCGCGCAAGTACCAGCGTGAGAATGGTCTTGACGTCAGCTGGCAGGACACGCTGGTTTGCAGCGGCGGCAAGCAAGTCATCTTCAATGCCCTGGCCGCAACCCTAAACGAAGGCGACGAAGTCGTGATCCCGGCGCCGTACTGGGTCAGCTATCCAGAAATGGTTGAGCTGTGTGGTGGCGAGTCGCGCATTGTTGCCTGCGGCGCCGGATCGAGCTTCAAGTTGACCCCGCAAGCACTGGCCGAAGCCATCGGCCCGAACACCCGCTGGTTGATCCTGAATTCACCGTCCAATCCCACGGGCGCCGTGTACGATCGCGACGAACTGCAAGCGCTGGCTGAGGTGTTGCTGGCCCATCCGCAGGTTCTGATTCTGGCTGACGACATCTATGAGCACCTGATTTTCGACAACCGTGACTTCCTCACGCTTGCCCAGGTTGAACCACGTCTGGCTGCACGGACGTTGACCATGAACGGCGTGTCGAAAGCCTATGCCATGACGGGTTGGCGAATCGGGTTTGCTACCGGTCCCCGCTGGCTGCTCGAGGCGATGGAGAAGCTTCAGGGGCAGCAGACCTCAGGTGCCTGTTCCATCTCGCAGCACGCAGCAATTGCTGCCCTCGACGGTCCGAAAGACTTCATCGCTCATAGCCGCGAAGTCTTCCAGCAACGTCGCGACTTTATGGTCGAACTGCTCAACCAAGCGCCGGGCATTAGTTGCGAAGTTCCGGGAGGAGCTTTCTACGCTTTCGCCGACTGTTCTGGGCTGATCGGCAAGCGTTCTCCCGCCGGTTGTGAGTTGGTTAATGATGAGGCGGTGGCCCTGGCGTTGCTAGAAGAGGCCAACGTTGCAGTTGTTCAGGGCAGCGCTTTTGGTCTTTCTGGCTACCTGCGCATTGCTTACGCGCTCGATGACGATTCTCTGCGTGCGGCGTGTCAGGCTATCCACCGCTTCTGCGAGGACGCGCGATAGCTAGATAACCACGCCGAAGTAGAGCAGCGAAAGGCTGCACCTCCTCAATTGCATACGTGCGATACAGGTGGTGCGGCCTTTTTTTTTGGACGCAGTCAATGTCCGCTCTGGGCTGGTGCTGCCAATCAATCTAATGACTCAAAAAGGAGCAGAAACACATGCTGTTTGAAAAGTTTTTCCTATCAAAGACGGGTAAAAAAACTCGTTTGCCTAAGTTTTTTCTATCGATGAACATAGCCACAAGGTCAAGCCACCCTGAGGAAAATAACAATGAACGGCTCACCATTTGGTATGTTATTTGTTGCATCTGACATTGATGCAGTGCATGAACTTGAATTCAACCGCTGGTACGACGAGGAGCATCTTCCGGACCGTGCATCGATGGCCGGAGTGATTAAGGCAACACGCTTTAAATCCCCATCCGATTCTCCAAAATACCTCGCGCTCTATTGGGCAGAGGGCATCTCTGCCTTCGACTGCCCGGAATATGCGCATGCGTTCAAGTACCAGTCTGTCTGGTCCAAGAAGATTCTTCCGCTCATGCAGAACCCCACCCGTCGCATCGGTGAAGCTTTCGGGCAATTTGACCAGCCTGGAGGGGACTGGGTTGCAGTCGTCGCAGCAGCCAAAGCAACTGAGCCTCGCTCGCTGAACACGCTTCATTCAGCGCTTGCCGAGATCCCTGGGTATATCCAGAGCTACGCTATAAGTCCGGTGCCAGCGCTGAGCTTGCCGTTGCCCCAAGAAGCCGGCAACCCGCGGCCGATGGCTCCCATGCTCATCGTGGAGTGCGCCAGCGAAAGTGCGGCGCGACAGGCTGCCGAATCCAGCCTGATCCATTTGCCCCCCGGTAGCACTCATTTTGGCGTGTATCAGAGCTTGAGCAAGGGCTCGGTCGGGGAGGTGCGTTGATGAACACTTCGATCGCATCCGCGGATCAGTCAGGCTCCATCAGCACCGAAAATTCTGGCAAGCGTGCCGACATCAGGCGACTCGCCGCTGCCAGCTCGATCGGGACTACGCTCGAATGGTATGACTTCACGGTCTACAACCTGATGGCGGCGCTGGTCTTCAATGTCATCTTCTTCCCTTCGTTCGACCCGTTGGCGGGTACCGTCATTGCGTTCTCCACCTACGCGGTAGGCTATGTCTCGCGCCCTCTGGGCGGGATCGTCTTCGGCAGCCTGGGCGACAAGCTCGGCCGGCGCTGGGTTTTGGTGGCGACACTGATCTTGATGGGGACGGTGACCGGGCTGATGGGGTTGTTACCTACCTATGAAATCTGGGGTATTTGGAGCCCGATCCTTCTGGTACTGCTGCGTTTCCTGCAAGGGGCGGCTATTGGTGGGGAGTGGGCCGGATCAGTACTGTTGTCCATGGAGCATGGCGAAGATCGCCATCGTGGTCGGAATGCTTCCTTCACACAGGTAGGTCCGGCCTGCGGGACCCTGTTGGGTGCCGGGTTCATTGCCTTGATCACTTTCGTCATGACGCCCGAGACGTTCCAGGAATGGGGCTGGCGTATTCCATTCCTGTCCAGTGTCCTGTTGGTGATGCTCGGATTCTGGCTGCGTCGGGGTGTAGATGAAACACCGGTATTCAAGTCGATCGAGGCGAAGGAAGCCAAAGTCGATGCACCGGTGCGGGAAGTGTTCGTTGGGCACTGGCGGCGGTTGCTGGTCGCAGGCGGCGCACGTATTGGCTCGGACATCGTCTACGCGTTGCTGGTGGTATTCACGCTCGCTTATGTGACCAACGTCCTGCACTTACCTCGTTCTACCGCGCTGACTGCCACGATTATCGGTTCCGTGTTCCATGCCGTCAGTGTTCCGCTGTTCGGTATGCTCTCCGACCGATTGGGGCGCCGGCCGGTCTACGCATTGGGAGCAGTGCTATCGCTTGGCTGGGGGTTTGTGTTCTTCGTGCTGCTGGATACCGCATCCCCCGTGCTCATCTGCCTGGCAGTCATTGTCGGCATGATCTTCCAGGCAATGATGTTCGGCCCCCAAGCTGCTTTCGTTACCGAGCAATTCCCCACTCGCGTCAGATATGCCGGATCGTCGTTGGCCTATACCTTGGCCGGCATTGTCGGAAGCGGACTGGCCCCACTGGTTATCACGGGAATATTCAAGGTATACGAGTCTTCGTTTGCAGTCAGCCTATATATCGCCGGCGGGCTGACCATCACCTTGATAGCGCTTGCATTCGCACGTGAAACCGCGAAGAAACCGTTGGAAGAATAATCCGAAATAGACAGGCAACTTCCTGATGCCCAATTGGGATTGCCTGTCAAAACTTCGCTGTGGGATCAAGCCATGCGAGATATAGACATTATTGAAACGCCTGCCGCCGAATTATTGTTTAGCCCGTCAGGGTGTGGTGCAGTGCTTGTTGATAGTTCCCACCCGGTGTTTTCGCCAAGTGTGCAAAGAAAGTTTTTCTCACTGGCGCGCGCACTGGAAACTGATCAACAGATCAGTGAACTGGTGCTCGGGGTGAACAACCTGTTGGTCATGTTTGACCCGCTCGTTAGTTCACCTTCGACGATTGAACAACTGATTCAGAGCCTTTGGCTGTATCCCGACGCGCCTCCTTCCACCCCCAGGGTTATGGAAATCCCGGTGAGCTACGGCGGTGAAGCCGCTCAGGACCTAGCCATGCTCGCCGAGCACGCGGGGTTCAGCATTGATCAGTGGATCGAATGTCACAGTAACGCAACCTATGAGGTGGCGTGCGTCGGCTCCATGCCCGGCTTCGCCTACCTGACAGGGCTACCCGCTGAACTGGCCAAACCCAGAAGAGCGTCGCCGCGGGCACAGCTCGCCAAAGGTACTGTGATTATTGGTGGGGCGCAGGCCGGAGTAATGCCGTGCACCGCACCATCAGGCTGGCACGCGATAGGGCGTACTGACGTCGATATGTTCGACATTCAAAGACAGGAGCCATGCCTGCTGTTGCCCGGCGATCAAGTCCGGTTCCTGATTCGGGAGGTCGCGTCATGATCGAAGTACTGAGTAGTGGCGCACTGAACCTGATCCAGGATCTCGGGCGCTCGGGGTGCATGGCGATGGGGGTGAGCCGCAGTGGCGCCATGGATGCGCCCGCACTGATGATTGCCAACTGGCTGGTTGGCAACCAGGAGAACGCTGCAGGGCTTGAAGTGAACATCTTTCCGATCCGTTTCAAGGCGGAACGCGAGCTACTCGTCAGTTGCACGGGTGCACACTGCGCACTGAGCGTGGATGGGCATCCCGTACCCAGTTGGACTTGCCTGGAGATCAGGCCCGGCCAACAGGTAGTGGTTGAGCGACCACGCTTGGGGGCCAGGGCTTACCTTGCGTTTTCAGGTGGTGTTGACGCACCGGTGCAATTGGGTTCCCGCGCGACAGATCTGAAGGCGGGTTTCGGCGGTCATGAAGGGCGGGGCCTCAATCGTGGTGACCGTCTTCGACTATTGCCCCAAAGCTTTTCGTTACCAGGACGTGCCATCCTGCCCCTTGAGCGTGTGCAGTATGCAGAGGCTATGCGCGGCCAGCAGGTGACGGTGCGGGCGATCGCGGCAGCTCAGGCTGACGACTTTTCCTCCGCTTCGTTGGACGCGTTCTATTCCACTCCCTACGAAGTCACCCCGCAGGCCAACCGCGTCGGTTACCGCCTGCAGGGCCAACCCCTGCAGACCCTTCGACCCATCGAATTGCTCTCCCATGGCATTGCGCCGGGCACTGTCCAGGTGCCGCCGGCGGGGCAACCCATCGTGCAACTGGCGGAAGCCAATACCTGTGGCGGCTATCCGAAGATCGCCACGGTGCTCGATTGCGACCTCTGGCGCCTCGCCCAAGCGGGCGTCGGCTGCAGCATCCATTTCGAGCTCGTCACTGTGGCCGAAGGCATCGAAGCCCTTGCCCAGCACCGTGCGGCGCTCGCGAACATTCAGCGACACCTGGACGTCAGTCCACCAGCCTGATTCGAGGAACAGACAATGAACAACAAGACCTTACGCATCGATATCAACTCGGACATGGGCGAAGGCTTTGGTCCTTGGAAAATGGGTGACGATGACGCCATCCTCGACATCGTCACTTCTGCTAACGTCGCCTGCGGACTGCATGCCGGCGATCCTGAGATCATGGCTACCACCTTCGCCCAAGCCAAAGCCAAGGGCGTAGCAGTGGGGGCCCACCCCGGTTTTCCAGATCTTTGGGGTTTCGGTCGAAGAGTGATTCCGCACACGACCGGCGAAATTGAGCGGTTCGTTGCCTACCAGGTCGGTGCGGCTGTGGCGCTGTCCAGTTACGCCGGTCACCCCATCACGTTCGTCAAAGCCCATGGTGCACTCGGGAATCTCACCCAAACGGACCCCGAGGTTGCTAAAGCGATCGCCAAGGCCGTCAAAGCCGTCGACCCCAAGCTCGTCTGCGTCACATTCGCGGGTGGACTAATGATTCCAATTGCCAATGATAGGGGCCTCGAAACTCGTGCAGAGGTCTTCGCGGACCGTGCTTATACCGAGGCCGGCCATCTGGTTCATCGTAAAGAGTCTGGTGCAGTGCTCCACGACGTTGAATTCGCCGCCCAGCGCATGCTGCGCATGGTTCAGGCAGGCGGTATCGAAACGGTGAGCGGACGCATGCTTCCAGTTCATATCGACACCATCTGTGTGCACAGCGATACGCCAGGCGCGATCAGCATGGCACGGGCACTACGCAAGACCTTGGAGTCGGCCGGCGTCCAGGTTTGTGCTTTCGCTGAGGGATCCCGCTGATGGACAAACCTCTTGTCGAACGGCTCGTCAGCCTGCTCGAAAACAGCGCGTTGAGTGAAATCGAATACTCGGCAGACGGCACCCGTATTCGGTTGGTGAAAGAGTCGGGGCAAACGGTGCCCATGCAGCCTCGCGCACCTGAGGCGCAGTCATCCATGGCAACACCGACACGCCAATCGAGCTGGACCATTGATGCCGGATTGACTGGCATTTTCTACCGCGCCCCATCGCCGGATGAGTCGGCTTTCGTCGATGTTGGCACTGCCATCGAGGAAGGCCAGCAGGTAGGAATCATTGAGGCGATGAAGATGCTAAACGTGCTCGAAAGCGAGCGCAGCGGGCGTGTGGTGCGCATCTTGGTGGAGGACGGTGCTTCGGTAGAGGCAGGGACGCCGCTGTTCGAGCTGCAATCGATGGAGGACGCCCATGTTTGACTCAGTCTTGATCGCCAACCGAGGCGAGATCGCCTTGAGAATCCTGCGTGCTTGCCGGGCATTGCAGATTCGGACCATTGCCGTGCATTCCTCGGCAGACGCCGACCTGCGCCATGTGCAATTGGCCGATCAGGCACTGTGTATTGGCCCCGCAGCCGCGGCTCAAAGTTACTTGGATATCGGTCGCCTGCTGGAGGCCGCCGAGCTAACCGGCGCGGGCGCCATCCACCCCGGCTACGGCTTTTTGTCTGAGCGTGCCGATTTTGCCGAGGCTGTAGAACACTCCGGTCGAGTGTACATCGGCCCCACCCCTGCAGCCATTCGCCTGATGGGCGATAAGGTCAGCGCCAAGAAAGCCATGCTGGAATCCGGCGTGCCTTGCGTGCCCGGCTCGGACGGCGCTCTGCCTAGCGACCCACAGGCGGTGGCTGATATAGCCCGAGATGTGGGGTATCCGCTGATTGTGAAGGCAGCAGGTGGCGGAGGCGGGCGGGGAATGCGCATCGTCCGCGAGCCAAGCCAGTTGGCTCAGGCGGTGGTTACCACGCGGGAAGAAGCCAATCGTGCGTTTGGTAACCCGGCCCTTTACATCGAACGTTTTCTCGAAAGTCCGCGGCATATCGAAATTCAGATCCTGGCGGACGGATTCGGCAATGCGGTATGGCTCGGTGAGCGCGACTGTTCCATGCAGCGGCGGCATCAGAAAGTGATCGAAGAATCTCCGGCCCCCGGTGTTTCGCGAGAGGCGATCGCAGAGATCGGGCAACGCTGCGTGGACGCCTGCGTGCACATCGGCTATCGCGGCGCGGGCACTTTCGAGTTTCTCTACGAAGACGGGGCTTTCTACTTCATCGAGATGAATACCCGAATCCAGGTCGAGCATCCGGTGACTGAGTTGGTAACCGGTATCGATTTGGTGGTGGAACAGTTGCGAATCGCCCGGGGGGAGCCTCTGTCGTTTGGCCAGAAGGATGTAGCCGTGACCGGGCACGCGATTGAGTGTCGCATCAACGCCGAGGATCCATGGAGGTTCACGCCGGCACCAGGCACGGTCGACCATTGGCTCCCGCCTGGCGGCCCGGGAGTTCGTGTCGAGTCCCACTTGTATTCTGGGTACCGAGTACCAGCCCATTACGACTCGCTGGTGGCCAAGATGCTAACGTATGGCAGCAACCGCGAGGAGGCCGTCAGCAGGATGCGCCAGGCACTAGGAGAAACCATGCTGGAGGGGATTCCATGCACTATTCCACTGCACAGACGGTTGATGGATGAACCTGGCTTCACAGCTGGTGGCTACAACATCCATCACCTGGAGCATCTTTTCGAACAAGGCTTTGGTCAGACTGCGGAGAGCCCTCATGAGCGTTGAAGAACTCGCGGTACTGGTTCAGCAGTTGCAAGGGCGAGGTATTGCGCGATGTGAGTACGAAACTGAACACGGGTCAGTGGTTCTGGTCTTCGCGTCACATTCCCGTACATCTGTCGTGGAACCGGTCCAACTGCCTGTCCCGAGTCACCAGGATACTTTGGTCGAGGCTCCGAAGGCCGGAAGGTTCTTGTCTTCCCATCCTTTGCAGGGCGTCGCTCTGTCGGCCGTTGGCGAACCTGTCGAGGTGGGTGCAATCATCGGCTTCATTCAGGTTGGTGAGTCCCTTCACCCCGTCAAAGCGAAAGCCGCCGGCGTCATGGCCGGCTATTGCCCGGTCGACGGCGAGCTCGTCGGCTACGGGGCGCCAATCGCCAGGCTGATCCCTTCCTAAGGGAAAGCCAGCAAGCGCACGACCTTATCGTGCGCACTCCCTCCCGCGGTATTCATCTATATCAACAAGAAGAGGTCGCTGCATGCGTGCACATTGGCCCGTGGTACCTGCTGTCCTGTGTTTGACCTTTGCAACGGACCTGAGAGCCGCTGGCTTTCTCGAAGACAGCCGGGCAAACGTCGACTTCAGAAACCTGTATTTCGATAGAGACTTTCGCCAGCCTGGAGGTAACACTGCGAACGGTCAAAGCCAAGCACGGGAATGGGGTCAAGCCGCCGTTCTGACACTCCAATCCGGATTTACCCAAGGCGCGTTTGGGCTGGGGATCGATGGCGTCGCCATGACTGGCCTCAACCTCGATTCCAGCCCAGATCGTGCAGGCACCGGCATGTTCCCAACTGAGCGTGACGGCAGTTCGGAGGATGAATTCAGCCGACTGGGCGCGAGCTTCAAATTGAAGTACTCCAAGACGCTTATTCGCTCAGGTGTCATGGCCTTTCGCAAGCCCGTGCTTCAAAGCGCCGACTCTCGCCTGCTACCTGGTCTGTTCAAAGCCACCACGCTTGAATCCAGTGAGCTGGCGGGCCTCACGCTTCAGGCTGCACGCGTGACCAAGACGATGGGTTTGGATTCATCTAACTGGGAGCGGCTGACCAGCCGCTATGGCGGGCACAGCGACGATTTCACCCTGTACGGAGCTGATTACGCGCTGAATGATAAAAGCCAACTCCGGGTGTATTACGGCAAGCTGGACGGGATTTACCAACACACGCTGGCCAATTACCTAGGGCGCGTCGATTTCACGGCGGATCGACACCTCTCTTTCGATTTGCGCTGGGCGAAGGCGGGGGATGTAGAGGACTTTCGCGACATCGACAACAGGGCAGTGGGCGCGTTGGTAGGGTTCCGCCAAAAGCACCACACATTGAGTATGGGCTTCCAGAAGATGAGCGGGCGCGATGCTTATCCGTACGTAACCGGAACCGATCCCTACCTCGTTAACTTCGTGCAGATCCTGCAGTTTTCCAATGCTGGAGAGCGTTCGTGGCAGTTGCGCTACGATCTGGATCTGGCCGCATGGGGTGTTCCTGGGTTGAGCTTCATGAGCCGATATGTCCGGGGCGACCAAGTTCAGCTTTCGAGCGGCGGCGAAGGACGAGAATGGGAGCGCAATAGTGAGCTCACCTATGTCATCCAGGGCGGCTCATGGAAAAATGCCTCAATCAAATGGCGCAACGCCACTGTCCGCTCAACCTTTGGTAATGATATCGACGAAAACCGCCTCGTGATCAGCTACCCACTGAGCCTGTTCTGATGGATCATCGACCTTAGATCGAACGCCCCGCTTGGTAGCGGGGCTATCCGCCGGATCGAGCTCGTGGGGAATCAATGAATACGCGTTTCATCGAGGCGTTTTTACAGATTGCAAGGCTGAAAAGCTTCAGAGCCGCGGCCGAGCATCTGCACCTGACCCAAGCTGCCATATCCAACCGGATCGCTTCGCTTGAAGAAGAGATCGGTGCACGGTTGTTTGAGCGGGAAACACGAGAGCTCAAGTTGACTGCGGTCGGCTCGCGGCTGGTCGACTATGGCGAGCGCATGCTGGATTTGGAACAAGAGATCCGCCACCTGGGCCGGCCCAGTCACGAAGTTTTGGGATTGGTACGTATTGGCGCTGTGGACAGCGTGGTGCATACCTGGTTGATCGACTTCCTGAAACGCTTGCAATCGACATACCCTGGAATCGAGGTGCAACTGACTTCGGAAACCAGCGCTGGCGTTCACAAAGCTTTACGTGACGGCATGATCGACATTGCGCTACAGACGCATCCGATTGAGGGTGATGGGATCACCAGCATTCCGTGCCTCTCTATCGCAACGGGATGGATAGTCAGCAATCAGGCAATGATCAGCGCCCAGCAGCCCATTCTAGATTTACTCGGCCAACCAACCATTACCATGAGCCAGAACTCACAACCCCATCTGGTGCTCAAGGAGCTCTACCGCAGGTTCAGCCTTCCTGTTGGAAAAACCCATCATGTCAGCTCTATCTCAGCACTCGTGCAACTGGTTGAGGCAGGCTTTGGCAACGCGTTTGTGCCTCTTGCGCCGGTGCGCTATGCCATTGAGTCGGGGCGAGTCAGTCTGGTCGACTGCGGTCTGGCAATTCCTAACCAACCATTAGTTGTAAGCTATACCCAGGCGCACTCATCCGAGGCCATTCGCTTGGTCGCCGAGCTGGCGTGTGTAGAGTGCGATCAGTATGTGCGAGCACTCGTACCGCCATACGCCGCCACCTAATTTTTCTGCCGGCCAAATGTGTAAACGAGATGCTTGATCGACTGCGTTCCATGGAAGTATTTGTTGCCGCAGCCAACACTGGCTCATTTGCAGCTGCGGCTGTCCAGCTGGGTATGTCTGCGCAGATGGTGGCTCGCCACGTACTAGCGTTGGAAGATCGGCTGCAGGTCCGACTGATCAACCGAACGACCCGAAAACAAAGCCTCACGGAAGTTGGACAACGCTATCTAGCCCGTTGTAGAGACGCGCTAGCCGCCTTCGATGCAGCCGATGTTTTGGCGATGGAAGCACATGAGCAACCTCATGGTCGGCTACGCATTAGCGCACCCCACCAGTTTGGTTCGCATAGCCTGATGGCGTTTGTTGGGGAGTTCATGCAGCGATACCCGAACATTGAGATAGACCTCAGCTTGACCGACCGTGCAGTGAACATCATTGAAGAGGGTTTTGAAGCTGTTGTGCGGATCGGTGACCTCTGTATTGGCGACAGCAGTAGTTTGGTCGCGCGTCCTTTGGGGGTCTATCAGATGCTGACCTGTGCTGCGCCGGATTATCTAAGAGACCACGGTGTACCAGCGCATCCCAGTGACCTGTACCGGCATCAGTGCCTCGGCTACGTTTTTTGGGATCGGGTTGTCTATGACGAATGGCTGTTCACCCGTGATGATGAGCTGTTCAAGATTCGTGTCGGAGGGCGACTTCAGGTCAATGATGCGGTAGCCCAGCTAAATGCTGCGCGTACCGGCTTGGGGATTTTGCTGGGGGCCGCAGATCTGGTGGAAAAGTCACTGGCGTCTGGAGAATTGATCCAGGTACTTCCTGACTTCGAAGCGCCCAATAAGCCGGTGCATCTGATCTATCCCGTGGAAAAGCAGCGAAGCGTAAAGCTGCAGCGTTTCATTGACGAGGCTGTTGAGAGGTTTGGTTCGCGTCTTGGAGGGCTATCCTCGGCGCCGTCAACCAGGGCAAAACCTTGAAGACAGGCTCGCGAGTGCCTCAGTTAGCGCCCCCTTCAGTTTGCGCCTCGGGGTGATTGTATTGTTCAGTGTCGGATCTGGGCCAGAGGTATGGCCACCTGTGCTGCCTTGATGGTTGCAGCACCTTTCAAGCTCAAGTCTGCATTTGCATCAGGCACCCTGAGTCCGGCGCGCTGGCCAACGTTTCCAACTGCAGTGCATGGCGGGCACTGGTGATGAACAGGGTCGTGCCATCCTCCCCACCAAAGCACAAGTCTGTCGGGCTCGGCACTGGCAATCCGATCATTCGGTCCAGATTACCCTCGGCATCGAAGCGCGCCAGGCTCCAGCCATCCAGTTGCGTGGTCCACACACCACCGTCGGCATCCAGCGCCAACCCGCCGAGGCTGCCACCACCGCGAGGCAGCGAGGCCAGCCGGCGCACGCTGTTGCTGCCTGGTTGCAACAGCACAATGTCACCAGCCTCCGGCACCAGGGCATACACCGCGCTGCCCGTGGCATTCCAGCGAAACGCACTGACCGGCTCTGGCAACGACCAGCCGTGGCGCAGTTCGCCCTCGGCGCTGAGTTCGCCGATCAGGCAGCCGTTGCCACTTTTCGCGCAGGCCCACAGGGCGCCGGACGGGTGCGAGGCCAGAGCCAGCAGGCGACTGCCAAGCAAGTCCTGGCGCGGGTGTTCGTTGCCTTCCCAGTCGATCAGCGACCAGCCCCCGGCCTGGGCCACGAGCAGACCGTCGGGGTGTAGTTCCATGCCACGTACCGGCAGGTCGAGGCGGATCAACAGGCGGCTGCTGTGGCCATCCCAGCGATGAATGGCCGGCGCCAGGGTGTCGGCCCAGTACAGCACGCGCTGGCCGGCGTGCCACCGCGGGAAGGCGCCGTGAAACGCCCATGGGCCGGGGACCACGCTGAGCTCGTCGGCAGTGCGCGGGGCAGCGTCCGGACGCAGTTGCTCGCCCACCCGGCGTGCTGCCTCTGCCAGCTCCGGGCCCAGCAGGGTCAAGCGCTCCAGGGTCAGGCGGTAGGCAGGCCCGGCCACGCTGATGGCGCCGCGAACCTGGCCCTGCTTATCAACGATCGGCGCCGCGACGCAGCGGATGCCCAAGCGGATTTCCTCGTCGTCCAAGGCGTAGCCACGCACTTGGGTGATCTGCAGTTCGGCCAGCAGGCGGCGGCGGTCGGTGATGGTCAGCGGCGTCAGCGGTGCCAGCACCAGGCCCTTGAGGATTTCATCGCGGGCCGAGCTGGAGAGCGCGGATAGGATCGCCTTGCCCTGACCGGTGCAATACACCGGCTTGCCCTGACCTAGGCTAGCGGCCGAGCGTTGGGTGTGGGCGCCCTCACAGCGCTCCAGCGATAGCACTTGGTTGCCGTCGAGCACCGCCAGGTAGGAGGTTTCTCCGGTGAGGTCGCGCAGGGCGCGCAGTTCGGAACTGGCGGCGGCCACCAAGTCTGGCTCCAGGTAAGCGTTGCGGACCATCTCCAGGTAGTTGAAGCCCAGGCGGTAGACCTTGCGTGTCGGGTCGCGGCGGATCATGCCACGTTCCACCAGGGTTGCGATGATCCGATACAGCGTCGTGCGCGGCAGCGGTACCTGCTCGGCCAGTTCGGCCTGGTTGATGCCGGTGGCGGTTGCCCCAATGGCCTGGAGCACGTCCAGGGCCTTGTCGAGAGCGGCGGTGCCTTCACCTGTTTTCATTGTTGATTCCCACCTGTTGGAACTCGGCTGGCTGAGTGTCCAGTTTGCCCCTTTTTCGTGGGACTTTCCGCCATAGAATCGACCTCAGCAGGGCTTTCAGTCAAACACCGTTCCATATGTTGGGAATTTGCCCTGGCCGCCCATCGGATGAACCCGCGAGGAGAACCTACAACAATGTCCGTCATCCACAACTACGCCGATGCCCATGAGAGCGTCTCTGGCAAACAGGTCGTCGTCAGCGACGAAGTACTTGCCAAGCTCGCCACTTGCAGCAGCGGCTCGCTGACCACCCAGCTGTTCAAGCGCGGTTTCCGCCAGCCTGCGCTGGTCGGCCTGCGCGCCATGTGCCGCGACGCCAAGCCGTTCGCCGGGCGTGCCTTCACCATGCGTTTCATTCCCGCCCGTGAAGACATTGACACCTACTCGACCATGACCACCAAGCCCAACGACGACAACCTGCAATGGGTGGGCGTGGAGCAGATCCAGCCGGGCGACGTGTTGGTGATCGACAGCCGCAACGACCCGGCCGCCGCTTCCGCCGGCAACATCCTGGTAACCCGCCTGCTGGCCCGTGGCGCCAAAGCCATCGTCACCGATGGCGCGCTGCGCGATGGCAGCGAGATCGCCGCCATGCGCCTGCCGGCTTATGCCCGCGAGATCACCGCGACCACGCGCATTTCCTACCACCACGTGGCTGACCTGCAGGTGCCGATCGGTTGCGCCGGCGTTGCCGTGTACCCAGGCGACATCATCGTCGGCGATGCCGATGGCCTGACCGTAGTACCAGCGCACCTGGCCGAGGAACTGGCCGAGGTGTGCAGCGTGCAGGACGACATCGAAGGCTACCTGGCCATGCGCATCGCCGCGGGCGAGCCTCTGTGGGGCGTGTACCCGCCGAGCCCGGCGTCGGTGTCCGACTACCACGCCTGGGTCGCCGCCGGCCGTCCGGCCATCCCGTCGATCATCGACCGCGAGGAGGGCTGAGCCATGGCAGAGCATAAGCATGCACAGCTGATCCGCCGCTACTTCGACGCCTGCAACGAAGGTGACTACGCCAAGCTGGTGTCCTGCTTTACCCCGGACGCGGTGCACTACTTCCCCTCGGGGTTGCCGGAAATCCCGTGGCGCACTGCCGACACCATCGCCCGCAAATGGGTGTGGTGCGTGGAGAACCTGGGCTCGCAGTGGACCATCGAGAAGATCCTTGTCAGCCACGACAGCAACGAAGCGGTGATCGAGTGGACTCACTGGAAAAGCAAACTGGGCACGGCCCTGCGTGGTGACGAGTGGTACGTGTTCGACGAGCAGAGCGGTTTGATCAAGGAGATCCGCGCCTATTACGCCTCGCCGGCTGACAAGGACGTGGTGATCAACGAACTGGTCGATTTCGACTATATCGGCCGGGGGTATCACCTGGAGCCGAAGGCGCGTTAACGCCACTGGCCTCTTCGCGGGGCAAGCCCGCTCCTGCAAGGGCCGTGATGTACCTGTAGGAGCGGGCTTGCCCCGCGCATGGCCGCACTGCAATGTTGAAGGAGTTACCCATGATCACCCCGCAAAATCCCGACTTCACAGCCATCGACGCAGTAGTCGCCCAAGCCTCCGCCGCCGCCGACTTTTGGGCCGACTCCAGTGCCACCCAGCGCGCAACCCTGCTGCGCGGCCTGGCCGATGCCCTGGAACAGCAGCAAGCCGAACTGGTCGCCATCGCCGACCGCGAAAGCGGCCTCGGTGACGCTCGTCTGAATGGCGAAGTGGCCCGCACTGCCTTCCAGTTGCGTGGCTTCGCCAGCGAAGTGGAAGCCGGTGTGCCATACCGTCAGGTCGATGACCAAGCCATCGCCGGTGCGCCACCCGCCGGCCGCCCACGCCTGACTCGCGTGCAACGCCCGCTGGGCCCGGTGGCGATGTTCTCGGCCAGCAACTTCCCGTTCGCCTTCTCGGTGCTGGGCGGCGATACCGCCTCGGCCTTGGCCGCCGGTTGCCCCGTGGTGATCAAGCCGCACTCCGGTCACCCGGAACTGTCCCGCGCTGTGTTCGCCCTGGCCGCTGGTGTGCTCCGCGCCCAGGGCCTGCCGGCAGGCCTGCTGACCCTGGCCGAAGCGCCCAACCGTGTCGCCGGTACCTATCTGGTCCAGCACCCGTCAATCGCTGCCGTGGCCTTCACCGGTTCTTACCAGGGCGGCAAAGCCCTGTGGCAGGCCGCCAATGACCGTGAACGCCCGGTGCCGTTCTTCGGTGAGCTGGGTTCGATCAACCCGCTGGTGGCCTTGCCGGCTGTGCTGGAAAAAGACAGCGAAACCTTGGCCAAGACCCTGGCTGGCTCGATCACCCTCGGCTGTGGCCAGTTCTGCACCAGCCCCGGGGTGATCGTGCTGCTCGACTCGCCCCACAGTCAGCGTTTCGTCGGCCAGCTGGCCGAGGCCATTGCGCCGATTGCCACGCACCGTATGCTCACCCCGGGCATGCAGCAGGGCTTCGAGGCGGCAGCTGCCACGGTAGCTGCCAATGCCGCAGCGGTGTTCGCCCCGCAGGCCGATGGCGCTGGTCCGGCACCACGGCTGTTCGCCACCAATGCCGCATCGTTCATTGCCAATACTCACCTGCGTGAAGAAATGTTCGGCCCGGCGGCGCTGATCGTGACCGCACATTCCGTTGCTCAGGCGGCTGAAGTGCTCGAAGCCATTGGCGGTACCCTGACCACTACCCTGTGGGGCCTGGACGCCGACAACGCCGACAACCGCCAGCTGCTGCGCGCGGCCCAGCGAGTGTCCGGGCGCGTGCTGTTCAGCGGTGTGCCGACCGGCGTTGCCGTGTGCCACGCCCAGCAGCACGGCGGGCCATGGCCGTCGTCCACTGCGCCACAGTCCACCTCGGTCGGCTTTGCCGCCATCGAGCGCTTCCTGCGCCCGGTTGCGTTGCAGGACGCACCGGCCTGGGCACTGGGCTGAGGAGGGCAGGGCGATGATGCGACATATCGTGCTGTTCCGCCGTCTGCCGGGCGTCGAAGCGCAGCCTGAGCTGGAGTCGGTGCTGGTAGCGCGGATGCGCGACCTCACCGAAGAAATCGACTTCATCCGCGACTGGCGCGTCGCGGCCAACGAACTGGATCGGCCGATCTGCTGGGACTACATCCTGGAGTCCAGCTTCGACGACGCCGACGCAGTACAGCGTTACCTGCCACATCCGGCGCACCAAGCCCTGGTCGCCGACCTCAAGCAGTACTTCGAGTGGGTGGCAGTGGATTACAGCGTCTGATTGACCCCAAGAGGCACCTGGCCCTCTGCGGGGGCCAGGCGTTATAACAAAAAAGATCCGGCATCACAGGTGCCGGGCGGAGTCGTACATGAACAAGAAAAAGAATTATCGCTGGACGATCCTGACCATGTTGTTCCTGGCCATGATCATCAACTATGTCGATCGCGCTGCCCTGTCGATCGCCATGCCGTTCATTACCCAGGAGTACCACCTCACGCCCGCCGAGAAGGGCATGATCTTCAGCAGCTTCTTCTTCGGTTATGCGCTGTTCTGTTTCGTCGGTGGCTATTTGGCCGACCGCTTCGGGCCCAAGCGTGTGCTGACCTGGTCGATGAGCTTCTGGTCGCTGCTGTGCGGCTCCACCGCGCTGGCCTTCAACTTCTGGTCGCTGCTGATCGTGCGCGCGCTGTTCGGCGTCGGCGAAGGCCCGGTGTCGACCACCGCCAACAAGACCGTCAACAGTTGGTTCCCGATCAAGGAACGCGCCCGCGCCATCGGCATCAACCAGGCCGGCGGCCCGCTGGGCGGCGCACTGGCGGGTCCGATCGTGGGTTTTCTCGCCCTGTGGCTGGGCTGGCGCGTGGCATTCGTGGTGATCGCAGTCATCGGCGTGCTGTGGGCCATCGCCTGGTACCGCCTGGCGGCCTCGACGCCCAAGGAGCACCCGCAGGTGTCGGCCGAAGAGCTGGCGCTGATCAACGAGGGCCGTGAAGCCCCGGTCACTGCCGTCGCAGACGCTCCGCGCACCCCGGTGCTGCAGATCATCCTGCAGCGCTCGGTACTGGTCACTGGCGTTTCGCTGTTCTGCTACAACTACATCCTGTACTTCTTCATGACCTGGTTTCCCAGCTACCTGATCGAGGCCAAGGGCATCGACCTCAAGGCCATGAGCATCGTCACCGCACTGCCGTGGCTGGTGGGTACTGTCGGCTTCGTCTGTGGCGGGCTGCTGATCGACTGGGTGTACAAGCGCACCGGCAAGCAGCTGTTCTCGCGCAAGGTCGTGCTGGTCAGTTGCCTGCTGGTGGCTGCGGTGTGCATCGGCCTGACCGGGCAAGTGGAAAGCGTTACCAGCACCGTGGTGGTGATGACCGTGGCCATCGGCTTCCTGATGCTGACCGCGCCCGCCTACTGGTCGCTGATCCAGGACGCCGTGCCGGACCATCAGGTGGGTACCGCCGGCGGCTTCATGCATGGCCTGGCCAACCTGTCTGGCATCGTTGCGCCGACCGTGACCGGCTTCATCATCCAGTCCACCGGCACCTATGGCAGCGGTTTTGGCCTGGCCGCCGTGCTGGGTATCGTCGGTGCGCTGATCGTGGCCTTGTTCGTCGGCCAGAAGCCGGCCCGGCAAGCCAACGTCATCGCTGCCGCCTGAACAGACTGCAATCCACGTTTTACGGGAATACACCATGCCTACGCTTCTAGTCACCGGCGCTGCCGGAATCGTCGGAACCGCCCTGCGGCCGTATTTGCGCGAGCGCTTCAGCCTGCGCCTGCTGGATCGCCGGCCAGTCAGCGGACTGGCCGCCAATGAAACCGCCCTGGTCGGCGACCTGACCGACCCGGCCTTCGTCCGCCAGGCCTGCGAGGGCGTCGATGCGGTGCTGCACCTGGCCTGTGCCCATGGCACCGACATCCAGTTCCAGGCCACGGTAGAGCCCAACTACCACGCCACCCTGTACCTGCTCGAGGCCGCCCAGCGCGCAGGGGTGCGGCGCTTCGTGTTCGCCAGCAGCCACCATGTGCTGGGCCAGTATCCCACGCAAGCAGCCGAACAGTTCGACGACCACCCGGTGGCGCCGGACAGCTACTACGCGCTGAGCAAGGTGTTCGGCGAAGCGGCGTGCGCCACCTTCTCCCTGCGCAGCGAGCTGGCGACGTTCATCGTGCGCATCGGCAACGCCGACGCCAAGGTCGCCGATGCCCGTCGCCTGCGCCTGTGGACCAGTGCCCGCGACCTGGCTCAGCTGGTGCTGATCGGCCTTGAGCACCCCGAGGTGCGTCACGAGATCGTCTACGGCGTGTCGGAATGCCCCCAGGCGCTTTTCCACAACAGCCGCGCCCGCGCCCTGGGTTATCGGCCGCAAGACAATGCGGCCGAGCACCTGGCCGACAACTTCCTCGCCTATGACGCCATGGCCCCGGTAGGTTCCGGCCGTGACCATGTAGGTGGCGCCTATGCCGGCGTGGCCCTGGCTAGTGTTCTGGAGCAAGCATGAAGATCGTCCGTATCGATACCCAAATCGTCGAAATCCCCTTCCATGACGGCGGTCGTGGGGTGGGCGGTACACCTTCGGCCTGGCGCACGCTGGAGAACGTGCTGGTGCGCGTCGAAGACGAGCTGGGTAACGTTGGCTGGGGCGAGGCGTTCGGCTACTTCGTCGCCGACGCCACCAGGGCCCTGATCGACCGGCTGGTGGCGCCCCAGGTGCTGGGCCGCGAGGTCACTGACATTCCTGCGCTAAACCTGGAACTGCAGCAACGCCTGCACCTGTTCGGCCGCTACGGCGTGACGATGTTCGCCATTTCCGGGCTCGACATTGCGCTGTGGGACCTTGCCGCCCGCCGGCAGGGCCTGCCATTGCACCGGCTGCTGGGCCAGGCCCACCGCGAGCAGGTGCCGGCCTACGCCAGCCTGGTGCGCTATGGCGATGACCAGGTGGCCCCGGCCACCTGCGAAAAGGCGCTGGAGCAGGGGTTCAGCGACATCAAGCTGCACGAGGCCACCCTACATGACATCGGCGCGTGCCGCCGTGCTGTGGGCGATGACGTGCCGCTGTCCACCGACGTCAATTGTTCCTGGACCGTGCAGGGCACCCGCGACTGGCTGCCGGCGCTGGCTGAACTGAAGCTGGCCTGGCTGGAAGAGCCGATCTTCCCGCCTGAGGACTTCACAGCCCTGGGCAGCCTGCGCGGGCAGGGCGTGGACATTTCTGCCGGGGAAAACTGGTGCACCGCCGTGCAGTTCGAGCAGGCCCTGGTGACCGCTGCGGTGGATTCCATACAGCCCAGCGTGACCAAGGTCGGCGGCATTTCCGAATGCCTGCGCATCGACCGCCTGGCCGAGCAGCATGAGGCGGTGATTCTGCCGCACTGCCCCTACTTCGGCCCGGGCCTGATCGCCACCCTGCACTTGGCCGCTGTACAGCGACGGGTGCCGCAGGTGGAGTACCTGTTCGTCGAGCCGGCTGGCTGGTTGTACCCGGTCGAGCATCTGCGCCAGGGCAACCAGTTGCAGATCCCCCAGGGCCCAGGTTTAGGCCTGGACATCGACCTGCAGGTCGTCGAGCGCTTTCGCCGCTAGTCCACCCCTTTAGCGCCTCACCGCCGTGCCCTGGCACAGCGGCAGGGGCAGTGCATGCCTGAAAAAGGCATAGGAGGTTCTATGCACACCGTGGTTCTGAGCAATGCTACCTGGTCGCTGGGCGTGCTGCCGGCCTGGGGCGGGCGCATCGGCTACCTCAATGCCGATGGGCTGGAGGTCCTGCTGCCGATCAACGCCAGTCAGTTCGACCCGCTGGATTGGCCACGGGCCGGCGCTTACCCGCTGATGCCGTATTCCAACCGCATCCGCAATGCGCGGCTGCAGTTTGCCGGCACCGAGCACGCGCTGCCTGCACATCCGGCGGCACTGCCGCATACCTTGCATGGGGTGGCCCACACCCGGCCGTGGCAGGTGGTGGACACCGGCAGCGATCGCTTGATCATCGCCTGCGACTATCAAGGCGAGCACTGGCCTTGGGCCTTTCGCGCCGAACAGCACTTCGCGCTCGATGGCGCACGCCTGCGCATCACCTTGGTTCTGATCAACCAGGGGCAAACACCCATGCCTGGCGGCCTCGGGCTGCACCCGTACTTCAAGCGCCACCCTGGCCTGTGCGTGCAGTACCGCACCGGGCGCGACTGGCAGATCGACGCGCAGTACCTGGCTACCGGCGCGTTTCAGGAGGGTATCAGGGACTGGACGATCGAAGCGGATGCCGACGAAGCACTGGCACATTACCAGTCACGCTGGGAGGGCCGGCTGCAACTCGATTACCCCAAGGGCCATTTACACCTGCAGGCCTCGCAGCTGTTGAACCACTTCGTCGCGTTCGCCCCGGCCGGCAGCCCTTACCTGTGCCTGGAGCCGGTGTCGCACCTGGCTGACGCTTTCAACCAGCCCCGCGACAGCTGGGCCGAAACCGGCACCCATGAGCTCGCCCCGGGCCAGCGCCTGGAGGCCACCCTCGAATTCACCTGGCAGCACCGCTGAAGCAACACCCCACATACCTATAAGAAGAGAACAACAACAATGAAACACTCCTCGACTGGAGCGGGCTTCGCTCGCGCTGCAAAACCCTTGTCCCTGCTGTTCGGGCTCGGCCCGTTGTATGCCCAGGGCGCGTTCCTTGACGACAGCAAGGCCAACCTGACCTTTCGCAACTTTTACTACAACCACGACCTGCGCGACTCGACCAAGCCTGCCCAGTCGAAGCTGGAGGAGTGGGCCCAGGGCTTCATCCTCAAGGGCGAGTCGGGTTACACCGACACGACTGTCGGGGTGGGTGTGGATGTGTACGCAGGCCTGGGCCTCAAGCTCGACTCGTCGCCCTCGCGTAGCGGCACCGGGCTGCTGCCGGGGGCCTATGACCGTGCCGGCGGCCCGCGCAATGCCGACCCGCGCTCGGTGGACAATTTTTCCGAGGCCACGGCGGCCGTGAAGTTCAAGTATTCGAAGAGCGAGCTCAAGGTGGGCGGGCTGTTCCCGAAAATTCCGCTGGTCAGTTCGGGCGACGCGCGGCTGCTGCCGCAGTTCTTCGAAGGGGCGATGCTGGATATTCGCGAGCTGGACAACCTCGACATCGGCCTGGGCCAGATGCGCCGGGTCAACCAGCGTGAGTTCGCCGGCGCCCGGGATATCCAGGTGGGCAACTACTACAGCGTGTTCAGCGACCGCTTCGATTACCTCGGCGGCACCTGGCGCGCCACGCCGCAGACCTCGTTGGGGGTGTGGACAGGCCGCTTGGCGGATGTCTACCAGCAAACCCTGTACACCGGCACCCACACCCTCAAGGCCGGTGACTGGAACCTCTCCGGCACGCTCAACTACCTCGACACCGGCGAATCCGGCAGCGAAAAGGCCGGCCAGCTCGACAGCCGCATGACTTCGGCAATGCTCAGCGCCAACCTGCGCGCGCAGACCTTCCGCCTCGGCTACCAGTACAACGCCGGCGACAGTGCCTTGCCGTTCATCCACGACACCGACCTGCCCGGGGTAGCCAATGCCGTGCAGGTGCTGCGTTTCGACCGTGCTCAGGAACGTTCCTGGCAGGCCCGCTACGACCTCGACTTCGCAGCCCTTGGCGTGCCGGGGCTGACCGCGTTCGCTCGTTACGTGAAGGGCGACAACTTCAAGGTGGCCGGCGAGGACGGCCGTGAATGGGAGCGCAACCTGGACATTACCTATGTGATTCAAAGCGGCCCGTTGAAGAACCTCGCGCTGCGCTGGCGCAACGTCGAGCTGCAGGGCGATGCAACCGGCCGGCGTGATGAAAACCGGGTGATCATCGCCTACACCTTGCCGTTACTCTGACTTGGAGGATTGCCCGTGGTATCCCGTGCGCTCGACCCTGCCATGCAGGCCTACATCGACAACAGCCGGCGCTTTGCCCCCCGTGACGACAGCCTGGCGGCCCGGCGCGAGGCCTTTCTCGCCGCCTGCCGTGCCTGCACATCACCGCGGCCAGCGGGTTGGCAGGTTGCCGACATCGACCTGGAGGGCTTGCGCCTGCGCTGTTACACCCCCCCGGGCGAAGTGCCGCCCGGGGGGTGGTCGACGCTGTTGTATGTGCACGGCGGCGGCTGGGACCTGGGCAACCTCGACACTCATGACTGGTTTGCCCATGCCCTGATGCAGCGGGTGCCGCTGGCGATCGTTACCGTGGAGTACCGGCTGGCGCCGGAGCATGCCTATCCGGCGCCACTGGCGGACTGCCGGAAAGCTTGGCATGGCTTGCGCGCCGGGCTTGTCGACCCTCGCCTGAGCACAGCGTGCCTGATGGTGGCGGGAGACAGCGCAGGGGGTACGCTGGCTGCGGGACTGTGCATGGCGTTGCGCCGTGACGGGCTGGAGCAGCCACTGGGCCAGTTGCTGGTGTATCCGGTGCTGACGGCTCGGCAGCACTTGCCCTCGATGCGTGAACAGGCCGAGGCACCGATGATGACGGTGGCGGGATTGATGAAGTCGTTAAGCGGCTTCTTGCCTGGATCGCTGCAGCGCGATGATCCCTGCGCCATGCCGTTGGAGGCTGAAGACTTTACTGGGCTGGCACCGGCGTCAGTACTGGTGGCACGGATCGACCCGCTGTGTGATCACGGGCTGGCCTATGTCGATGCGCTGCTGGCGGCCGGTGTGGCCGCCGAAGCCTGGGTAGGCGAGGGCATGGTGCATTCAAGCCTGCGTGCGTTCGGTGTGGCCGAAGTCGAGCAGGCTTGGGACCACATGGCGGCGCAGTTGCGGCGCTGGGCTAGTGATTGATGAGCGTAGCCCTCAGGTGCTTTCGCGCACCACCAGGTTGAAGCCCACATCCTCCACCTGCTGCCCCCGTCCCAGGCTGCCTTCGATCCGCTGCAGCAGCAGTTCCGCCGTGCGCAGGCCAATGCGCCCGCCGTCAACATTCACCGTGCTCAAGCGCGGGTGGGTGTGCGCGGCGAACTCTAGGTTGCCGAAGCCCATCACCGCCAAGTCCTGAGGTACCCGCAGGCCGTTGGCCTGCGCTTCGGCCATGACCCCTTGGGCGAGCAGGTCAATGCTGCAGATCACCGCATCCATCGGCACCTTGGCCGCCAGCAGCCGGGCCATGGCTTCACGGCCATGGCCCATGTTCACCGGCACGGCTTCAAGCTCGCAGGCGACCACTTCGACGCCGGCTGCGCGCAGCGTGTCGACACACGCCTGGCGCCGGCGGGTAGCACGGGCGTCGTCGCTCCAGACCAGGCCCACGCGGCGGAGGCCGCGTTCGACGATGTGCTCGGCCATGGCCTGGCCAACGGCCTCGTGGGAAAAACCGACCACAGTGTCGATCGGGTCCTGCGTCAGCTCCCAGGTCTCCACTACCGGAATGCCACGGGCGATCAGCTTTTCCCGCGCTTCAGGGCTTTGCAGCTGGCGGGTCAGCACGATGCCGTCGGGGCGGCGGGCAAGAATCGCATCGATCAGTTCCGCTTCACTGCTGTTTGCCAGGTCTGACTGGCTGAGCAGCAACTGGTAGCGCGCCGTTGCCAGTCGCTGGCCGAGCTGGGTAATGGTGTCGACGAAGGCGCGGTTGGCGATGTTAGGCACCACCACGATGACCAGCCGGCTGCGCTGCGAAACCAGGGCTCCAGCGAGCATGTTCGGTACATATCCAGTCTTGCGGATGGCATTGCGCACCTTTTTCTGGGTTTTTTCCGACACCAGTTCCGGCCGGTTGATCACCCGGGAAACGGTGATGGGCGAGACCTTGGCCATCTTCGCCACGTCATCGAGGGTGGCGGGGCCCGGTTTCAGGCCAGTGGTGATTGCGGGCGTTTCCAGCATGCGAAGCCTCAAGGCAGGCGGGTTGGGCGGGTGGGTCGATTCTACCGGAACGGCGCACGCTTTCCTGTTCTTTTGCAGCATTCCCAGTGCGTGGGAATTTCACCACAAAGCCAATTTGCAACCCTCGAAGAGTAAGGCCTAGGATTAATGACAGCGCTGTCATTTGATAACGCTGTCATTGGTCGGAAACAGCTCTGCCAAGGGCTGCAAGCTGCCAGAATTCGAAGCAGGTGCCGGTGCAAGGCCCTGCACGACGCCAATAAAAACAATGAGGCAACCGCGATGCACAACCACGACACCTACGCCGCCGGGCCTGCCCCTGGCGCCGTGGCCGCGTCCACCACGGCCACCCGCTATCGCTACCTGATCCTGGCCCTGATCACCATGGTCCTGGCCTTGAGCAGCGGCGACCGCGCCGCCCTGTCGGTGGCCGGTTCCGACATGGGCAAGGAACTCGGCATCAGCTCGGTGGAAATGGGTTACCTGTTCTCCATCTTCAGCTGGGCCTACGTGATCTTCCTGATCCCTTCCGGCTGGCTGGCTGACCGCTTTGGCTCGAAGAAGACCATGGCCCTGGCCATCACCGTGTGGTCAGCCTTCACCGTGTGCATGGGCCTGGTGCACTTTGTCGGCATGATCGTGCCGCTGCTGCTGGCGCTGCGCTTTCTGCTGGGCGTGGCCGAAGCGCCGGTGGGACCGGCCTCGACGCGGGTGATCGCGTCCTGGTTTCCGTCGGCGGAGCGGGGCATGGCCGGTGCCATCTTCAACAGTGCGCAATACATCTCGCTGGCGTTCTTCACCCCGTTTATGGGTTGGCTGTGTTACGCCTTCGGCTGGGAATACGTGTTCATCGTCATGGGCATCGTCGGCTTCGGCATCGCCGCGATCTGGTGGAAGAACTACTACCTGCCAGTCAGCCACCCGAAGATGAACGGCGAAGAACTCGATTACCTGCGCAAGGGTGAAGCGCTGGTCGACCTTGAAGCCCAGGCCGCGCTGCCCAAGGAAAAGCGCCGCAACTCGCTGGCCGAAGTCGGCCTGCTGTTCAGGAGCCGCATGCTGCTGGGCATGTTCATCAGCCAGTACTGCGTCAGCGCGGTCACCTGGTTCTACGTCACCTGGTTCCCCATCTACCTGGTCAAGGAGCGTGGCTTCGACATCCTCCAGGCTGGCCTGGTGGCGTCGATCCCGGCCCTGTGCGGGCTGATCGGTGCGGTGTCGTCGGGCTTCTTCTCCGACTACCTGCTGCGCCGTACCCAGTCCCTGAGCATTGCCCGCAAGACGCCGATCATCACCGGCGTGCTGCTGAGCTCGACCATGATGCTGTGCAACTACGTCGACGCCCAGTGGCTGGTGATTGCGGTGATGAGCCTGGCCTTCTTCGGCAAGGGCTTTGGCAACCTCGGTTTCAGCGTGGTGGCCGACACCGCCCCACGGGAAATGATCGGCATGACCGGTGGCGTGTTCAACGCCCTGGGCAACACCGCCGGCATCGTCACCCCGGTTGTCATTGGCTACCTGCTGCACTCCAGCGGCTCGTTCAACAGTGCACTCATCTATGTCGGCGCCCACGGCCTGCTGGCGGCGTTCGCCTATCTGGTGATCGTCGGCCGCATCCAGCGCCTGCAACTTTCCGACCTGACCGGCAAACCTGCCGACGCCCAGTGATTCCGAGGACCACGCCATGATCGAAAGCAACGTCTACATCGACCCGAAGATCGCTGCCCTGCAACCCGGGCCAGCGACCACCGACAGCATCGCCTGGATCAAGCTGTCGTACACCGTGCTGCCCCTGGGCGCGCCGATCAGCGATGCCAAGGTGTTGACCGGGCGGCAGAAGCCGCTGACCGAAATCGCCTTCATCTTCGCCGAGATCCATACCCGCGAAGGCCATGAAGGCATCGGCTTCGGCTATTCCAAGCGTGCGGGCGGCCCGGGCATGTACGCCCACGCCCAGGAAATCGCCCCGACCCTGCTGGGCGAGGACCCCAACGACATCGCCAAGCTCTACAACAAGCTGCTCTGGGCCGGTGCCTCGATGGGCCGCAGCGGCCTGACCACCCAGGCCATCGCGCCATTCGACATTGCCCTGTGGGACTTGAAAGCCAAGCGCGCCAGCCTGCCATTGGCCAAGCTGCTCGGTGCCCACCGCGATTCGGTGCAGTGCTACAACACCTCCGGCGGCTACCTGTCTACGCCGCTGGAAAAGGTCCTGGAAAACGTGCAGACCTCCCGTGGCAACGGCATCGGCGGAATCAAGATCAAGGTCGGCCAACCGGACACCAGCATCGACTTCAAGCGTGTGCAGGCGGTGCGCGAGCAACTGGGCGAAGGCTTCCCGCTGATGGTCGACGCCAACCAGCAATGGGACCGTGTCACCGCTCAACGCTTCTGCCGCAAGCTCGAACAGTTCGACCTGACCTGGATTGAAGAGCCGCTGGACAGCGCTGACGTCGAAGGCCACGCCGCCCTGGCCGCGTCGCTGGACACCGCCGTTGCCACCGGCGAAATGCTCACCAGCTTCAACGAGCACGCCCAGCTGATCACCGCCAACGCTTGTGACTTCGTCCAGCCCGATGCGCCGCGGGTCGGCGGTATCACGCCGTTCCTGCAGATCATGAGCCTGGCCAGCTTCAAGGGTCTGAAGCTGGCGCCGCATTTCGCCATGGAGATCCACCTGCACCTGGCAGCAGCGTACCCGGAAGAGCCATGGCTGGAGCACTTCGAATGGCTCGAACCAATGTTCAACGAGCGCCTGGAACTGCGCGAAGGCCGCATGTGGGTGCCCAACCGCCCGGGCCTGGGCTTCTCCCTCAGCGAACAGGCGCAGGCCTGGACCCAGCACAGCATCGAGTTCGGCAAACGCCCTTGAGCAAGCCATGGCGGTGGCGCTTGTGTCGCCACTGCCATGGGTGACAACATCCATAGGAAAACACCATGAGTCACCGTGAAGTCAGCTCCGTCATTCGCCTCGATGCCGCCGACAATGTCGTGGTCGCACGTATCGAAATCCCTGCCGGCACCGCCATCCCCGGTGAAGGTGTCATCACCCAGCAAGCTGTGCCGCTGGGGCACAAGGTCGCTGCCCGGCTGATCGCCAAGGGCGAGCCGGTGCTCAAGTACAACACAGTGATCGGCTATGCCGCTGAGGACCTGCCGCCTGGTACCTGGATGCATAGCCATAACATCGCCTTCGGGGAAACCGACCGCGATTACCGCTATGGCCTGGACTACGTGGCCACCGACCTGCTGCCGGCCGAGCAGCGCGCGACCTTTCAGGGCATCGTCCGCGAGGATGGTCGCGTGGCCACGCGCAATTACCTGGGCGTATTCGTGGTCGGTAACTGTGGTGCCACCGTGGCGCGCAAGATCGCCAACCACTTCGACGAGCGCCGCCTGGCCGGTTTCCCCAACATCGACGGCGTGGTGCCTTATGTGCACGAAATCGGCTGTGGCATGGAAATGACTGGCGAGCCGATGGACCTGCTGCGGCGCACCATCGGTGGTTACATCAAGCACCCCAACACCGTGGGCGCGGTGGTCATCGCCCTGGGCTGCGAGCGCAACAACATTCATGGCTTCTTCGAGCAAGAAGGGCTGGTGGAAGGCGACATGCTGAAGAAGTTGGTGATTCAGGACGTCGGCGGGGTGAAGAGCGCCACCGACCAGGGCATTGCCCTGATCGAAGGCATGCTGCCCAAGGCCGACCAGGCGCGTCGCCAGCCGGTTTCCGCCGAGCATTTGATGATTGGCATGCAGTGCGGTGGTTCGGACGGTTTCTCCGGCCTCTCTGCCAACCCGGCGCTGGGCGCAGCGGTGGATATCCTGGTGCGCCATGGCGGTACCGCGATCCTTTCGGAAACCTCGGAAATCTTCGGCGTCGAGCACACCCTGACCGCCCGCGCCGCCACCCCGGCGGTGGGCCGCAAGCTGATCGAGCGCATCGAGTGGTGGCTGGAGTACAACCGCGGCCGCGATACCCAGATCAATGGCCGGGTCAGCCCAGGCAACAACGCCGGTGGTCTGGCCAACGTGCTGGAGAAATCCCTGGGCGGCGCGAAGAAGGGCGGTAACGCGCCGCTGATGGATGTGTACGAGTATGCCCACCCGGTAAAGACCCACGGCCTGGTGTTCATGGACACTCCTGGCTACGACCCGGTCTCTGCCACCGGCCAGATCGCCGGCGGCGCCAACCTGATCGCCTTCACCACCGGCCGCGGCTCGTGCTTCGGCTCGGTGCCGGCGCCGACCTTCAAGCTGGCCAGCAACTCGCCCATGTACCAGCGCATGCGCGACGACATGGACATCAACTGCGGGCAGATCATCGACGGCGACAAGACCATTGCCCAGATGGGCCAGGAAATTTTCGAGCGCCTGCTCGCCCATGCCTCGGGGGAGGCGACCAAGAGCGAGCTCAATGGCCTGGGCGAGGATGAATTCTGCCCGTGGCAGATAGGCGTGCTCGCCTGACCTGGCCTCTTCGCGGCTAAAGCCGCTCCTACAGGATTCACCTTTATCTCAGGGGCTGTGCAGTCCCTGTGGGAGCGGGCGTGCCCGCGAAGAGGCCCTCACACACAACACAACAATAACGGCCAGCGCTCCAGCCTGGCCGAACGGACCAGCCATGCACAAAAACAACAAGATCCTGCCTGCTGCCTCACTGCTGTGCTTCACCCTCCCGGCCCACGCCGAAGGTTTCCTGGAGGACAGCCAGGCCACGCTGAAGACCCAGAACTTCTACCTCAACCGCGACTTCCGCGAAGACGCCGGCATCTCCAAGCGCGAAGAATGGGCCCAGGGCTTCATCCTCGATTTCCGCTCCGGCTACACCCCTGGCACCCTCGGCTTTGGCGTCGACGCCCTCGGCATGCTCGGCCTGAAGCTCGACTCAGGCCCAGGCCGCAGTGGTACCGGGCTGCTGCCGGTGGGCGACGACGGTCGCGCCCCGGACCAGTACAGCAAATTCGGCGTGACCGCCAAGGCACGGCTGTCGAAGACCGAGCTGAAGATCGGCACCCAACTGCTCAAGTATCCGACCATCGCCTCCAGCACCGGGCGTATCCTGCCGCAGACCTTCCAGGGCGGTGTACTCACCTCCAAAGAACTGGATAGCCTGACCTTCACCTACGCGCAGATCGACCGGACCACCAAGCGTGATTATTCCCACACGGAGGCCATGAGCCTGGTCAACAAGAACCGACGTTTCAGCGGCACGCCCGAGGCTGACGACTTTCGCATGGGCGGCGTGGACTACGTGGTCAACCCGAACCTGAGCCTCAGCTACCAATACGGCGAGCTCGACGAGATCTACGGCCAGCACTATTTCGGGCTGCTCGGCAGCACCGCGCTGGGCCCCGGCAAACTTGCCCTTGATGCGCGCTATTTCATCAGCGATGACAAAGGTCAGGCCCTGGCCGGCCAGGTCGACAACCGCACGCTCAACGTGCTGCTCAGCTACAGCCAGGCCGGGCATACCTTTGGCGTCGCCTACCAGGGTCTGTCGGGCTCCACGGCCATGCCTTACCTGATCGGCACCGACGCCTATCTGACCAACTACATGATGGCCGCCGACTTCATGGAAACCGGCGAGCGCACCTGGCAGTTGCGTTACGCCTACGACTTCGTCGCCCTGGGCATCCCGGGGCTGACGTTCTCGACCCGTTACAACCATGCCGATCATGCCAACCCGGCCACCTTCGCCGGCGAAGGGCGTGAGTGGGAACGGGATACCGACCTGGGTTACACCATCCAATCCGGCCCGCTCAAGAACGTCAACGTGCTGTGGCGCAACGCCGCGCTGCGCTCCAACTACCAACGCGATATCGATGAGAACCGGCTGATCGTGAGCTACACACTGCCGTTGTTCTGATTTATCAGGTCATGTACGAGGAGTGATCGCCGTGCCTTGGCGGTATAGCCGGTAAAGATTTTTACCGGCTTTTTTTCGATCCCCTCAGAAATGGTTCTTCATCGGTGGCTGCAGACCAAGGTGCTCCCGTGTAAGCGTAACGACCTGGGTTTTGACCTCAGGGGCGGCGTTGCCCCAGCTATTGCGCACGTAGGTCAGCACGGCGGCGATGTCGCTATCGCTGAGTTTCCAATCAAATGAAGGCATGCCGGCCCCGGTTACGTTGCCCTCGGTGATCACCGCCTGGCCGCCCTTGAGCACAGTGCCTACCAGGTTCGCACCACTGGGCGTGCGAATTCCGGGGTTGTCGGCAAAACCGGTGACCATGCCGGGTAGGCCTTCGCCCCTAACGTTGTGACAGGCCATGCAGTTGAGCTCATAGACCTGCGCACCGCGCTGCATGACCGGTTCACTGGCCGCAACGGCGGGCGGTGGGGTGGTCTTCGACCCGACCACTGATTTGAGGTATTCAGCAATCGCAGCCAGGTCCTGGTCGCTCAGGTGCTGGGTGGAAAACTCCACCGCTTCACCCATCGGCCCCGAGGCAATCGCCTGATGGTTGGCACCGGTCTTGAGGTAGGCCGCTATCTGCTCCGCGCTCCAGTTTCCCAGCCCGCGATAACCGTCGCCGGTGATTTCCGGCGCGTAGCTGCCGAGCAGCTCGGCGCCCTGCAGGTAGCGGCCGGTGTCGCCACCGAGCAGGTTCTTCGACGTGTGGCAGGCTGCGCAATGGCCGGCGCCGTCCACCAGGTAGCGCCCGCGGTTCCATTGTGCGGACTGCTCGGGCTGCGGCACGAACGGGGTGTTGTCGAAGAACAGCAGATTCCAGCCCAGCAGGCTCTGGCGAATGTTGAAGGGGAACCCCAGGGTGTTGGGCGTGGGCGACTGCTGCACCGGTTGCACTGTGCGTATGTACGCCCACAGGTCGTGCAGGTCGGCGTCGCTGATCTTGACGTAGGCGTTGTAGGGCATGGCCGGGTACAGCCGTTGCCCGTCCTTGCGCTGGCCATGGCGTACCGCACGGAAGAAGTCGCGCTCGGTCCAGCGTCCGATGCCGGTCTGCGGGTCGGGGGTGATATTGGTCGAGTAGATCACGCCAAAGGGCGTCTGCAATCCGTAGCCGCCCGCAAACGGAGCGCCGCCCGGCTTGGTATGGCAGGCCGCGCAGTCGGCCTGGGCCGAGACGTAGGCGCCGCGGGCGATGGCAGCCGGGTCGGCCGCCAGGGTGTCCATGGCTGTCAGTTGGTTATCGGCGACGTTGTCGCTGGCAGTGTCGCCATTGTGCAACACGGCGGCGGCGAGGCCGGCCAGCGCCAGTGCGATGCAGCTGGCCAGTATGGTCTTGGTCTTCATGGCAGCTCCTTTCACGCCTGCACCAGCGGGCCGGGGTTCTTGATGTACTGCTCGATGATCGCCTTGGCCGTCCACAAGGCCAGGGCGCCGATGGTCACGGTGGGGTTGTAGCCGGCGTTGTTGGGGAACGACGAGGCGCCGAGCACGAACACGTTGTGCGCTGCCCAGCACTGTTGGTAGCGGTTCAGGGCGCTGGTGCGCGGGTCGGTGCCCATCACCACACCGCCATTGGTGTGCGAGGAATCGTTGGCGCGGAACGGTGTGTAGTGGTCGGCGGCGAAGTTGTAAGACTCGATGTGCTGGCCACCGACGGCCTGGGCGATCCGTTCGCATTGCTTGCGGATGAATTCGCCCGAGCGCTTGTCGTTGAGGTTGTAGTCGAAGGTCATGCGCATCAGTGGCCGACCGTAGTTGTCCTTGTAGGTCGGGTCGAGGTCGAAGTACATGTCCTCGTGGGCATAGCTGGTGCCCTGGCCCTGGATCATCGCCCAGTTCTGGTAGCTGTGCCGGAAGGCCTGCTTCCAGCCTTTGCCCCAGGTCGGCGCGCCTTTGGGCAGCACGCCGGCCATGCCGATCGGCAGGCCGCTGTTGGACAGCGACTGGATGCCCGCGCCGCCAATGAAACCCAGGCCGCTGTGGTCGAAGTTGTCGGCGTTGAAGTCGTCGATCTGGATGGCCAGGCAGCCGGTGTTGATAAACGGGTTGAGGTGTTCCTGCTCGAACCACAGGTAGGCGTAGGAGAGCGTCTGGAAACTGTAGTTGCGCCCGATCACGCCACGGCGGGTGCGTGGGTCGTAGGGTTCGCCGATGCCCGAAAGCAGCATCAGGCGCACGTTGTCGAGCTGGTAGGCGGCGACGATGACGATGTCGGCGGGCTGTTCACCCTGCATGCCGTGCTTGTCGATGTAGCTGACCCCGGTGGCGGTCTTGCCGTCGGCGGACTTGTTGATGTGCAACACTTCGGTTTCGGTCAGCAGTTCGAAACTCGGGTGGCGCATCAATACTGGCACCACGCAGGCGTTGGGGCTGCTCTTGGACCAGTTGCCGCAGCCGAACATCTGGCAGTAGCCGCAATAGGTGCAGGGCCCCATGCGCACACCCAGCGGGTTGACGTAGGCCTGGGAAATCGTGCCGGCGGGGACCGGGAAGGGGTGGTAGCCCAGCTCGGTGGTCGTGCGGGTGAAGATGTCGTTCCAGTGGCTGGGCACCAGCGGCGGGGTCGGGAATTCACGGCTGCGCGAACCCTCGAAAGGGTTGCCGCCGGGCATCACCTGGCCCTCGATCACCCCGGCCTTGCCGCTGGTGCCGGCGATGCGCTCGAAGCGGTCGTAGAAGGGTTCGAGTTCGGCGTAGGTCACGCCCCAGTCCTGCACCTGCAGGCCCGGCACCAGTTGCTGCTTGCCGTAACGCTCCACGGTTCTGCTGTAAGGCTCGAAGTCGAACGGGTTGAAACGCCAGGACGCGGCGGCCCAGTGGGTGCCGGCGCCGCCAACGTTGTTGCCGAGGGTCAGGTTGCTCCACTCGCGCACCGGCAGGGCCTGCTGACCGGCGTGGTTGCGCACGGTGTAGGTCTCCAGGCGCGGCGGCTGGAGGATTTCCTTGCGGGTCGCCCAGCGCAGTTCGTCGGTGTCCACCGAGGGCGGAAAGTCCGTGGCGGTGTCGCGCCAGGCGCCGCGCTCGATGGCCACCACCTTGAGCCCGGCCCGGGCCAGTTCCTCGGCGATGACCGAGCCGGACCAGCCCAGGCCGATCACCACCACGTCCGCTTTGGCTCTTGTCGTTTTCATCTGTATTCCTTGGGGCGCGCGCAGGCAGGGGCCGGCAGGGCCACGGGGCTGCCTCGCGCAAATGGGGGAAGGTGGCGGTTGGGCTCAGCCCGCCCGGTCGAGCAGGCTCACCGGTTCCAGGTCGAGCGGCAGGCCTTTCCTGTGCAGGTACGGGCGATAGTCGTAGCGGGCGCCGGGGAAGCCGATCAGCCGCCAGCCCACCATGTCGCGGTTGCCGCCATACATGGGGTCGGCCAGGTAGCCTTCGCGCACGTTCTGCAGCAGCAGGGCGAAGAAGTCGGCATCCAGGGGCGCGGTACCGGCTTCCATCGCGCGCAGCAGGGCATCCTGCTGTTCACCGGTCAGGCCGCTGAACGGCCGGGCGTGCTGCTGCTGGCAGTACTGACCGAGCCGCGCCAGGCCTTCGCGGTAGCGCTGCGCAGGCGTCAGCCTGAACTGCGGCCCTTGCTCGGGCGTGCCCTGCATGTATGGGCCGAGGCGGTAAGTGCTGGCGGCCTGGCCGTAGGGCCCGGCCAGTTGCCGGTCGAGAAACACCACGCAGCCGGCCTGGCTGGCGCTCATGCCCAGCTCGTCCTCGGGGATCAGGCGGTCGAAGATGGCCGCCACTTCCAGGGCTTCATCTGCGCTCAGGTAGGCGAGGGCGCCGGGTTTTGGCGGTTGGGGCAGGGCGTCGGCATGGGTGCCGATGGCCAACGGGCGGTCGCTGGCGAGCACGCCGGCACTGGCGCTGCCGATGGCGCCAAGGGCGCTGAGTTGAACGAGTGAGATCAGGGCTTCACGTCGATTCATGTCCATCATCCTCAGGACGTGCGTCGGCCAAGAGGCACTGGCGACGCGTGCGTTATTGTTATGGGGCCGGCCTTGTGGCTGGCGGGGCGAGTCTATGGGCGCAGCCGTGACTCGCGCCACGACTGTTTTGACGGGTTTCCTTCAAGATTGTCGCAGGCTACTCTTGCCCGACTTCAGCAACGGTGCATCCACGGGGTAGGGCGGGTATGGCTTCAGACGGCAAAGGGCAGGTGCGTGCGACAGTCACCTTGAGCGACGTGGCACGCCTGGCCGGCGTTGCACCGATGACGGTGTCGCGCTACCTCAACCAGCCGGAGACCGTGCGCGAACCGACCCGGCTCAAGGTGCGTCGGGCCATCGAGCAGACTGGCTACGTGCACAACCGCCTGGCCGGCGCGCTGAAGTCCAGCCGCACCCGGCTGGTGGCGGTGGTGGTGCCGATGGTCACCAACCCGATCTTTTCCGACACCTTCCAGGCCATCAACGAGCGCCTGGTCAAGGCCGGCTACCAGGTGCTGCTGGGCGTCTCGGGCTACCAGACCGAGCAGGAGCAGGAACTGCTGGAGGTGATCCTCAGCCGCCGCCCGGACGGCATCATCCTCACCGGTACCCTGCACACCAGTCTCAGCCGCAACCGCCTGCGCGCGGCAGGCGTGCCGGTGGTGGAAACCTGGGACCTGTCCGCCGAGCCGATCGACATGCTGGTCGGATTTTCCCACGAACAGGCCGGGCGCGAGGTGGCGCGGCAGCTGGTAGGCCAGGGCTACCGACGCTTCGCCTTGCTGGCCGTTGACGACCCGCGTGGCCTGCGCCGTGCCGACAGCTTCGTCCAGGCCCTGGCCGAGCAGGGCATCACCGACGTCCAGCGCCAGACCTGGCAGGGCCTGCCGTCCCTGGCCCAGGGGCGTGAAGGCCTGAGCATGCTGCTGGAGCAGTCTGCCGTCGACAGCGATGGCCCTAGCGCCGTGGTCTGCACCTCCGACACCATCGCCCAGGGCGTGCTGACCGAAGCAGCTGCCCGCGGCATCGCGGTGCCAGAGCAACTGGCGGTGATGGGCTTTGGTGACATGGCCTTTGCTGCGCACACCTTCCCGGCCTTGTCGACGGTGCGCATCGACGGCACCCTGATGGGCGATACCGCCGCCAGGCTGCTGCTGGAGCGCTTGGGCGGCGATGCGCAGTCACCCGCGACCGTTGATATCGGCTTCAGCCTGGTGCAGCGCGAGAGCACGCGAACGCTGGAAAGTTAGCGTTAACATTTTCACCCTTCAGAAAACTTTTTTCTAAATTCTCTTGTCCTGAGTTTTGCGATGCGCTAGGTTTTTTAGCGGAAATGGTAACGATACCATTTGTTGGAATGGACTCAGGACAAGAACAATGTCGAAGATCACCTGTGTTAGAACCCTGCGCCTGCCCGAACGCCCCAAGCTGCTCTGGCTGGAGATCGAAACCGATGAAGGCCTGATTGGCCTGGGCGAAACCTTCCGCGGTGCTGCCACCGTCGAGGCGGCCATCCACGAACTCATCGCCCCAGGGCTGATCGGCCGCGACTCACGGCAGATCGAAGCCATTTCCCTGGAACTCACCACGCCCTACGTGGGTTACCACAGCGCCAGCGCCGAAATCCGCGCCGCCAGCGCTGCGGACATCGCCCTGTGGGACCTCAAGGGCCAGCGCCACGGCATCCCCATCCATGAAGCGCTCGGCGGTGCCTGCCGCGAGCGCATCCGGGTGTACAACACCTGCGCCGGATACGAGTTCAACACCCAGCAGGGCGCCCGCCGCGAGATCAGCGCAAGCGACCGCGCCCAGGGCCCCTACGACGACCAACTGGCATTCAGCCGCGACGCCGGCGCCCTGGCCATCAGCCTGGTGGAGGAGGGCTACACGGCCATGAAGATCTGGCCGTTCGACCAGTTCGCTCGCCAGCCCGGGGCCAACACCATCAGCCTGGACGAAGTGCACAAGGGCTGCGAAGCGTTCCGCCAGATTCGCGCGGCGGTGGGCAACCGCATCGAGATCATGTGCGAGCTGCACAGCCTGTGGGACACCACGGCAGCCCTGCGCATCTGCCAGGCGCTGGAAGCTTTTGACGTGTACTGGGTGGAGGACCCGCTGTGCAAGATGGACGACGCCCAGGCCTTGGCCGACCTGCGCAAGCGCACGCGGGTGCCGATCTGCGCCAGCGAAACCCTGGGCGGCAGCACGGCCTATCGCGACCTGCTCAAGGCCGACAGCCTCGATTACCTGATGCTCGACCTGGTGTGGTGCGGCGGCTTCACCGAAGCGCGCAAGATCGCCGCGCTGGCCCAGGCCTACAACAAGCCGCTGGCGCCCCACGACTGCACGGGTCCGGTGGCGTTGTTCGCCGGGCTGCACCTGGGCCTGCATGCACCGACTGCAGTGTTGCAGGAGGTAGTCAGGGCGTCGCTGTCGACCTGGTACGGCGAACTGGTCACTGCACTGCCACAGATCGACTCAGGCTTCGCCTTGGCGCCACGAGGGCCGGGCCTGGGCACGGCGCTGCGGCCTGAAATCCGGCAACGTGCCGATGCCATCGTGCGTGAAACCCACTGCTGACTGATTGCTGCGCGGCGGCCTCACAGGCTGTTCGTGTTGGCAAACCGGTATCGAGAATACAATGAAAAAAATACATTCTCTGCGCCGCTTCATCGCCGAACACCGGCGCCATGAAGTCATTGCCCTGCTGTTCGTGATGATGATCATCAACCAGGGCGACCGCGCCACGCTGTCCATCGCCGGCGCCAGCTTGGCCGATGAAATGGGCTTGGGGCATGCCCAGATGGGCTGGCTGTTCTCGGCCTTCGCCTGGGCCTACATGCTCCTGCAACTGCCGGGAGGCCTGGCCATCGACCGCTTCGGCAGCATCCGTGTGCTGGGCTTGGCGATCGTCGCCTGGTCGGTGTTCACCGGGCTGATCGGCACCGTCGCGATGATGCCGGTGGGCCTGGCCTTCGTCGCCGTATTCGCCCTGCGATTTCTGGTCGGCGCTGCCGAGGCACCGTGCTTTCCGGCCAACAGCAAGATCGTCTCGATGTGGTTCCCCACGGCTGAACGTGGCACCGCGACGGCGATCTTCAATTCGTCCCAGTACTTCGCTGCGGTGGTGTTCACACCGTTGCTGGCGTGGGTCTCGACCCGCTGGGGCTGGCCGTGGGTGTTCTATGTGATGGGCGTGGCGGGCGTCGCCATGGGCGTGGTGTTCATCCGCCGCATCAAGGCGCCAGTCGAGCACCCGACGCTGACGGCGGTGGAGCTCGAGGCCATGCGCCTGGGCGGGGCCAGCCTGCGCGAGCACGCTAGCAGCCGGCCGTCAGGGCAGGGCTGGCGCGACACCTGGACGCGCGCCCGTGGCCTGCTGCGCCAGCGCATGTTCCTCGGTATCTACCTGGCGCAGTTCTGCATCAGCACGCTGACGTTCTTCTTCCTCACCTGGTTCCCGGTGTACCTGGTGCAGCAGCGCGGGCTGTCGCTGCTGGATGCCGGCCTGTTGGCGGCGGTGCCGGCGATCTGCGGCTTTGTGGGCGGGATTACCGGGGGCATGGCTTCGGACTGGATGTTGCGCAAGGGGATGTCGCTGACGTTGGCGCGCAAACTGCCGATCTTCATCGGCATGGCGCTGTCGATGAGCATGATCTTGTGCAACTACGTGGAAACCAACCTGCTGATCGTGCTGTTCATGGCCCTGGCGTTCTTCGGCAAGGGCGTGGGCGCGCTGGGCTGGGCGATCATCGCCGATGTCTCGCCCAAGGACAGCATCGGCATGAATGGCGCGATCTTCAACACCTTTGGCAGCCTGGCCGGCATCGTCACCCCGGTGGTGATCGGCTACATGGTGCAGTCGATGCACTCGTTCAACGGTGCCCTGGTGTATGTGGCGCTGAATGCCGTCGGTGCGTTCGTCAGCTACCTGCTCATCGTCGGCCCGCTGCAACGCCCCGACGACAGCTCGAACCCGCAAGACCGCGACCGGCCCGCGCCATCGCTCCAGCCTGCTACGGCGCGCTGACTTTATTACTGACAAGGACAATAACAATGAATACATCAGGACGTACCTCCCGCGCTTTGCGCATTGCCGGTTTTGCCCTCGGCCTGGCCTGCACCCCGCTGATACAGGCGCAGGACCTACCGCCCAGCGGCCAGCCGCTGACCGAGGTCGCCCGCCTGGACTGGCTGTGCAACGCCGTGGCACTGACTTCCGGCGGCCGTCTGTTCGTCGGCCTGCCGCGCTGGCCGGGCTTCGAGAAGACCCCGTCGATCGCCGAGGTGCTGCCCGACGGCAGTCTCAAACCGTTCCCGGGTGGCCAGTGGAATGCCTGGTCGCCGGGCAAGCCGAGCGCCGCAGCGCTGGTGAAGATCAACACCATCCATATCTTCGATGACGACACCCTGTGGGCCGTCGACCAGGGCGAGGATGCCGGGCCCAAGGGCATCAACCCTGGGCAGAAGATCCTGCAGTTCGACACCCGCGACGGCAAGCTGCTGCGCAGCATCAGCCTGCCCGCCAGCGTGCTGCCGGCCGGCGCCAACCTCAACGACCTGCGGCTGGACAGCGAGCATGCCTATGTGACCGATTCGGGCCTGGGCGCGATCATCGTCGTCAACCTGAAAACCGGTGAAGCCGTGCGCCGCCTGGCCGGGCATCCGTCGACGCAGATGGCGCCCGAAAGGCGGCCGATCGGTGAGAATGGCCAACCACTGCTGTTGGCCGATGGCAGCGATCACCAGGTGCATTCCGACCCGATCGAGATCAGCCCCGACGGCCAATGGCTGTACTACCAGCCGCTGAGCGGGCCGTTGTGGCGGGTGCCGACCGCAGCGTTGCGTGACACGCGGATCAGCGAGGCGGAGCTGGGCAAGCAGGTCGAGTTCGTTCATGACACCAGCCCGCTGACCGGCACTGCGATGGACAGTGCCGGCAACGTCTACCTGGGCGAGTATGACCGGCCGCGCGTGTCGGTGTATGCGCCGGACGGCACGCTGCGCGTGGTCGCCGAGGACCCGCGGCTGTGGAACCCGGATGCGATGATCATTTCCGACCAGCGCGAGCTTTATATCCCGGTGCCGCAGAGTGCACGCATGGCCTCCAACCGTGGCCCTGGCGGCCAGGATGCGATCTTGCGGCCATTCATGATCTACAAGGTGCAGCTGCCGGCAGCCCTGGGCGGGCGCGAGAAAGTCCCGGCCGTGGTCGGCAAGCCGCTGGCCACCGTCGCCCGCTGACCCACTTACCCCATCAACCCACTTGATGCACTTGCGAGCCCCTGCGGCTCGCGAGCAGGGCGCCCCTGCGCCCGCATTCAGCCAGCCCTGCGCAAGCACGCACAGGGCACCCACCCAGGAGATGTACCGATGAAAACAACAATGACCATCGCCGCCTTGTCCCTTGCCTTTGCCATGGCGACCTCTGCCCAGGCCGCCAGCCCGGCGCCGACGGTGGTGGCCCAGGAAAACCTGTCGACTGCCGCCGCCCAGCAGCTGGCGCAGCAGGCAACCGAGCTTGCCGCCAGCCGGGCCATGAAGATCTGCATCGCGGTCACCGATGCCGACGGCCACTTGCTGGCCTTCACCCGCATGCAGGGTGCCTATGCCGGCTGCGTCGAGGCCTCGATTGCCAAGGCCACCTCGGCCGCGCGCTTTGCCATCAACACCATCACGTTCTACGACCTGGCGCGCAAGGAGAACCTAGCCATCGGCACCATCCCCGGCATCCTGCCGGCAGTGGGCGGGGTGGTGGTCAAGCACGGCGGCAATGTGGTCGGCAGTGTTGGCGTCAGCGGTGCCACCGACTTGACCGAGCAGAAACTCGCCGAAGACGTGGCAGCGACCTTCCGCTGACGGCTGTGGCCCTCTGCGCGAATGCGTGGAGGGCTACCTGGATCGATTGAAAAGGAATTGCAGATGAACGTTCATTTCCGGCGCCTGCTCCTGGCTGGCCTCACCCTGCTTGCCGCGCCATGGGCCGCGGCAACTGAAACTACTGCCTTGCGTGGCACCACCCAGCTCTCCCTGGGCGGCGCGACAGCGCTGCTCGACAGCGCCGTGGCCAAGGCCCGCGCCGAAGGCACTCACCCGTGCATCGCGGTGACCGACACCAATGGTTACCTGCTGGCCTTCAAACGCATGGACGGCGCGGCCCCGGGGTGCATCGAAGCGGCGATCAAGAAGGCCAACTCGGCGGCGATCAACGACGTCGACACCGTGGTGTTCTACGACCTGGCGCGTCAGCAGAACCTGCAACTGGGCAGCATCCCCGGCATCTTGCCCGCCGTCGCCGGGGTGGTGATCCGTCAGCAGGGCCAGGCTGTCGGTGCCTTGGGCGTGGCCGGCGGTGCCAGCGATGACCAGGAGCAACGCATGGCCACGGAGCTTGCGCGTGCCTTCGAGAAAACCCTGCCTGTCAGCCACCCTTGAGCGAGGTTCGTGATGAACAGTCCTGTACGTTCCCTTGATGTGGTCGAGGGCGCCTATGCCAACGACTACGGTTTGCTCAAACCGTCGCGCATGCCCAACACGCTCAGCGTGGCGGGGCTGGCGGCGACTCTCATGGCCGCCCTCTATTGTGGCTGGGGCAACCATACGCTGCCTGATTTCGCCGCCTGGTCGAGCACGCTGTGGATGTGCGTCGCCTTGTTCAGTGCGGCGTTGATCACCCCCAGAACATTCGCCCCGGGCTTTCTGATGTCGTTGCTGCCGTTCCTGATCGCCTGGCGCGTGGCGGCGATGAACGATGCACTTGTCATGGTCTGGGTCGCGAGCATCGCCGCCGTGCCGTTGCTGCTGCAGTTCGCCGACTGCGTGCTCAGCGACCTGCGCCGTGATCGCAACAAGCCAGGGGCCTGGCTGGGGCTGCTGTTGTGGCAGGCGACGATCGTGCGCATGTACTTCGGCCTGAACGAGCTGTGCCACAGTTCCGAGAAGATCTTCGCCGGGCTGGGCTGGTTCCATCGGTTGGAGACGGGCTTCCAGGGTTTTGGCCTGGGCGAGGTCGCGGCGTACTTCGTGGTGCTGGGTGGGCTGATCGAGTTTGCCAGTGCCGTCAGCGTTGGGCTGGGATTGTTCGCACGGCTGGGGGCATTGGTGAGCCTGGTGTACTTCCTCGTGGCCACGGTCGGTTTCGGCGGGGAGTGGAGCCGAGGGTATGCCTGGGCCTCGGCGGGCGGGGGCGGCTGGGAGTACGTGATGCTGCTCATGGTGGTGTTTGCCGGCGTCATGGTGACCGGGGCCGGCAAGTTCTCGCTCGATGGCTGGCTGTTACGTCGGGGCTGGATGCCGCGCCAATTGAGGTGGTTGGCGTTCAATGAAACGGGTGCTCGCCACACTGGGTAGGAGAAGTACGCGGAGTAGGCGAAAGCTGCGCTGGCATGGCAGACTCCGCGTCTTTGGTTACTGGATGTTTCTAGGTGGACAAGATTGACCGTCGCCAAGGCATGGCTGATGTCGCCCAACTGGCCGGCGTCAGCCTGAGTACCGTCGATCGTGTGCTGAACGAGCGCGGCAGCGTTTCCGACAGCAAGCGTCGCAAGGTGCTGCAGGCAGCCCAGGCGCTGGGGCTCAAACGCCTGCTGCCGTCTGCGCTGCATGGCTTGCTGCGTTTCGATCTGCTGCTGGTGGACAGCGCCACCGACCATTACCGGCGCCTGGCAGCCGCCTTCGTCAAGCAGGCGCAGATGCACCGCTCGCGGCTGGTGCTGCAGCGCCACATCTGGCAGGAGCGTGAGCCGCAGCAATTGCTGGATCTCATCAACCAGCCCAGGGTGCCGCGCCAGGGGTTGATCGTGGTTGCCCAGGACACCCCGCAGGTGCGCGAAGCCCTCAGTGCGCAGGTCGCTGCCGGTGTGCCTGTGATACTGGTGACCAGCAGCCTGCCTGGGCTGGAGGGGGCAATATACGCCGGGATCGACAACCATGTCGCCGGCCGCGCCGCCGGGCGACTGATGAGCCAATGGGTTGCGCCCACGCAAAGCCGGGTATTGCTGGTGACCAACTCGTTGCTCTATCGCGCCCATCAGCAACGTGTGCAGGGCTTTCTCGACGTCATGGCCGAGCGGGCGCCGCAGGTCGAGGTGCTCGGCCCGGTGGAGTGCTTCGACGATAACCAGCTCAATGCCGCGAAGATCAGCGAGTACCTTGCCGAGGACGCAGGAGTGGTCGGACTGTACACCACCGGCAGCGGTTCCACCGGTGTGCACCAGGCGCTTTCAAGGCATGCCGGGCGGTTGGTCTGGATCAGCCATGAGGCTACAGCGCAGCATGCCGACATGCTGCGCGAAGGGCTGTTGTCGTTGGTGCTCGATCAGGACCCTGAAGGGCAGGCCGAAGCCGCCATCCAGCAGCTGCTGTACGCCAACGGTGACCTGGACGCACCGCCGCAGGTGTGGCCGCAGCTGCGTATGGTGATCGACGAAACCCTCCCGCCTGCCACGTGTTGACGCGATTTTGACGTAAACACGTCAACGCTTCGATGGCGCGGCGTTATGTCGCGCCATAGACTGGCCCCGCCGTGATCGGCAGGTTGCCAGGTTCACTCCCCAGTACACCGCGTTTTTCGTTCATCCGCCCAGATCCCCATCGCCCCCGACGAGCCCGTCCGTGCCCGCCGTGTGCCTTTGCGCGCCCGAAATTCCGCGACCTGCAGCACGGCTCCCCCGTGATTGTCGATAAGGAGAACTCCATGAAACGTAGGGACGCCTTGCGTTCAATGGGTGCGCTGTTCGCCGCCGCTGGCCTGGCCAAGGTCGGCGCGGTGGAACTCAAGTCGGTGCCGCCGGAAACCGGCCTCACCCGTGAAATGCTGCCATCGCCGGTGATGAGCGGCGGCCAGGGCAATGTGTTCAAGGGCCAGGCTCGCGCCACCCTGACTGCCGTGTTCGACCGCCTCATCCCCCAGGACGAGCTGGGTGCTTCGGCCAGCGAAGCCGGTTGCGTCGACTACCTCGATGCACAGATGAACGGCCCCTATGGCGAGTCCAAGGACCTGTACCTGGAACGCCCGCTGCAGGCCGACGAGTCTGCGCTGATGGGCCTGACCATCAGCCTGCGCACCCGCCGCGACTACACCTTGGCCGGCCTTGCGTTCATCGACCAGCACGCCCGCCAGCTGCACGGCCGCGCCTTCGCCGAGCTCGACGGCGAGCAGATGGACGCGATCCTGCGCCAGCTGGACGAAGGCCGCCTGGACTGGGAAGGCGCCGGCAGCGGCAGCCGTCTGTTCGAATTCCTGCTGCTCAGCGTGCGCGAAGGCTACTTCGCCGACCCGCTCTACGGCGGCAACCGCGGCATGGTCGGCTGGAAGCTGGTGGGCTTCCCCGGCGCTCGCTACGACTACCGCCAATACATCGACCGGCGCGGGCAGGACCTGGGCCTGGCGCCCATCAGCCTGATCCCGGTGAGCTGAGGCCAGAGGAAACCAACATGGCAATTACACGTAAAAAAGCTGACGTAGTCATCGTCGGCCTGGGTTGGGCTGGCTCGCTGATGGCCGAAGAACTGACCCGCGCCGGGCTGGAAGTGGTGGCGATCGACCGCGGCCCGTGGCTCGACACCTCAACCGACACACCGCCGGCCGTCGACCCCGACGAGCTGCGCTGGACCATCCGCCGCGAGCTGCTGCTGCAGCCGGGCGACTACACCCTGACGTTCCGCAACCACTCCGGCCAGACCGCGGTGCCGACCCGCGAGCTGAAAGCCTTCCAGATGGGCAAGTCGGTGGGCGGTGCGGGCTTCCATTGGGCCGGCATGGCCTGGCGATTCTCCGAGTGGGACTTCCGTGTGCGCTCGGCCACCCTGGAGCGCTACGGCGCCAGCAAGCTCAAGGGCCTGGAACAGGTACAGGACTGGGGCATTACCTACGCGGATCTGGAGCCGTTCTACGATCGCTTCGAACGCATCGCCGGCATCTCCGGCATTGCCGGCAACCTCAACGGTGAGATCCGCCCCGGCGGCAACCCGTTCGAAGGCCCGCGCACCCGCGAATTCCCGACGCCTGCGCTGAAAGACTCGCGGCTGATGCAGATGTACCGCGACAGCACCGCGCAGATGGGCCTGCACCCGTTCTACATCCCGGTAGCCCACGTTGGCGCGGCCTACGTCAACCCACTGGGCGTGAGCATGGCGCCGTGCACCTACTGCGGCTACTGCATGTTCCATGGCTGCGGCAACTACTCCAAGTCTTCGCCCCAGGCCTGCGTGATCCCAGCGCTGATGCGGCGCAAGAACTTCACCCTGATCACCCAGGGTTACGTGACGAAAATCCACAAGGCCGAAGACGGCAAGACCGCCACCGGCGTCAGCTACTTCGACGAGCAGGGCCGCGAGGTAATCCAGCCTGCCGATATCGTCGCACTGTGCTCGTTCACCTACGATAATGCGCGTCTGATGCTGCTCAGCGACATCGGCAAGCAGTATGACCCGGTCAGCCAGACCGGTACCATCGGCCGCGCCTACAACTACCAGACTTGCGCAGGCGCCCACGTGTGGTTCGAGGACGAGACCCTCAACCCATTCATTGGTGCAGGCGGCCTGGGCATCCAGGTGGACGACTACAACGGCGACAACTTCGACCACAGCCAGCTCGACTTCATCGGCGGTGCCGGCTTGCTTACCGTGTCCCGTGAGGGCATGCCGATCGGCCGGGCAGGGCTGTTGCCGCCGGGCAGCCCGCGTTGGGGCAAGGGTTTCAAGCAGACCTACAAGGACAACTACCAGAACTACGGGATCATCTTCGGCCAGGGCACTTCAATGCCGGCCCGCGATGCCTACCTGTCGCTGGACCCCAATTACAAGGACCGCTGGGGCACGCCGCTGCTGCGCATGACCTTCGACTGGAACCAGAACGACCGCAACATGGCCCGTTTCATCGAGCAACGCGCTGTGGACATTGGCAAGAAGATGGGCGCCAAGCACGTGCACACCTTCAATTCGGCCGCCAAGGCGTGGAGCCCGTACGACGAGAACTCCAACCACACCCAGGGCGGCATGGTCATGGGCGAAGACCCGCGCACCAGTGCGGTCAACACCTACCTGCAGAGCTGGGACGCGCACAACGTGTTCGTGGTCGGCGCCTCGGCGTTCCCCACCAACGCCGGCTACAACCCCACCAGCACCGTGGGCGCCTTGGCCATCCGTACGGCGCGGGCGATCCATGAGAAGTACCAGCACAACCCCGGTTCCCTGGTGTGAGGCCTGCCATGATCAACAAGAAAACCGCCCTGATTGGCGGCGGCGTGGTGGCCCTGGCCGGCGCCGTGATGCTCGGCCTGGTGATCCAGGCCAACTCCACCGCGCGCTCGCAGGTGGCCGATGACAGTGTGCGCCTGAGCGACTTCAAGTCCACCGACGCGGCACTGATCAAGCAGGGCGAGTATGTGATGCGCGGCGCCGACTGCGCGGCCTGTCACACGGCCAAAAGCGGCGACTTTGCCGGTGGCTACGTGATCGGCACGCCGTTCGGTGACATCCAGTCGTCGAACATCACCCCCGATCGTGAAACCGGCATCGGCAATTACACCCAGCGCGACTTCTTCAATGCCGTGCGTCAAGGACAGGGCCGCCATGGCCTGTTGTTCCCGGCCATGCCGTACACCGACTACACGCGCATGAGCGATGACGACCTGCGCGCGCTGTGGGCGTTCTTCAGCACGCTTGAACCCAAGGCGCACAAGGTCGACGAACTGGCCGGCATGAACTTCCCGTTCAACCAGCGCCTGCTGATGGCGGGCTGGAACTGGATGTTCTTCGACAACACGTCGTATGCCCCGGACCCAGCGCAAAGCCCCGAGTGGAACCGTGGCCGCTACCTGGTCGATGGCGCCGGCCACTGCGCCGCCTGCCACAGCCCGCGCAACGTCCTGGGCGGGCCCATCGCTGCCCAGGCGCTGCAAGGTGGCCTGGTCGGCACCTGGTTCGCGCCGAACATCACCAACGACCCGCACCAGGGCCTGGGCGACAGCAGTGTCGAGCAGATCGTCGACTACCTGAAGACCGGCAGCGATGGCGTTGCCGTGGCCAGCGGGCCGATGGCCGAAGCGATCGAGAACTCCACCCAGCACCTGACCGACCAGGACCTGCGCGCCATTGCGGTGTACCTCAAATCGTTGCCCGGCAACCCGCAGCCAGCACCGGCCGCGCTGGCCGGTAGCGATGCCCGTATGCAGCGGGGCGGCCAGGGTTACGAGGTGCATTGTTCGGCCTGCCACGGCACGGCGGGCGAGGGTGTGAGCCACATGATCACCGGCTTTGCCGGCAACAAGGCGATCCTTGCGGACAACACCGACACGTTGACCAGCGTGGTGCTGGGCGGAGCGCGGGCGGTGCATACCCATACCTATGTCACCGGTGCGGGGATGCCGGCGTTCGACTGGAAGCTCAGCGACGCCGAGATTGCCGACATCCTGACCTTTGCGCGCAACAGCTGGGGCAACAGTGCGCCGGCGGTGACGGCGGAGGAGGTGGCGAAGATGCGCAAGCAGCTCGACTTGCCGCAGCAGATGCGCGCCAGCGTTCAGTAATCAACCTGTCCCGGCCTCTTCGCGGGCAAGCCCGCTCCCACAGGTACTGCACCGGCCTCAAGGCTGTGGAGGTCCCTGTGGGAGCTGGCTTCCACAGGTACTGCACCGGCTTTGAGGCTATGGAGATCCCTGTGGGAGCGGGCTTGAACGCGAAAGGGCCGGAACAGCCAACATCAATAACAAAGAGAACCCCATGCTTACCTTCAAACATCGGGCCTTGCTCGCCGCCATGGTTTGCACCTCAACGGCCCACGCCGCCGACCCTTTCGATAGCAATTCCCCTTGGGCCTTGGGCGACTGGAACGGCACCCGCAGCACCCTGGCTGAACAAGGCATCGACTTCGAGTTCGCCTACGTCGGCGAAATCGGCGCCAACCTCGGCGGCGGCTACAACAACGACCGCAGCGCCAGCTACAGCGACCAGTACTCGCTCGGCGCCCGCTTCGACCTGCAGAAGCTGCTCGGCTGGCACGACGCCCGCTTCCAGCTGACCGTGGCTGATCGCAACGGCGACAACATCTCCAACGACCGCGTCGGTGACCCGCGCGTCGGCACCCTGAGCTCGTCCCAGGAAGTCTGGGGGCGTGGCTCGCACTGGCGCATGACCCAGCTGTACTACCAGCAGGCGTTCTTCGACCGGCGGCTGGACATCAAGGCTGGCCGCTTCGGCGAAGGCGAGGACTTCAACAGCTTTGACTGCAACTTCCAGAACCTGACCTTCTGCGGCTCGCAGGTCGGCAACTGGGGTGGCATCTGGTACAACTGGCCGATCACCCAATGGGCTCTGCGGGTCAAGTACCAGCTCACCCCTGAGCTGTTCGCGCAAATCGGTGCGTACGAACAGAACCCGTCCAACACCCAGAACGACAACGGCTTCAAGCTCAGTGGCAGCGGCACCGAAGGCGCGGTACTGCCTGTCGAACTGGTCTGGCAGCCGCGTATCGACGGCCTGCCGGGTGAGTACCGCGCCGGCTATTACTACAGCACCTCCGATTCCAAAGACGTGCTCAAGGACAGCAACGGTCAGCCGGCCGTGATCAGTGGCGCGGCTTACCGCAGTGCCTCGAGCAAGCACGGGCTGTGGCTGGGTGCAATGCAGCAGGTCACTCGCCAGGCAAGCGACGCGTCACGCGGATTGAGCCTGTTCGCCATGGCCACGGTGCATGACAAGAAGACCAGCAAGGTCGACCACTATGTGTCGGTCGGCGCGGTGTACAAGGGGCTGTTCGCGGCGCGGCCGCAGGATGACATCGGCCTGGCGGTTTCCGAGGTGCATGTGAACCCGGCGTACCGCAAGAATGCCGCACTGACCAATTTGGCCAATGCTATCGAGGACTACGATGACCCGGCTTACCTGCCGGTACAGCAAACCGAGTACAACGCCGAGCTCAACTACGGTATTCACCTGGCCGACTGGCTGACGGTGCGGCCGAACCTGCAATTCGTCCGACACCCAGGCGGGGTGAAGCAGGTGGACGATGCCTGGGTCGGAGGGTTGAAGGTACAGGCGACATTCTGATCGTCATCATCTGTGCAACAACTGCCGGGCCCCGGCCGTGGCCTGGGCGCGCAGGCTGGCCAGATCGACGCCAATCAACTGCCCTGCGCGCTTGACGATGCGTCCATCGGCGATGACGGTGTCGACATCGGCAGGGCTTGCCGACTGGACGATGCACGCCAACGGGTCGTTCACCGGAAACATCCCCAGCCTGCGGCTGTCGACAAGCGCCAGGTCGGCGCGCTTGCCTACGGTGATCGACCCCGTTTGTCTGCCGATGCCCATGGCATCCGCTGCCCCTTGGGTGGCCCAGTGCAATGCGTCGCGAGCCGTCATCAACTGCTCTTCTCCCGAGGTAGCGATGGCCAGGTTCAGGCAGGTCTGCATGAGCATGAACGGGTTGGCATTGCCCCCCAGCACCAGGGTGTCGATGCCCAGTGTCACGGGCAGTTTGGCCCGTTGCAGCGCCGCCACCGGCGGCAAGCCGTAACCCACGCGCATTTCCGTCAGCGGCGTGATGCACACCGTGGCGCCGGATCGGGCAATGCTGGCCATGTCTTGCTGGTCGGCATGGGTGGCATGCACCAGCTGCACCGTAGGGCTCAGCAAGCCGCGACTCTCCAATTGCTGGATCGCCCTTTTCTCCTGCATCTGACGGGTTACTGCGATGTGCGTAGAGATTGGCAGCGACTGCGCCCTGGCGAAGGCGAACTCCTGCTCCCAGATGGCCGCCTCGGTGCGCTCGGGGCCGCGAATGGCCAGGCCGAGGTCGATGCGCGCGTAGTCGGTACCCTGCAACTGCGTTTGCACTCGCTGGATATCCTTGAAGTCCATGGGCGCGGTGGCCGCCAGATCCTGAGCATATCCATACCAGAGCCGGGCGCGCAGGCCGCTGGCAGCCAATGCGTGCAGTTCGGCCTGGGCGTATTCCGGGCTGCGCAGGTTGTGCGACCAACTGTTGACCGTGGTGATCCCGGCATGCACCGCCTCGGCCAGTCCCAGGCGTACGCTGAGCTCGTTCAGCGCAGGCGTGAAGCGTTTGCTTGTGGCCTGCTGCGAGGTGAAGAAGGGTGGACCGCCCGGCACTGGTGCACTGTTGCGAAGCAGGCTGTTCCACAAGTGCCAATGGCTGTCGATGAGGCCGGGGATCAGGATCATCCCGCTGGCGTCGAGCACCTGTGCGCCGTTGATTGGCAACTGTTGGCCGATCGCGCGGATGGTGCCCTGGTCAATGAACACATCGGCTCGCGCCATATCCCCCAGTACAGGGTCCATCGTGACCACGGTGGCGTCACGTATCAGCAGGGGTGTCGCCAGTCCGGCTGGCTTTGCAGAGGCAAAGCCTGGAAGTGCCAGGCTGGCGCTTGCACAGGCGCCTAGCTGCAGTAGCGTTCGGCGGTCGATGACCATCGCGTATCCTCCAGGACAGTAGCTGTTTCCTTTCAGTAAGCAAGAAAAGTACTACAGCGAGGTCAGGATGCGCCTTAGAGTTGTTTCTTAATGTGAAGGCTGGGGCAGGCCTTTTAGGTGGGTGACCAGAGACTATAGCGGTCAGCGACGTAGCTGATTTGATCACCGATGCGCGCCTTGGCTCAGTCGAAGTCACCCAGCGCAATCTCGGCCTTGCACACATGCTGCTTTTCGAAGGGAATTTTATACCAAGCGCCAGGTGAGACAGTGCGTCAACTGCTCGCCTAAAAACGCTGACTCAGTCAGCCTTCCAGTAAAAGCTGGAGGAGGGGATGGACGTTCCGCTGCGTTCGGCTGGCTCGGGGATAAGGTGATGTGCGGATGAATCCGAGTAACCGAGGCATGAGGAAGTACGCCGGTCCTGATCCCCTACCTTCTGCCGTGCACTTCCTAATCATTCAGACGAGGGTTGATCCCTCCAGGCAGCGCGTCGCCCGGTGGAACCTCGCTGGACGGCTCAGTGGATAACAATTGGCTCGCACGACTGCCCAGTAGGGAGCCCGCCTGAAAGTAGCCCATTACCGTGTTGACGCTGCGGTGCTCGGTCATCGCCATCACCTCGCCGAGCGGTACCCCCTGACGGCCGGCCTCGGTGACAAAGCCTGAGCGCAGGCTGTGCGCCGCCCAGTCGCCGTCAAGACCGGCGAGTGTTGCGCGGCGTTTGACGATGCGCGCGACCTGGTCGCCTGACAGTCCGCTCGGGGCGACCCGGCCGCCCCTGTATAGGCGATGGAACAGCGTGCCGCACCGCCATCCCACGACATGCTTGGGCTTTGCGGGCTTCGCGCAACAAGGTCTTAACTGCCGGCGTATCACCCGGGCTGTCCCAGCCGTTGAGTCGGTGCCATTTGGCCAACACGGCCAGGCGGTGGCTGACCGTACTGAAGGCCAAAGGTCCGGGCTTGCCCTTGACGCCAGCAGCGACCAATGCGCTATCCATGGCTAGCGGTAACAGGTGGCTCCAGCCGCCGTCCACGTCGGGGCGAGCTAGGTGGTCGGCGATGAACTGCACGGCGACTGCAGATGGCAGCGGACCATCACCGAGCGCCTGGCCATAGCGCAGTCGCAGCCAGATAGCCCAAAAGGCGAGGGCGCTCTGGTAGCTGCGCACGGTATTCGCGGCGGTACCTGCAGCAATGAACGCATCGGCGGCACCGTCTGCCGTGAAACCGCCTTGCCGGCCGCGCGCATCCAGGGCGAACGCGGGCGCACCAGCAACCAGCTGCGGCTATTCGCTCAGGTGCTGCGCCGGGGCGATTATCTGGGCGCGCGCATCGATCGCGCGCAGCCCCAGCGTCAGCCAGTGCCGCGCCCGGACCTGCGCCAGTACCGCACCGGCATCGGTCCGGTGGCGGTGTTCGGCGCCAGTAATTTCCCCTTGGCGTTTTCCACCGCTGGCGGCGACACCGCGGCCGCGCTGGCCGCCGGCTGCCCGGTAGTGGTGAAGGCCCACAGCGGGCACATGGCGACCGCGGAGTATGTGGGCGAGGCTATCCAGCGGGCTGCCGAGGCGGAGGGCATGCCGGCGGGGGTGTTCAACATGATCTACGGCGCTGGGGTGGGCGAAGCGCTGGTGCGCCACCCGGCGATCCAGGCGGTGGGGTTTACCGGCTCGCTCAAGGGTGGTCGGGCTTTGTGCGACCTGGCGGCGGCGCGCCCGCAGCCGATCCCGGTGTTCGCCGAGATGAGCATCGTCAACCCGGTGTTGGTGCTGCCGGCCGCCTTGCAGGCCCGGGGCGAGCAGGTGGCCAGCGAACTGGCAGCATCGGTGGTGTTAGGCGGCGGTCAGTTCTGCACCAATCCGGGCCTGGTGCTGGGCCTTGCGGGGCCGGCGTTTTCAGCATTCGTGGCGGCGATGAGTGCACGCATGGCTGACCAGCCTGGGCAAGCCCTGCTCAATGCCGGCACCTTGCGCAGTTACCTGAGCGGCGTGCAGCGCTTGCAGCAGCACCCTGGCGTGCGTCACCTGGCCGGGCAGCGGCAGGACGGCGACCAGGCCTATGCGCAGCTGTTCCAGGCGGATGTCGGAGTGTTGCTAAGTGGCGATGATGTGTTGCAGGAAGAGGTATTCGGGCCGACCACGGTGCTGGTCGAGGTGGCCGACGAGGCAGAACTGCGCAGCGCGCTGTATGCCTTGCATGGCCAGTTGACCGCCACTCTGATCGCCGAGCCCGCCGACCTGCAACGCTTTGCCGCGCTGGTGCCGTTGCTCGAACGCAAAGCCGGGCGGTTGTTGGTCAACGGCTATCCGACGGGCGTCGAAGTGAGCGATGCGATGGTGCATGGCGGGCCGTACCCGGCGACGTCGGATGCGCGGGGGACCTCGGTGGGTTCTCTGGCCATCGACCGCTTCCTGCGGCCGGTGTGCTACCAGAATTATCCGGATGCGTTGTTGCCGGAGGCACTGAAGGATGCGAATCCACTGGGCATCATTCGTCTGGTCGATGGGGCTGCTGTCCGCGACGCTGTGAGCTCACGCTGAGTTGGGCGAGCTCTATTTTGAATCGGCCATCGAGCGCCGTGCGGGGCGAATCGTGAGTCTGCCTAAATTCCGTAAGCGAGCGCTGCTCGAGATGCGTCGTTCAAAGACTTCAGTATTTGTGTCCAACTCGAAAAAAACGTGAATTTTGACCAATGCGGTCATGAGCTGGCATTGGGGTGGCCTGTCCATCTGACTACGGAGTTGAAGCAATTTTCCATATCGTCATACGCAGATTCGGCGACGCCGGGGGTGGGGGGCGGCGTCGCCTACAAGTCTTCGTTTTTAAGAACGGAGGTCTGCCCGAAATAGATCCACCAGTTCTCGAAGTCCTGGTGGCATCTGTCGACGGCCAGGGTAGTAAATGTAAAACGCAGGCTCGATCGGAGACCAGTCCGGCAGCACGATTTGCAATTCACCCCGATCGATATGAGAACGCACGCGCTCTTCGAGGCAGTAGGTGATCCCCCTGTTAGCGAGCGCCATCTCAATGCCGAAGGTTGTTTCATTGACGCAGAGCTGGCCAGGCACATCAATAGTGCGATGGTCGCCGTCCTTTTCAAAATCCCACCGATAGATCACGCCATTCCCTGTGCGGATCTGAATGCAGTTATGAGCCTTCAAATCTTCCGGCTCGTAGATCCGGGCGTTGGCGTTCAGGTACCTGGGTGAGGCGACTGCCACCCATCTAAGCTCCTCGCTCAACCGCACCGCAATCAAATCTTCTGGGATCGTGTCGCCGAACCGGATACCCGCATCGAAGCCCGCTGACACGATATCGACCATCCTGTCGTCGACTGCCACCTCAACAGAGACCTCAGGATAAGCCTCCAGAAATGGGGGCAGAAACTTGGTGAACAGCAACCGTGCACCGTCGCTCAATACGTTGAGACGTAGCCTTCCCGAAGGCCTGTCCCGGTGACGATCAAGCGCTGCCAATGCACCGCTGATCTCGGAGAAACCAACCGTCAGTCGCTTGGCCAGTGCCGCACCTGCATCCGTTGGGGAGACCGTCCTGCTGGTGCGATTTAACAGCCGTACACCTAGCCGGCTTTCCAGATTTCGAATCGAATGGCTCAGCGCTGAGGTAGTGATGCCGAGCTCGACAGCGGCGTGAGTGAAACTTCGCATCCTTTCCACAGCAAGAAAAGAGTTGAGGTCGGCCAGGTCTGCGCGAGATAGACGCGTGGTAGGGAGTACAGGCATAGCGCTCCATGGTTGAGCTGAACTCAATGGATTATGCAATTGATCTAATCAATTACCTAATTTAACTCATGTACCATTAATTCCACTCAACGATCGTTACGTCAACCCAATCGATGGTGTTTTATCGTGTTCCATGTCTACCTGACGATTGCCTATCTCTTCGTGCTCTGGCGTTTCGTAATTCCACTGCCTATCAGCCGCGCGTGGCGCCTGTTCCTGGCTATCGCGCTGTTGGTGGTCTCCAAGTACCACCTCATCCTCATCGCAGCGTATGGAACGATGTTCTCCCCTGAGGTGCCTCGCGCATGGGTACTGATCGCTGGCTGGCTGTTCTGCGCATTCGTCCTCATCGTCGTGTTGACGCTGCTGACCGACCTAGTGTGTGGGGCTCTTGCAGTGAGGCTCAGAGCCTCTTTGAAGGGTTTGTATGGTGCGCGGTTGCGTACGGTCATCGCAGCCGTAGCGCTGATGCTGTCCGGAATCGGTGTTTACCAAGCTGTGCAACTGCCAGAGGTTCGACGAATCGAGGTGACGGTCAATAATTTGCCCAGATCTCTCGACGGCCTGCGAGTTGTCCAACTGACCGACCTGCATATCAGTCGCCTTTTCCAGGCTGACTGGGTTGAAGGTGTCGTCGCCCGTACTAACGCACTCAATGCTGACGCCATCCTGATTACGGGCGACCTCATAGATGGCACTGTTGATGCGCGAAAACGCGATGTCGCACCGTTAAGCAAACTGACCGCCCCGCTGGGTGTCATCGCGATCCCAGGCAATCACGAGTACTACTTCGATGTCGACCAGTGGGTGGCAGAATTCAAACGTCTGGGAATGCGCGTCCTGGTGAACGAACACGTGATTCTTCAGAAAGGGGCAGACCAACTGGTAGTCGCTGGAGTTACCGACGAGGCCGCTTCTGCCTTTGGTCACGAGGGCCCCAACGTGGCTAAAGCGCTCGCCGGGGCCCAGACAAAAGCTCCAACCATCCTACTCAAACATCGCCCCCAAGGCGCGCCAGGTTCGGCAGCTGCAGGGATCGGACTGCAGCTTTCCGGACATACCCATGGCGGGATGATTAGCGGCTTGAATTTGGTCGCTGGTTACGCCAATCAAGGTTTCATTTCAGGCCGGTATGAAGTGGGCAAGATGACGCTTTATGTCAGCAATGGCACTGCACTGTGGAATGGTTTCCCCATCCGGCTCGGTGTACTCCCTGAAATCACTGAGATCGTCCTTCGCGCCGATCCCGGTTCCAACGGACATACAGCCAGGAGCACAATCCTATGAATCATCCAGCCATTCGTAACGGCGCTGTTGCGGTCATCACCGGTGCGGCAGTAGGGATCGGCTACGCCATCGCCCGACGAGTTGCCAAGGAGGGCATGGACATCGTTCTCTTCGACCGGGATGCAGTCGCATTGGATGTCGCAACCAAGAGCTTACTCAACGAGTGCCCGGGCGTGAGGGTGCTTGCGATCAGTGGCGACGTCACGTCCGACGGCGACCTTCACAAGCTCTACGAGAAGTCATGTGAGTTCGGTGAAGTATCTCTGCTGGTAAACAACGCCGCCATCATCAAGGGAGCCGGGCCATGGGATAGCTTGTCCAAATGGCGAACACTAATGGAGATCAACTTCTGGAGCATATTGACCTTGCAGCACCTTTTTGTGGAAACCATGTTTTCCCAGAAAGGACATGCAGCCATTGTCAATCTGGGTTCGAAGGAAGGCATCACAACGCGCCCTGGTAACGCTGCCTATTCGGTATCAAAGGCGGCAGTCAAAGTCCTCACTGAGCAGTTGACCCATGAGCTACGTGAAAAGGTCGGTGATCGCATTTCAGCGCACCTTCTGATCCCGGGCTACACGTTCACACCTATGAACTTCCCCGGCATGAACCCTGACACTCCGAAGCCTGACAGCCCCTGGAGTGCCGACCAAGTGGCTGATCGGTTGATAGCAAAAATGGCAGCGGGCGACTTCTACATTTTCTGTGAAGACAACGAGTCCAGCTGGGCGCTGGATCAGCGTCGGATGCAATGGTCGGCAGACGACATGATTCAGAACCGACCGGCACTTTCGCGCTGGCATAAGGACTACGTGGAAAAATTCGCAGACTCCATCAAAGACGTTGCTGGCAAGTAGGCTCGGCGGAGTTTTTTATTTTCTAAGGGTGCCTTCGGTACCGCTTAATCGGAGGCATCGCTGATGACCAGCCAAACAAGTATCAACACAGCCGCATCACGCTCTCAAACTTCAGTTTCAGTCGCGCATGGCGCCGGCATGGCTATCAGCATGCTTGGACTGGGCGGTCTATTCATCGGCACAGGGGAGTTCGCTTCCATGAGCCTGCTGCCAGGTTTGGCCTCAAGCACAGACGTTTCCATACCGGTTGCAGGGGGGTACATCACGGCCTATGCCCTCGGCGTCGTCGTAGGCGCACCGCTCATTGCGATTCTCGCAGCTCGTTGGCCTCGCAAAACGCTATTGATCGCTTTGCTCGCATTGTTCGCGGTAGGTTACGGCGCGAGTGCGGTTGCTTGGAATCACGCAACCTTGCTCGGAGCGAGATTCCTTGCAGGTCTGCCGCACGGTGCATACTACGGTGTCGCCTGCCTCGTGGCAGCGTCATTGGTAGCAGAAAATCGCAAAGCTCAAGCTGCAGGCTATGTAATGGCTGGGCTAGCTGCAGCCAACGTCGTTGGCGTGCCGGCTGCAACCTGGATTGGTCAGTTGGTCGGCTGGCGTGGTGCATTCGCTACGCTAGCAGCGGGGGGAGCAATCGCTATCATCCTGTTCTGGGTGTTTATCCCAACCGTCCCACGTGACGAATCTGCCAGTCCACAGTCCGAGCTCGGCGGGCTCAAGAAACCCCAGCTCTGGCTGACGCTGGCGACAGCCTCCATCGGTTTCGGAGGAATGTTTTCCGTGTACAGCTATATCACTCCGACGCTTACAGAAGTGACTGGTTTCACTTCTGGGCAAGTACCGATGGTATTGGCGCTCTGGGGCCTCGGCATGATTGTTGGCAATCTAGTCGGCGGCTGGTTGGCTGACCGTGCGCTTGTGCCCGCGATTTTTTACATCATGATCTGGAATGCAGTGTTCCTTGGGGCATTCTCACTTTTTGCATCGTCGTACATTGGCACGCTGGCTGTGCTCTTTTTGATCGGTTGCGGATTCGCATTAGTGCCGGCGCTTCAGGTACGTCTTATGAAAGTTGCTGGAGAGGCCCAAACGCTTGCGGCTGCGCTGAACCACAGTGCTTTCAATATCTCAAACGCCGTGGGTGCATCTCTCGGCGGCCTAGCGATTGCTGGTGGCCTTGGCTGGGCGTCTACGGGTTGGGTCGGTGCTGCATTGGCGATTCTTGGGGTTGTCTTCTTCGCAGTTTCCATCGGGCTAGAGAAACGCTCCAGCTCCGGCGGGCTCACAAAATCGTAACCAGGCAGAGGCCAGGTGCCGAACGGTACCCCCCAATTGTCTTGTCTTCCGACACTTCAAAGTAGGAGATTAATTCCATGGTGAAGCCACAGCTGACCATTCAACTATCTGACGCACATCGTATCCCTCAGGTCGGCCTGGGTGTATGGCAAGCCAGCGACGAGGAGGCGCGTGCTGCTGTGTGCGTTGCCTTAGAAGAAGGGTATCGCCATGTGGACACAGCATCGATCTATGGAAATGAGAAAGGTGTAGGTGGGGGCATTCGAGACGCGGGTATTGCCCGAGAGCGAGTATTTCTGACCACGAAGATCTGGAATGATGCCCATGGATACGACGCTGCGACGGCGGCACTGGATGAAAGCCTGAAACGACTAAAGGTCGAATATATCGATCTGCTTCTGATCCATTGGCCAGCACCAAGCCAAAACAACTTTGTGGATACCTGGCTGGCATTGATCGACGCACAGCGCAACAGCAAGGCTCGCTCTATTGGAGTGTCCAATTTCAATGAAGACCATTTGCAACGCCTGGTTGATGAGACCGGCGTCGCTCCCGTTCTTAACCAGATCGAGCTTCATCCATTGATGCAGCAGGAGGCACTCCGGAAGGCTAATGAGTCGATGGGGATCGCTACGCAGTCATGGAGTCCGTTAGGGCAGGGCAGTGCACTGAGCAACCCGGTCATCTTAGATATTGCTGAAAAGCACGGCAGGACAGCTGCGCAGATAATTGTCCGCTGGCACATAGAGATCGGCCTGATTGCGATCCCAAAATCCATAACGCCCTCACGTATTCGGGAAAATTTCAACGTATTCGATTTCACTCTGGATAAATCAGATCTAGCCGCCGTCGCTGCACTGGATAGTGCCAAGCGTCTGGGCCCCGACCCCAGTACATTTGCCTAGTGCTTCAGCTTTGGGAATTGAATGTCTGCAGCACATTCAGGATCAGGCCCCGCGAAAAGGCCAGAGCAAGTTCAAAGGGCGGCAAGCCGGACAGCTGTTGCCTCATCGGTGACAAGCCCTGAGATCCAGCGCCCACGGAGCGCAGCTAGGATGGCGGGGATTTTTCGCTCTCCGCCAGCAAATGCAATGATTGGTCGTTTCGCCAAGCTTTCCAGCGGGAAGCTGGTAACTCGCTCTGCCCAGCCGTCGTTAACGCGTTCACCATGCTTGTTCATCGCCCAACCCAAGATCTCACCCACAGCGCCCTCAGACTGGAGGGACAGGGCTTCTTCTGCGGAAATGAATCCATCTGCGACAAGAGCACAGTTTTCCAGCACATCACCAATACCCACGAAGGCTACCTCAGCTTCTTTGTAAAGCTGCTTCACCAAAGGGAAGAGCTGGCCATTGTGCCAATGGTCTCTTTCTTCCGTGGACGGCGCTATCACTGGCATGGGGAGAAGGAATGCCTTGCTCCCGGTCTTGTCCGCGAGACGAAGCCCCACGTCAAAATTGTTGAACGATCCGTCCAGCGCGACGCTTCCAGCCAGTGAGAGGATCTTGAGATGAGGTGCAGGAATTTCACTGACACCTTCGACAACCGCCTTCAAGGTTCGGCCAAAGCCAACAGCGATGACCGCCAACCGAGAATCGCTGAGGTAGCGCTCCATAACAGCGCCGCCCAGGGCTGCGATGCTTCGGTAGTCACCGTTCTCACCACCATCCAGCGTTGGCGCAACCTCACACAAGCTGAGGTCATAGCGCCGCTGGAGCGTCTCGGCAAGTTCAAGGCAATCCCGGGTGCTATGGCTGATCCGCACCTGTACAAGACCAGAGTCCGTAGCTTGGCTGATCATGCGATTGATCGTCGGTCGAGAGATGTTGAGGCTTTGGGCAATCTCTTGTTGAGTCTTGTTACCCACAAAATACAGCCATGCCACCTTCGCCATCAGGTCTTGCTTGTTCGCCGTCGACACTCAGTCAGCCTCCAGTCGCTGGGTATGCCGCACTATAGCTTAAATAGATAGGCTGAGCGCAAAAAGTCAAAAAACCGCCAGCCAATGATACATGGTAGGAAAAATGGAAATTTTAGCTTTGCATTTGTAGCGCTGCTGAACTAATGTAAATCACATACCGATTTTACCTAAGAACAAGAGAAGGGCGAATCATGGAATTGGCAAACAAGGTTGCGATCGTCACCGGCGCAGGCAGCGGTATCGGCATGGCGATAGCCAAGGGCTACGTTGCTCAAGGCGCTAAATGCCTACTGGTAGACGTCAAACCTGAATCAGAGCTGCTGGAGGCATTCACTGCAGGCGAACGTGATTCGCTGTCAGCTCTGACCGTGGACTTATCCGAGCGGGCCAGCATCCAGCAGGTCGTCGATGCTGCTGTGGAGCGGTTCGGCCGGGTAGACATCCTGCTGAATAATGCGGCGGTTTTTGATATGGGGCCACTGCTAGAGGATTCCTGGGACAGCTATGAGCGTCTCTTCGCGGTGAACGTGCGCAGCATGTTCTTCCTGATGCAGGCGGTTGCGCGTCAGATGGTGGAACAAGGCGAGGGTGGCAAGATCATCAATATGGCTTCGCAGGCTGGACGTAGGGGGGAAGCACTCGTGGCCCACTACTGTGCCAGCAAGGCAGCAGTGATCAGCTACACCCAATCTGCCGCGCTGGCGCTGGCTAAGCATCGCATCAACGTTAACGGCATCGCTCCCGGTGTTGTCGATACCCCAATGTGGGACAAGGTTGATGCCCTTTTTGCCAAGTATGAACGCAAGGAAGTTGGCCAGAAGAAACGTGAGGTCGGTGAGGCTGTGCCGATGGGGCGGATGGGCGTTCCCGATGACTTCATTGGGGCTGCCATTTTCCTCGCGTCAGCAGCCTCGAACTACGTCACAGCACAAACGCTGAATGTAGATGGTGGAAACTGGATGAGCTAAGGCGGAGAACACCATGATCCATATCGTCGCTTTTGGCGAAATGCTGGCTGAATTCATGGCTGAGCGGATAGATCAGCGTTTGCATGAGCCGGGGAGCTTCCGTGGCCCATTCCCAAGCGGGGCGCCAGTCATCTTTGCCGACCAGGCCGCTCGTCAAGGGGCTCGTGTCAAGTACATCGGCCACCTGGGAGCTGACGCGTTTGGCGATGCCATTCAGGATCGCCTAGTCCAGGCCGGAGTAGATGTGGAGTGCGTCAAGCGCGAGCCTCTTCCCACCGGGACAGCTTTCGTAACCTATGCGAGTGACGGAAGCCGTAGCTTTGTCTTCAACGTTACCGCCAGTGCTTCTGGACGCTTGAGTCGCGACAGCATCCGCGATGATGTGCTTCAAGGCTGTCAGTACCTCCATGTTATGGGATCAACCTTGAACAACGATGGCGCCATCAAGGCCGTAGACGCTCTTCTGAGCCAGGCTGAGGCTTTTGGTGTGAAGGTGTCGTTCGATCCCAACGTTCGAGTAGAGATGCTCCAGTTCGAGCCCATGGCCGCAGCGCTCAGAAAGGTATTCGAACGCTGCCATGTCTTCTTGCCGAGCGAGACGGATCTTGAGTTCTTTTACCCGGGACTGTCACTCGAAGAGGCCATCACTCAATGCCTTCTGAGAGATCAGCTTGAATGGGTAGCCCTCAAACTAGGGAACGGTGGATGTCGATACATCGACCGGAACCAATCACTTCACGCCAAACCCTTCCCCGTCACCGAGGTTGATCCAACAGGGGCAGGGGACTGCTTTGGCGGAACCTTCATGGCGGCTATCGCACAGGGCTTCGAGCCACAGCGGGCACTTCACTTGGCCAACGCCGCCGGTGCGCTGGCAGTCACCCGTCTGGGCCCTATGGAAGGGAACAGCACACCAGATCAACTGAATGCTTTCTTGCAGGAGGATTTGCGCAATGACCGCCAGATCGCTTGAGCAGTACGCGGACGCTTCCATTTTGGAAAGGTTAGTCGAGCAAAACCGGCAGGGTCGGCAGTGTGGGATCTACTCGATATGTTCTGCGCATGAGGAAGTCTTGCGAGCATCGATGGAGCAGGCTCTTGAAGATGACTCACCCTTGCTGATTGAGGCCACGTGCAACCAGGTGAACCAGTTCGGTGGCTATACCGGTTTGCGTCCTGACGACTTTATCGCCAAGGTACGTGACCTCGCCAACGAGGTTGGATTCCCCTTGAACCGTCTATTGCTTGGCGGTGATCACCTGGGGCCCAACCCTTGGCGTAATGAGCCTGCAGCCCTGGCAATGGAAAAAGCTGAGGAGCTCATCAAGCACTACGTTCGGGCAGGTTTCAGCAAGCTTCATCTCGATGCCAGCATGGCCTGCGCAGACGACCCCACACCATTGTCGGTTTTGACTATCGCAACACGCGCGGCACGCCTCTGTGCCGCAGCAGAAGAAACTGCGAGAGCGCTGGGTCGCAGTGAGCAGCAAATGCCACGCTATGTGATCGGTACTGAAGTACCGGTTCCTGGCGGAGCTCAAAGCCACCACGGTGAGAGTGAAGCGTTGGCCGTGACCGAAATCGCCGCTGTGGCGGATACCTATGAATCACACCGTCAAGTGTTCCTGGAGCAGGGGCTCGGCTCGGCTTTTGAGCGAGTAGTGGCCCTGGTCACCCAGCCAGGCGTGGAGTTTGATGATCAAGACGTGATTGATTATCAGCCGTTGGAGGCTCAGGCACTGAGCAATTCCATCCTCCAGTTTCCAGGTATGGTGTTCGAGGCTCACTCCACGGACTACCAGACCGAGGAAGCGTTGACGCACCTGGTAAGAGATCACTTCGCCATCCTGAAGGTTGGGCCTGGGGTCACCTATGCATGGCGTGAAGCATTGTTCGCGCTCAGCGCGATTGAGGATGAAATTCTCTGTTCGAATGAAAAATCGTCCAATGTGCGACGGGTGCTCGAACAATGCATGCTTGATGCACCTGAACACTGGAGCGGGTACTACCAAGGGGATGAGCGCGCTCAGCGTTTAGCTCGCAGGTATAGCTACAGCGACCGAATCCGCTATTACTGGCAGCAGCCTGAGGTTTGCCAGGCGGTCGAGTGCCTGGTGCAAAATCTCCGCCATAACACACCCAGTGAGCCGCTTATAAGCCAGTACCTGCCTTTGATCTATGAAGCTCGCCGCACAGGGATGCTTACCAGCAGTGACCCATTGGATTGGCTCCGCTATTCGGTTCGCCATGTCATTGCTTCGTATGCCCGCGCTTGTGGCTTCAAATCGATGCGAAAAATAGCCGCGTAGTCGCGCTCCTAGCCGCTCGAATTCTTTACCTGGTGGAATGATAGAATGTTGCTTTCGCAGATTCGGTTTCTTACTGAAGGTTGACTGCTGCTCGTTTCTCTCACTGTCGATTCATCAGGTGAAGATAGAGCTGCTTGGGCCACTGGCATCAGGCAGTAAATGCTGGGTAAGTAAGACACCCCGCACGATAGAAGATCTTTCAAAACTGCACAGCCTGATAAGCAGTTTGCGGCTGCACCTCAATCACAAGAATAAGAGGGTTAGACCGATGCAAACACGTTCCTTTTTTGGCTTGCCCAGTACCTTGCTGCTCGGATACCTCGGTGTCGGCTTGTTCATGACCGGTGACGGCATTGAGCAAGCGTTTCTGTCTCGATACGTTGTGGATATTGGGTTCTCAGCGGAGCAAGCCTCGCTGCTCTTCGTTGTGTACGGATTGGCTGTCGCGATTGCATCCTGGCTATCCGGTGTCTTGGCGGAAGTCTGGCATCCCAAGCGCCTTATGTTTGCAGGGGTCTTCCTATGGCTCCTGTTCCATGTGATGTTCCTAGCATTTGGCCTCGCGGAGAAGAACTTCGCAGTTATGCTCGCAGCCTACGGCATTCGGGGTATCAGCTATCCCATGTTCATCTACGGCTTTGTCGTATGGATCACCATGGTGGTTTCTCCCGAGCGGATGGCCTCAGCCATGGGCTGGTTTTGGACAATGTTTGCTTTAGGGCTGGGCGTGTTCGGATCATTCATCCCCAGTATTACCATTCCGATCCTTGGCTACATGGGCACGCTGTGGATGGCGCTTGCCTGGGTAGCATTGTCTGGTGTGGTGTTGGTGTTTCTCAAAATGGGTGTACGAGGCGCCTCGGCGCCTCGAATGCCGCGCAAAAAGCTCAGTGAGCTCTCCAAAGCCATCACCATCCTTTACTCCAATCGCAATGTCACCCTGGCCGTGATCGTCAGGGTCATCAATCAGCTTTCGCTGTTCGGTTTTGTGGTTTTCATGCCGTTGGTGTTTACGGACGAGTTTGGCTACACCATCGAGCAGTGGCTGCGAATTTGGGCAATGCTCAGCGTCACTGCGGTTTTCACGAACGTCCTGTGGGGCAATGTAGGTGACCGGATCGGCTGGCTGAAAGTTGTCCGCGTTGTCGGCTGTCTGGGATGCGCTGCATCGGCCTTGGCCTTTTTCTACCTGCCAGAAATGTTCAAAGGCAACGTATGGGTAGGAATGAGCGTGTCCGCACTCTTGGGTGTAACCATATCCGGCTTTGTTCCCATGTCTGCCTTGTTCCCAGCTCTGGAGCCAGAACACAAGGGTGCAGCGGTTTCTGCACACAATCTATCGGCGGGGCTGAGTCACTTCATGGCGCCAGGTCTGGTGGGGGTGATCATGGCACTTTGGGGAGCTGCTGCTGTTGTTTGGACGTTCGCCGGCTTGTATCTCCTGGCTTTCGTCCTGACTTGCTTCATCAAAGTCGAGCAACCTGGTCTTACCCGACCCGATCAAAAAGCGTCGCTTCGTACCCAGGCGGCCCACTGAGCCTGAGATTGAGGTCGGCACCTTTTCGTGCCTGACCTCGATCCCCAGAGGCGCTGCTATCTCGCCTAGGCAGACTCCTGCTACGGCATGACTGCTTCCATGATGATTCATTATGAAGACTATGACAGTTGAACCCTGCACCTTGATGATCTTTGGTGCACTGGGCGATCTCGCCCTGCGCAAGCTATTCCCTGCGCTCTATCAGCTCGATCGTACCGCCTTGCTCAGTGCTGAAATCCGCGTGCTCGCCCTAGATTCCAGTGCAGGCGATGGGCTAATTCAGGTCAACCGGATCGTTGAGCAACTGCGCAATCACGTGCCTCTGCACGAGCAAGACGATGAAGTCATTGGGCGCTTGATTGATCGCATTGCGTATCAGTGCCTGGATTTCACTCAGCAGCACGACTATGGACAGTTGGCAGACCGACTAGGTGAGGGTGGTCAGTTGATCGCCTACTTCGCCACGCCGGCATTCTTGTACGGTGGAATCTGCGCAGGGTTGGCAGGCGCCGGGCTAGCCGAGCGTACCAGGGTAGTCTTGGAGAAACCGATCGGTCACGACCTCGCATCCTCTCGCGTTGTCAACGAGGCGGTCGCGAAGTTTTTCCCCGAGGATCGTACCTATCGGATCGACCATTACCTGGGCAAAGAAACCGTGCAGAACCTCGTGGCTCTGCGGTTTGCCAATAGCTTGTTTGAGACCCAGTGGAATCAACACCACATTTCGCATGTCGAGATCACCGTGGCCGAGGAGGTCGGTATTGAGGGGCGTTGGGGCTATTTCGACAAAGCCGGGCAGTTGCGAGACATGCTCCAGAATCATCTTCTCCAGCTACTGTGCCTGATCGCCATGGATCCCCCGAGCGACCTATCCGCAGACAGCATTCGGGACGAAAAAGTGAAGGTACTCAAAGCGCTGGTTCCAGTTGGGCTTGCGCAGTTGAGCGACAGCGTCGTTCGTGGGCAGTACGTTGCAGGTAATTCGTTGGGGCGAGTATTGCCGGGCTACCTGGAAGAAGAGAATGCGAATGCCGAAAGCGATACCGAGACATTCGTTGCGATGCGAGTTGAGGTGCGAAATTGGCGATGGGCAGGTATGCCGTTTTACCTGCGGACGGGTAAGCGGATGTCAGAGAAGCAGTCACAGATTGTCCTCCATTTCAAAGCACCACCTCACTACATCTTCGCTCCCGCTCAGCGCCCTCTGGTGGGTAACAAGCTCATCATCCGCCTGCAGCCGAACGAAAGCATCGAGCTTCAGGTAATGACCAAGGAGCAAGGTCTGGACAGAGGGATGCAACTGCGAGGGGGGCCGCTTCAGTTGAATCTAGCCAGCGCTCCGGGTCGCAATCGAATCCCTGACGCCTACGAGCGGCTGATTCTGGAGGTCATGCAGGGCAACCAGAATCTGTTTGTACGCAAAGATGAAATTGAACATGCCTGGACATGGTGCGACCAGCTGATTACTGGATGGGAGCAACAGGGCGATCGCCCTAGGCCATACCAGGCCGGCAGCTGGGGGCCATCCGCAAGCATCGCCCTGATGGCAAGAGATGGGCATAGCTGGTACGGCGACTTCTAGCTCAAGCCAAGGAATCGATTTCGAATGGCCCATGCTCAGCATGGCGCTATCTATCCCCTCGAAGGAAGCTCTAACCATGTTCCAACAGCACCATGTTCCAGACGTTACTTCCCTGTCCGCCTGGCAAGCACTCACCCACCATCGTGAGGCAATGGATCGTTTCAGGATGCGCGAAGCCTTCAGTGCCGACCCAGGGCGATTCTCAGAGTTTTCACTTTCCAGCTGCGGGCTGTTCCTGGACTACTCGAAAAACTTGATCTCCGTCGAGACAAGGAGGCTGCTGGTCAAGCTTGCGCGGGAAACAGGCGTGAGCGAAGCGATCCAGCAGGTAGTCCAGGGGGAGCAGTTTAACCAGTCGGAGAAACGCCCAGTTCTTCACACCGCATTACGTCGGCCGGTTGGAGAGGTTTTGGAAGTCGGCGGGCATAACGTCATGCATGACGTCCATGCTGCACTCGCGCAGATGACCGACATCGTCGGTCGCATTCATCATCAGCTCTGGCGCGGGTACAGTGATAAAGCTATCACCGATGTGGTGAACATCGGCATTGGCGGATCCTACTTAGGGCCGCAACTGGTCTCTGAGGCTCTCCTACCGTACACACATCAGTCAGGCGTGCGGTGTCACTACCTGGCGAACATCGATGGCAGTGAATTCTGTGAGCTCACCGCGCGGCTCAATCCTGAAACCACGCTCTTCATCATCACCAGCAAGACTTTTGGCACCCTGGAAACCCTGAAAAATGCCCAAGCCGCGCGCGAATGGTATCTGGCGAAAGGAGGGAGTAGTGAGCGGCTGTATCGGCATTTCATTGCCGTCACCAGTAACCGCCAGGCGGCGGTCGATTTTGGCATCCGCGAGAAAAACGTCTTTCCGATGTGGGATTGGGTAGGGGGCCGTTACTCGCTGTGGTCGTCAATAGGGCTACCCATTGCGCTCGCAATTGGGATGTCGAATTTCAAGGATATGCTGGCCGGGGCTTACGCAATGGATCGGCATTTCCAGGAGGCGCCATTCGAGGAGAACATGCCGGTCATCCTCGCGATGCTGGGCATCTGGTATCACAATTTTTGGGGCGCCCAGACCTACGCTTTCCTGCCTTACGACCACTACCTGCGAAATTTTGTGAAGCACCTCCAGCAACTGGATATGGAGTCGAATGGCAAGAGCGTCCAGCGTGACGGTCGGCCCGTTACCTGCACAACTGGCCCTGTGATCTGGGGAGGTGTTGGATGTAACGGGCAGCATGCTTACCATCAGCTTTTGCACCAAGGCACCCCTCTTATTCCTGCGGACTTCATCGTTCCAGTGGTGAGCCACAATCCGGTTGCAGATCACCAGCAATGGCTATACGCCAATTGTTTGTCCCAGAGCCAGGCACTGATGGTTGGCAAGACTCAAGCCGAGGCCGAAGCTGAATTGCGAGCGAAGGGGATGACAGAGGGTGAGGTGCAACGGCTTGCCCCTCACAAAGTAATTCCTGGCAACCGTCCGAGTAACACGCTGGTCATGGACATGATCAGCCCGAATCGGCTCGGTGCCCTAGTGGCGCTCTATGAGCACAAGGTATTCGTCCAGGGTGTGGTATGGGGGATCAACTCCTTTGACCAATGGGGAGTGGAATTGGGCAAAGAGCTTGGCAAGAACGTCTATGAACAATTACTAGGTCAAGGCGCAGAGCCCGGTGATGACGCATCCACAGCAGGCCTTGTAGCTTATTTCCGCAATCGTCATCGCGGCTGACACAGCGTGGGCGTGCATTTTTTGTCATGAACCACGAACTGGCCCCCTTGTGGGCCAGTTTGCGCCTGCGCACATGAACTACTGTTTGTAGTACGTGTTCTTTTTTACGATTTTCCCATTTGCAAATTCCCACAGATCGCAACCAAGCGTGTTGAGCTTGCTCCCATCTGGAAGATTGGCGACGACCCGGAACTCTGATACGGCTTTGCTGCCATAAACCCAGTTTTCCCATCCACCCACTGGATATCTGGGCAGGCCGTGAACCGCGATCGCAGTGCGGCCTCAATGCTTTCTTTACCTTTGAAACTTGATCCACGACCTTGGTTGCCACTTGCGCTGACCATCTCACCATCATCACTGAAATAAGTGAGAATTTTTTCGATGTCGTGCCGATTAAATGCTTCAACGATTTCATCAATCAAATCAACGGTAATACCAGTCATGCAACCTCCGAATGTATTGAAATGCAGTGTGCCCGCCACTTGGAGTGGCGGGCTTTGCGCTTAATTAGATCTGAGGGGTAGTGTGCTCTTCAGGCTGCAAGGTTTTCTCTGAGTGGTCATAGCCGCCTTTGCCAGAAGGGATAACAATGATCCGAGTAACAATCAGGAAAACAAGGCTTGCTACGCCAGCGGCCAGAACAGAGGCTGGAACCAGCGGGTAAGGGTAGTTGGACGTGTAGGTAAGCGGGTTCAGGACGTAAATGTAGGTGCCAATACCAGCAATCATGCCAAGCACAGCGGCTGGATTGAAGCCTTTCCAGTATCGGTAGCTGGGCTCGCTTTCGTCAAACAGACCGCGAACATTGATCTTGCCCCGACGCAGCAAGTAGTAGTCAATGATTTGAATGCCACACAGAGGCGCGAACCCTACGCCAATGAATGCTAAGAAGGTGGAGAAGTTGCTGAAGAACAAGTTAGGAATGGCTAGGCCAATAATGGCTATAGGTGTAATCACCACCACCAGCAAGACCTTCCATGAGATTTGCTCGAATTTTTTGTAGTGACGCAGCCCCAGGGCCGAGCAGTAGATACCTGCTACGGCGGTGCCCAGGTTCGCAGCGGTCACAAACGCAAGGGAAATGATCGCATAGGTTGGCCCGCCCACCGTACGCAACCATTCCGATGGATCCGATACCTTGAGCACGAGAACGCCGGCAACACCAATCAAGCTCAGCGCGGCAACCGATCCTCCCAGACCAATCAACGCTGGGACGGCAGCTTTTCTTCCATTAGGAACCATCCGTGACATGGCGCCGACGTAGGGCCACCAAGACAGAGATGACGCAATGCCGAGCTCCAGGCCTGTCACAAAGTTCCACAGCGGATCGGGGGAGGCGTACACAGGCTTGGCCATGGACAGGTCTTCCCAGCGCTCGTTGACAATGATGTAGAGCATCCATATGCCGACGAACACGTGAGCGACGAGAATCTTGGCGACTTTGTCGACCCCACCAGAGCCTTTTATCAGCAAGAGCATGACCAGCACACAGGCGAACAGGGTTGCGCAGGGTTCAATGATTCCACTCTGATCCGGCGTAGCAAGACCGACCGCGACAAAGAACTGAGCCGCCGACTTCCCAAAGAAAATGAGCAGCAAGCAGTTCCAGCCAAGGATCGAAAGGAATTGCAAAGTTGCAGGGATTATCCAACCCCTAGAGCCAAACGCCGGCTTGCTGGATGCGATCGAGTCAACACCAAATCGACAACAAATGGGCAAGGCTGCGAGCACAGTGATCAACATCCCAAACATACAGCCAGCGGTGAGTGCTGCAAACCCCTGCTTGAAATTCAGATAATAGCCAACGTATTCGCCAATGATGTAGCACCAGGTTGCTGCGCCGGCCGTCGTCAGAGCAATCAACAACTGCCAACTGCCCCAGACTCGTTCAGCTGGTAGTAATGGCCATGCGGATGTGTCCGCAGCAACGTCTAACGTATGTTGCTTGCTCATGCCCACCCCCACGCTGCAACGGCTGCGGGGAATACTACGCCCAACGCAACGAGCCAAAACCATGCAACGGAATCAAAATCCGATCCTTGATTTTGTTCTTGCTCCAGCAAACTAATTCTTCTTTCGAGTTCGATCGGTAATGCACGCATTTCTAAATCTCCTGCAACCTTTTCTTGTGAGAGCCGACCATTACTGGTCGGCCGAATTGGCAGTTAACAGGTAAGGTTAAGAGCCGTACGTCCTTGTGTGAGTACGTATTCCACTTTTATTTTTCTAAGATCATCAACGGGAACTTCAAAGGGATCTTGGTCAAGCGCGATAATGTCGGCAAGTTTGCCTGGAGTAATACTTCCTCTGATATCGTCTTCGCCCATGGTCGCAGCGGCATCAAGGGTATGCATGCGAAGGGCCTGTTCCAGCGTGACTGCTTGCTCTGGATCGATGTAGTTACCGGAGTAGGTCTCCCGCTTTACGCAGCACCAGACACTGAAGAGGGGATTTGTAGCCTCTCGCTCCGAGCCGATCCAGACATCAGAGCTACCCGACAGTCGCCATCCTTGAGCAATCAGGTCTTTGAACGGGAAACGTCCAATGCGACCGGTATCACCGAGGTAATCAGGGAAGTACTCCCCGAAGGTGTAGATGAACACCGGCTGGGGTACTGGGATGATGCCGGCTGTTGCCCAGGCCTCCATGGTTTTCTGCCTAGGCATGAAGTTGCCTGCGTGCTCGATTCGCATGCGCGTGCGACCGCTGCTGGCGCCCCCCATGGACTGGACTAATTCACACAGCCACTCCTGAGCTCGATCACCGTTCGCGTGGACTGCCAGCTGTAGCCCACTCTTCTGGGACTGCTCGTAGGCACGACGGAAAAAGTACTTAGGAAATGCGATCTCGCCGCATTGGCCATTCAGCCCAAGGTATGGGCAGCTGACAGCAGCGCTTTTGGCCGAGAATCCGCCGTCTGCGAAGAGCTTAATGCCTTGCATGCGGATCATGTGCTCGGATGCCTTTAGCTCGAATTTGCTCCGCCAGTTACAGGCATCATCGAGCTCCATGGTGCCCGGCGCCCAGATATAGACGCGCATCGCCACGGGCAGTGTTCCCTCACAGGCCATCTCATCCATGCACTGGATGCCCTCGACGGTCTCAGAGATCTCTCCGATTGTTGTAACGCCGAACCGGGTGAAGTAATCGAACAGACCTTCCTTGAGTGCGCTCTTGAGGGTTGCACGATCGCAGCCAGGGAAGGGGAGTAACGTATCCATTTCCTTGACTACCCCTGTAGGGTCGCCATTGTCGTCGCGCTCGACGATAGGAAGGCCGGTGACGCTGAACTCGGGCGCCACATAATCTCTGTCGATGCCAGCGACTTCCAAAGCCTTGCTGTTGAGTACGGTGATGTGCCCCCCGGCGCGTATAGCGATGGGGTGCTCAGTACTGACGGCATCTAATTCGGCTTTGCTCGGTAAACGGCCTTCTTTGAGTTTGCGATCAAAGAACAGGTTGCCTTGGCCAACGATCCATTCGCCTGGAGCACGCTCGTCTCGTGCTTTCGCAAACAAGCTGCAGACGTCAGCGATTGAGGAGCACTCCGGCGCACGGCAATCGATGGTGTTGAAAGTCGTCCTGCACACGACTTCCGCATGAGCATGGACATCTACGAACCCGGGCATGAGGGTGCGATTGCCAAGGTCTGTGACGACAGTGTTCTCAGTGCGGAACTGATCGACCTCATCACGGCGAATCAGCCTCACGATCCTGTCACCTCTGATGATTACCCCTTCAGCCTGCGAGTCAGCATCCGGGCTCATGGTAATCACCTTACCGCCAAGAAGGATCCTCTCGGGCGGTGCCTCTCTCTCAATCATCGTTACGTCTCCACTGCGGAGGTTCAAAAAGGCTAACGCGAAGGCGGATACCACAGCACTATCCACCGGTCAGCTACGGAAAAAACTTTTTCCAATCTTTTAAATTCCGCTTTTGTTTTTTTTCTTAACGAGATGCTACATAATCAGCAACGAAAGGGGATGTCAATGTCTTTTTCCCCTGTCGGTCGGCGTGCTGCCGAGCGACAGCACTGCACGACCAGCTGATGGAGCCGACACGATGAAAATTCCGGTCACGGTACTGACGGGCTATCTGGGAGCGGGCAAGACCACCTTGTTGAGCAAGATGCTTGCGGATCCCAGGGGGAGGCGTTACGCCGTTATCGTCAACGAGTTCGCTGAGCTTGGGATCGACTCCGAATTGATCGAGAGCAGGGACGAGCAGGTCATCCAATTGAGCAATGGGTGTTTGTGTTGCTCAGTGAGGGGGGATCTCTTGTCGAGCCTGGAAGCTCTGCTCGAAAAGGGTGGCTTCGATGCGTTGATCATCGAGACAACGGGCCTCGCGAATCCTGCGCCGATTGCACAAACCTTCATGCTTGACGATGACCTGAACGATGAGCTGGTGCTCGACGCGGTGGTCTGTGTAGTCGATGGCGCCCACATCCAAGGCTACTGGAAACGCCATCCGGAAATCGTCCAGCAGCTTGCCTTCGCTGACGTCGTGCTACTGAACAAGATTGAGCAGCTTTGTGATGACGACGCTGAATCCGTTGATGCCCTGCTTCGCAAACTCAGTCCTTCAGCCAAGCAGTTTAGAACGAGCCATTGCGCGGTCGACGTGGGATTACTGTCTGGCTTCAGCGCATACAGCTTGAAGGATCTGGAAATCACAGGTGCTGACCACCGGTTTCCTGTGCTGCTGCATCGTCACGATCAGCATGTCGTGAGCGTGTCTCTGACCACTGACAAGGAGGTGGTGCCAGACCGATTCATGGGGTTCATACAGGCCTTGCAGCGCGAGTACGGAGAGGATCTGTTGCGATACAAGGGGGTTCTAGCGCTGACCCACGAGCCTCGCAGGTTTGTGTTCCAGGGCGTGCAGGCGATGGCTGACGGCGACGTTCAGCGGCGCTGGCAGGACGATGAGCCACGCACCAGCAAACTCGTCTTCATTGGTCGAAACCTTGATTCCGACGCCTTGCGCAGCTCTTTCGAAGCCTGCCTGCAGTAGCACAACCCCGATCAATCTCCTAAAACAAGAGCGATAACATGCTATTCAACACAATCGAAGAAATCATTAAGGATGTTCGCCAGGGCAAGCCCGTGCTTTTGGTGGACGACGAAGACCGTGAAAATGAAGGTGATCTGCTGCTCGCGGCGGAGCTGTGCACGCCGGAGATGATCAATTTCATGGCCAGGGAGGCGCGCGGCTTGATCTGCCTTACCCTGACTGAAGAGCACTGCACTCGGCTGGAGCTCAAGCAAATGGTGCCGAACAACGGGGCGGTGTTCTCCACCGCTTTCACCATGTCGATCGAAGCCGCACAGGGTGTGACGACAGGGATTTCAGCGGCAGATCGTGCTCATACGGTACTAACGGCAGTGCGGCCCGGAGCGAAGGCCAGCGACTTGGTACAGCCTGGCCACATCTTCCCTGTCCAGGCTCGGGATGGTGGTGTACTGACCCGGGCGGGTCACACCGAAGCTGGGTGCGACCTTGCGCGCCTCGCAGGGCTGACTCCCGCATCGGTTATCGTGGAGGTCATGAATGATGACGGAAGCATGGCCCGACGCGCAGACCTGGAGCAGTTTGCTCAGAAGCACGGCATCAAAATTGGGACGATTGCTGATCTCATCCACTATCGATTGGCGACCGAGCGTACCGTGGTTCGCATCGGTGAGCGTGAGCTGCCCACGGTTCACGGTAACTTCCGCCTAGTCACCTACGAAGATGTTGTCGAGGGTGGTGTTCACATGGCATTGGTCATGGGTAAGCCGACTGGTGATGAGCCCGTGCTGGTCAGGGTGCATGTCATTGATCCTCTCTGCGATCTTGTGGGCGCAGATTGCTCTACACCGAGCAGTTGGACGCTCTGGAGTGCGCTAGAGAAAGTAGCCGCCGAAGGAGAGGGTGTAGTGGTGGTCTTGGCCACCCATGAGTCGTCTCAGGAGTTACTGGAGCGTGTTCCCCAGCTTTCAAAGCCAAACCGCAAATCTCAGCGCGCCCATTCACGCACCTATGCCGAGTTGGGCACAGGCGCTCAAATCCTCCAGGATCTGGGCGTACGAAAGCTCAGGAACATGGGGTCTCCAGCCAAGTTCCTCGGGCTGGCTGGGTTTGACTTGGAAGTCGTCGAGGTACTGGCGGGTGAGGTGGAAGCCTAGTACTTGCCCATTCAACTAGGGGGTGGATAATACCCGCACCTGCCCCCTAGACCTGCTGAGTATATGAACACTGCCGATCTGAACGAAGCGCCCGTCATCACACGACTTCAGCCTAAAGGACAAGGCCCGCTTTCAGAGCAGCTGTTGTCCGTCACTGATCGAGAAATCATTGCCCATCTGCAGGAGGATGGCCGACGTCCCTTTGTAGCCATCGCCCGAGAGTTGGACATCTCAGAGCGCACTGTCCGCAACCGTGTACATCAGTTGCTGGAGCAGAACGTCATCCAGATCGTCGCGCTGACGGATCCGGCGTCTCTGGGGTATCAAGCAGGTGCATTGGTTGGGATCACCCTTGATCTCTCTTGCTCGGCACCAGAAGTGTCTGAGGCGTTGATCAAAATCGCAGATGTCGATTACGTAGTCACCACAACGGGACGTTTCTCCATCGTTGTAGAGATTATCTGCACCGACATGGCGCGCATGCAGCATGTCCTCTACAAGGAGGTGGCAGTACTGCACGGCGTTAAGGGCATTGAGGTATTCCCTTACTACAGCGTCTTCTACCAGCGCGCGCAATTCTTCGGGCGTCCGCCGGCAGCTCAGCCTCATGGGGTGGTGAGCAAGGAAATGGACGAGGTCGACAAGAAGATTGTGCGCGAACTCAGCCACGATGGCCGAGCGCCTTTGAAGAATATCGCTGTGGCCCTCGGCATTTCGGAATCCCAGGTCAGGGGCCGGCTAAATGTTCTGCTTGAGTCTGGGCTGCTCAATATCATGGCGATCACCAGCCCAATGAACCTTGAAGATCGAGCCCTCGCATGGACGGCTATCACCGTGCGACCCGGCGTTCGGGTCAAGGATGTTGCTGAGCGCTTGCGTGCGATCGAAAAAGTCTCCTACATCACCATCTGCGCCGGCCGATTCGATTTGTTCGTTGAAGTGGTCTGTCCCTCCAGGCACGCCCTGTTCGAGCTCATCGATGATCAATTGCGAATGGTGGAGGGCATCGAGCGGATCGAAAGCTTCCCCTACATCGACCTCCTGTATAAGCGACTAGGCTCCGACAAAATCTGAATCCGAAAAAAAGCCGACCTTCTGGTCGGCTAAAGAGGGTGACGGATTGCCTGAAGAACCCCTCAGGCTCTTCAGAGGAGCAACGCACGCTGATCAGTTGCAGTTCGTCCAGACGGTCTTGGTCTGAAGGAATTTCTCGATGCCTTCAGCTCCGTTATCGCGACCATAGCCAGACTGTTTGTATCCACCCCAGGGGGCTGCACAGTCGAAGTTGCCGTAGGTGTTGATCCAGACGGTACCAGCCTGCAGTGCTCCAGCGACCTGGTGGGCCTTGCCCACGTCTCTTGTCCAGACCCCAGCAGAGAGACCAAAGCCGGTATTGTTGGCCCGGGTGGTGAGTTCATCAATGGTCTCGAACGTCTGGATGACCAGCACCGGCCCAAAGATTTCGTCAACCACGACCTCACGGCTATCCGAAGCATTCACCAGAATCGTCGGCTCCAGGAAGTGGCCGTCAGAAAGCGCGCCTCCTGCCTTGTTACCACCCATCACGCATTCGACACCTTCGGCCTTAGCGCGCTCAACGAATCCGCTAACCCGTGCAAATTGATCGGCGGAAATCAGCGGCCCCAAGGCAGTGTCCGGAGCCAAACCATGCCCCAGCTTGAGCTTGGCGGTTTCTGCCATCACCGTTTCGAGTACGCGCTCGTAAACTTTGCGCTCCACCATCAAACGAGAGCCCGCTGCGCAGACTTGACCGGAGTAGAAGAAGATTGCCATTGCTGCCGTAGCCGCCGCCTTGTCGAGGTCAGCATCGGCGAAGATCACGTTCGGGTTCTTCCCGCCCAGTTCCATCGAGACATGCTTGAGGTCACTGGCGGCAGTTCTGACGATATGCTTGCCCACCGCTTCAGAGCCGGTGAACGCGATCTTCGCAACGCCAGGGTGTTCGACAAGAGCCTGGCCTGCAATTTTTCCGAAGCCAGGTAGCACGTTGAGCACACCCGGAGGGAGGCCGGCTTCGATGGCAAGCTTCGCGAGGAATAGTGCCGACAACGGGGTTTGCTCGGCAGGCTTCAGTACGACGGTGCAGCCTGCAGCGAGCGCCGGAGCCAGCTTGAAGCAAGCTTGGCACAGGGGGAAGTTCCACGGCACGATGGCAGCAATTACCCCCAGCGGTTCGCGTCGGGTATAGACGTGCATATCAGGTGCACTTACGGGAATAGTCTGGCCGTGGAGCTTGGTTGGCCAGCCTGCATTGTATCGAAGCGCACCGATAGCAAGCTCGACGTCCACGGCTCGAATCTGGGCGGCAGGCTTGCCGCTGTCCAGGCTCTCGATCTGAGCCAGATCGTCGCCATGTTTCTCGATGAGGGCTGCAAGCCTATGGATGACCGCTTCGCGGTCTTTAGGCAGCATCTTTGCCCACGGGCCTACAAGTGCACGATTAGCGGAAGCAACAGCAACTTCGACGTCTGCAATACCCGCTTCAGAAACATTTGCTATGAGCTGACTGGTCGCGGGGTCGAAGGTCTGGAAAACCTTCCCTTCACAAGCATCCACGAACTGGTTGTCGATCATCAGCTTCATGGGTTGCTTGAGAAACGCCTGAACGGTAGGGCTCAGGTGCTTCAAAGGATCCAGTGGTAAATTCATGGCAAGGCCTCACTCTAATTGTTAGTAGCTTTCGAATTCGCAGGTGAAGATCCTGCAGCCGCCCGTGGCGAAGCGAGAGACATCCTCAACCGCCGCAACTCCCTCAGGGGACGCCAAGGACTCATCAAGTTCAGCCTGGTTGCGGAAGGTCATGATCGCGACGGTGTGCCACTCGTGTGGCGCGCTGGCCGAGCCACTGATACTGGCTTCGAGGGCGACGAGGTTTGGCATTTTCTTCACGAGTGGGATGTGAACGCCACGGTAGTGGCGCTCAAACTCAGTTGGGTTTGACGGCAACTCGTAGACCACGACGACCCGCTTCATGGCTGTGCGGCCGCTTGTGGAACGGCGAACATCTTGCGGCGGTGATACAGAAGCGGCATCTGCTGCGTGTTATGCGAAATGTGCCGGATGCAGCCGGTAACGATGAGGTGATCCCCGCCCGGGAGAACATCGGCGACTTCACACGCCAGTGTGCACGCCGCGCCCGGGAGTGTTGGCAGACCCAGTTCGCCCGACTTCCACGCGATGCCATCAAACTTGTCGGTGCTCTTGCCGGCGAACAGCATCGCCAGGTGCTCTTGTCCTGCACCCAGCACATGGATCAAAAACGGCTTCCCCCGAGTGAGGCATTCCAGTGTCTTCGATTTGCGGTCAAAGCACGCCAACATCATGGGTGGGGTCGCCGAGAGCGAGGAGACAGCGGACAGGGTGGCACCCACGGGATGGCCTTCGTCATCCCAGGTCGTGATAACTGTGACTGCTGCTGGAAAATCTGCCATCGCCTCCTTGAAAACCTGCAGGTCGATATCTGGCATCTCAAGGGGCTGCTGCAACTGAGCCTGGCTCATTTCGCACCTCCATTGATGGCTGGCATCACCTCGCGACCGATCAGTTCGATCGAGCGCATGATGTCCTCATGAGGAATGCCATCGATGCGCAACAGGATTTCGTCAATCCCCATCTGCTGGAGCTGACGGATGCGTTTGATGAAGTCATCCGGATCACCGACCATTACTGATGGGGTCTCGGAGATCAGGAAGTCCATGTCGCCTTCATGCTCCAGCAAGCGCAGCATGCGTCCGTCCAGGTACTCGTAAGAGCCCTTCTTACCGAGAGGGGCGTACAGGTCGATGATGAATTTGAAGTAGCTCGTCGTTACGTCACGAGCGATATCAACGGCACGCGCGCGAGTGGTATCACAGAACGCCGTTGCTACGTACAGGCCGGCTTGCTCGGTTCGGCGCGGGACACTGCTCTTGTGAGTCGCGAGCCCGGAGCGGTAGGCGTCGATGCACTCTTGCAGGTAATCGAACCCGAAGTAGTTTTCGAAGCTCAACACGCCAATGCCACGCTCACCTGCGTTGCTGTGGGTCTGGAGGCTCGATGCCGAAACGTAAATCGGAGGGTGCGGGGTCTGCAGTGGGCGAGGAACAACAGTGCGGGGCGGAATGTTCCAGATCGGCCCATTGTGCTGGAGCGTCTCATCAGCAAAGGCCTTGATGAGGACTTCCATACCGTCTTCCCACTGCGCACGCGTGGTGCTCGGATCAACGCCGAAAGCATCCAGCGTGACCAGGTTGTTGGAACGCGCGGTGGCAATCTCGGCCCTGCCGTTCGAGACAATATCCAGCGTAGAAGTGCGCTCAGCCACCAGGATTGGATGGTTCCACTGGAGCATTACTGCGCACATGGTGCGCAGCTTGATGTCTTTGGTCTGGGCTGCAATGGCGGCGTACAGCACTTCAGGCGCCGACACCGTGAATTTTGGTGGGTTGAAGTGCTGCTCTGAGGTGCCCCAGGCATAGAAACCAAGCTTATCGGCCAGGCACGCCTCAGCGATCATTTCCTGATAACGCTGAGCAACGCTCACGCCTTGCATGGTTTCGCCTTCTTGCAACAGGCTGATCTTCATTTTTCGTCTCCCATTGGGCTTTTGTTTTCCGGTTTCAGCAGGCTATACCCAGACGAGAGACGCATTCAAGCATTATTTTTCACTTTATTGCCGTCTTTCGTTATTTTCGCGGCTTGCGATTACCGGAAAAAGCGCCCGAAAGGCTCTGCGTTTCCGGTTTGCCCAGGCGGCAATCGATGAGGCGCGAATTCGAGTGATAGAGGGGCAGTTAGTCGAAGCGTTGGATCCTGTTGCCTCAGGCGATCCAGTTACCACTGAGAGTCGCCAGCACTCTCAGGGACAGGGCATGTAGGGCTGTCAGGTCGTCCGGGCGAACGAGAGAGGAAAACAGGGGGAAGGAGAGGGTCTAAGCTGCCCAGGCAGGTCTCATCCACGAAGAAGTGTCTTTGCACCTGGGCCAACTTGATGAGCTCAGCGGATCAACAGGTCACTGGTGGACTGCGTTCTGGAAGCTTTCCAGAGCCTCCCACAGTCCGCGCATGGTTGGATTGTCGTTCTGCACAGCTGAGTAGGAGCGGATCTCCAACTCCGTGCTCCAAGTGCTGCCACCGACTTGAATCAAACGCCCTCGCGAAAGCTCTTCCTGTACGGCACTTTGCGGTAGCCAGGCGATTCCGTAGCCCTCGACAGCCATGCGCATAAGCAACATGGCCATATCTGCTTCGTAGCAGCGCTCCAATGCGACAGGCACACCTGTACCCGCTATCAGGGTGTCTACGACCTTCCCAAGAAAGGTCGAAGCAGTGTAGGCGAGGTAGGGCACCGGCGCTGAACTGCGGCCTGGAAGCTGGTATTTGGGTCTGCCGTCCGCCGCTGGCGCTGACACTGGCATGAAGGTTTCGTGACCCAGGGTTAGGCTTCTGAAGTACGCAGGATCCAGGAGGATGGGGGCTTGAGGATGGTGATAGGTGATCATCAGGTCACAACTGCCTTCTTCGAGGGCGACCACCGCATCATGGATGTTGGCCGCAACGACGCGCGCGTTGAACTGATCACTGTGAGCTTGGAATTTGGAGAGCCATTTTGGAAGGAACGTCATTGAGAGGCTGTGGCCAGCGGTGATCTGAATCGATCTCCCAGGCATCCGTTCTGCGTCCCTCAGAGCAGACCTCAGTTTCATCAATCCCGCCATCGCTTCTCGACCTTCCTTGCAGAAGGCAACCCCGGCTGTGGTTAGTTGAACTGGATACGTGCTTCGGTCAACCAACTCGACCCCCACCCAATCCTCCAGTGACCTTATCCGGCGTGACAGCGCGGACTGAGTCACGCTGCGAACCTCAGCAGCCCTGGAGAAATTTTTCCATTCGTCTAACGCCAATAGGTCATATAACCATTTGATTTGCATGGTGAGTTTCTGCTGGGAGAACGTCTTCTTACTCTAGCTGAGCAGACCACTCCGATGTATTCCGAAAGCGCATAGTTTGATCCTGAATCCTCATCAACTCCCACCCGGTGCTGCCATAAGATCGAAGCCTGGCTGCAGCCATTTGCTGCCGCGTTTCTGCCAAGTCACAACACCAACAACATTGCTTGAGGATTACTTCCGTGAAGAACAACAAGCTTCCGCGCCGTATCGCGGCCGGCATTATTTTAGGCGTTCTGGTCGGTTGGGCCTGTCATGACCTGTCTGCTGATGCAGAGCATGCCAAGCAGCTGGCAGGTTACTTCTCCCTGGTGACCGATATCTTCCTTCGCATGATCAAGATGATCATCGCGCCCCTAGTTTTCGCCACATTGGTTGGCGGCATCGCCAGCATGGGTAGCTCCCGGTCGATTGGCAGGATCGGTCTGCGCGCAATGGCGTGGTTTGTCACTGCTTCGGTGGTTTCTCTGTTCATCGGGATGGCACTCGTCAATATCTTTGAGCCGGGCGTAGGGCTGAACCTCGATGCTTCCCACCCGGCTGCGGTAACTGCGGTAGGCACGGGTGACTTCAGCCTGAAGGCCTTCATTGGCCATGTCTTCCCAAGAAGCATTGCTGAAGCAATGACCAACAACGAGATTCTCCAGATTGTGGTGTTCTCGCTCTTCTTTGGCTTTGGCCTAGCTGCAGTGAAGCGTGCGGGGCACACGAACATCGTCGACAGCATCGACGAGCTGGCCAAGGTGATGTTCAAGATCACCGACTACGTAATGGCTTTTGCACCGATCGGCGTATTTGCAGCCATCGCTTCCGCCATTACTACCCAGGGTCTGGGTCTGCTGTGGGACTACGGCCGTCTCATCGCTGAGTTCTATATCGGGATTGCTGTGCTGTGGGTGGTTCTGTTTGCCGCTGGGTTCATGTTCCTCGGCCGCTCGGTCTTTACGCTTGGGAAATTGATCCGCGAGCCAGTGCTGCTTGCCTTTTCCACTGCCAGCAGCGAGTCGGCCTACCCTAAAACCATGGAGGCGCTGGAGAAATTTGGTGCGCCCAAGCGGGTCTCCAGCTTCGTCCTGCCGTTGGGCTACTCGTTCAACCTTGATGGCTCGATGATGTATCAGGCGTTCGCCATCATGTTCATTGCTCAGGCCTACAACATTGACCTGAGCTTCACCCAACAGCTGTTGATCCTCCTCACGCTGATGGTCACCAGCAAAGGCATGGCGGGCGTTGCGCGTGCGTCTATTGTCGTCGTGGCCGCCACACTCCCCATGTTCAACCTACCTGAAGCCGGCCTGCTGCTCATCATCGGTATTGACCAGTTCCTGGACATGGCTCGCACCGGTACGAACGTAATCGGAAACAGCATTGCGACTGCAGTGGTGGCGAAATCCGAGCCTCTTGAGGATGAGGAAGACGACGCGCCTGTTGCACGAAGCGATCAACCGCATCCCGCTGGCCAACCGGCGTCCATCGCCTGAGGATCAAGAAGTGACGAGTCGGAATAAGTCAGCCCCTACACCAATTTCACCGCGTAAGCTCGGTATCGTTGGAGGGCTTGGTTCGCTCGCGGGTGGCGACCTTTTCTACAAACTGGTCAAGTCCCGAGCTGTCATGGAGAACCAGTCACGCTTCCACTTCCTGTTCGAACAACAGCCCTTCAAGGATGTGCTGTTGCCGCTCGATGCGAAGGCCAGCATGACGTCCCGGAAGTTCTACGTGTTCCAGGTGTGCAAATCATTTGAAGAGAGCAGGGTGGATGCGATCGTGCTGCCGTGTTTCGCGAGCCATACCTTCCTGGCAGAGGTACAGGAAGAACTGAGCTTGCCGATCATCGACATGATGGACGCATTGGTGCAATCCATCGAGCACGTACTCAAGCCTGGCGGCAAAGTAGGGGTGATTGCTTCAGACTTCGTTCGTAATTCCGGCCTGTTTGAGTCACGCCTCGGCGGGCAGTACGAGGTGGTTTACCCCACCGATGAAGCCCAGGTTGAGCTGATGACGTCCATGTATGGAACTGCCGGCATCAAGGATGGACATCTGGACGGGGTAGCTCTGGAGGGTGTCTACCGGGCATGTTTGTCACTTCAAGAGCAGGGGGTGAGCCTGATTGCTCCGGGCATGACGGAGCTATCACTGGTCGCTCAGGATCTGCAGCGTCGTGGCCTGCCGGTACTGGATATCAACGAGATCTACGCGAGCTTCGCTACCGCAGAACCAGGTTCATCGCCTACGCCGGCGTTCAAGTTGGGAATAGTTGGCGGCGTGGGCCCTGCGGCCACGGTGGATTTCATGGGGAAGGTTGTGGCAGCGACACCCGCTGGCCGCGATCAGGATCACATCAAGATGGTGGTCGAACAGAATCCGCAAATCCCCGACCGCACGGCCAATCTTCTGCGAGAGGAAACGGATCCGACGATGGCCATGTATTCCACCTGCAAGCGACTTGAGAGTGCAGGTGCCCATGCGATCGCCATACCCTGCAACACCGCGCATGCTTTCGTTGAGCGCATCCAGCCGCACCTGAGAATTCCGATCGTGAACATGCTGGCGGAGACCGCCAGATGGATTTCTCAGCGCTACGGTAGGAATAAGGTGGTCGGTTTGCTGGCAACCTCCGGCACGGTACAAAGCCGTGTGTACCACGATGCGGCGCATCAGGCGGGGCTAACGATCATTACTCCAGGAGTGGAGTACCAGAGCATGGTCATGGAGTCGATTTATGGTGAGCGAGGGGTCAAGGCGGGACACACCCAAGGGATTTGCAGGACGCAGTTGCTGGTGGCTGCAGAACATCTGGTAGAGCTGGGTGCTGAAGTCTTGATCCTCGGGTGTACTGAATTGCCGCTGCTTGAGGCTCATAACGAAGCGTTCGAGGTGGGTGGAAGAACTGTCGCATTGATAGACCCCACCACCATCCTGGCTCAGCGCTGTGTAGCACTCTCATCGGAGCGACCAGCAGACCTGGTAGAGTCGGAGCTGTAGTACTGGGAAGGGAGCGTTTTACGTCGACTGTGCTGTTGGTACCGGCACAGTCGACGGCATTGATTCAAACGGATCTTCAGGCTGTCGCTCTCTGGCTTCACAAATGGGTTCAGCGCTTAGGACTGGTAGCTCTTCGCGAGGCGTTCAAACATCTGAATACCCGAAGCAATCACCTGGTCGTTGAAGTCGTAATGCGGGTGGTGCAACGGCATGGCATTACCGTCACGATTTGCCCCAAGCCAAAAATAGGCGCCTGGGCACGCCTGCAACATGAAAGCAAAATCCTCCGAGGCCATAGAGGCAGGCCCATTCCATTCGACACGCTCAGCGCCACTCAGCGCAATACCGATGTCCCGTACTCGTGCGGCGCAGTCAGGATCGTTCTTCGTCACAGGGTAGCCTTCGCGGTAGATCACGCTGCCGGTGCCCCCAAAGGACACAGGAAAGGAGGTGGCCATGGAGCGGATCATGTTTTCCACTTGCTTACGAACCGACTGATCGAGGCAGCGTACGGTACCTTTTATCGTAGCGGTCTGAGGGATGACGTTGTAAGCACTCCCAGCCTCAACCATCGTGACACTCAACACCACTGAGTCCAGCGGTGAGATGCGCCGGGAGGTGATGGTCTGCAGAGCAGAGATAAGCTGTGCCGCAATCATGACCGGATCGATGCCTTTTTCCGGCATGGCGGCATGAGCTCCAGATCCGCTAATGCAAATTTCAAACGTGTCTTGGGAAGCCATCATCGCGCCGGGATTAACCGCGATTAGCCCTTCCTTCAGGCTGGGCCAGTTATGAAGGCCGTAGACGGCAACCATTGGGAATTTCTCGAAAAGACCATCCTCGATCATTTTTCTCGCTCCGGCGCCCGTTTCTTCCGCCGGCTGGAAAATGAAGTGGACATTGCCCTTGAAGCTCGTGTCACCGCAGAGGTATTTCGCAGTAGCGAGCAGGATTGCAGTGTGACCGTCGTGACCGCAGGCATGCATACAGCCGGCATTCGTTGATTTGTAGTCAGGGCTAAGCAGAGCCAAAGGCGAGAGCTCAAGTCTGTCGCTCAATTGCTCCAACTTGTCCAAGGTGATACTGGACTTACCGCTTTCTAGCTTTGACAGGTATGTCCTGCTCGTCGTGTCGGCGAATCCACGTTGCGTGATGTTTCGCTTGCTGCGTAATGCCCGCAGTACGGTGGCGAATGACGATTTCAGGGGCATGGGATTTTCCTCGCATCCAAACGATCATTGCACATGCTTCTTCACCTTCTTCCTCGCCGAGATGACGCCCCACCCCTTAACAACGAAGCCAACCTCGCCCAACAGGACGAGGCCGACCAAAAGGCACTGTTGACGAACAAAAAACGGTTTTGGGCCGCTGGCTTTGCGACCTACGGTGACATCGATATTCTCGCTTTGGTCGGCATGCAAGAAGAAAAATTCAAAGATTACTTCTCGCGTATTGCACGCCGATTCCCGTTGGTGATCGTCGATGAGTGCCAAGACTTGTCGGCTGAGCAGCTTTTGATCGTCAAAAGGCTGAGCCTACTAGGCGTAAAATTCCATTTTGTAGGTGACCTTAACCAGTCAATTTATGGTTTCAGGAAATCGAATCCAGCAAGCGTGCGTCGGCGCATGGAGGAGCTTGGCTTCGAGGAGTACGTCCTCAACGAGAATCGCAACCCCACGGGTCTGCGAGCGGTCAAGACATGCCGCTCAGGTCTGGCGGGGTGTCATCGCTGAGGGAACTGAATTTTCGGCCCGACGGCACCTGGGGCCAATTTCTGAGCAGTTTTTCTCTTTCAATATATGCTTAAAGCAGTCCTTGGTTGGAGCCACGAACATTGCAGTGCGCATACGGATTTTCCGCATTGTACCGAGATCTGTAAAAATCTATTGAGCCCCGTTTTAACGCCAAGTCTGAGTTACCAAGGTTGCAACAATCTGGATTTTGAATCGGACGGGCGGTACTAGGGGGGAGGGTGGCGCAGTACACTCTCCCTATCGGATCACGAAGGTCAAGCATCGGAGTCCTTATGAGCCCCTCACCACACGGTTTAGTCGGCATCCGCCTTGCAGAGAAGCAGATCGAAACGCTCAAGCAACGGATTGATACGCTCCAGCAGGATCCAGGCTATGCGCAGGACGTGGAATTCTACGGAAAGCTTCAGGGGCTGATGCAAAAATTCGGGTTTACCTCTCAGGATGTGGTGGAGCTGCTGATGTTGAGGGGAGATCTAGAGCTTGCACCGAACCTAACCGTATCGCGTTTGAGGCACATCTTCAGCCTGATCGAGGGTGAGGCCCGGGTTGAGAGGGGGGCATGAAGATGGGTGAGAGCCAAGGCAAAACGATCCATCAGAAGCTGGGCCGGCTGATCGAGCTGAATCAGGACATCGGGCTGCGTTATCGTTTGTCCTGCGAGCTGATGGAGGATCCGGGAGTGGCGGATTGCTTAAGGTTTCTTGGGGAGCTCGATCACTTAGCCCTTCAGTACGGGTTTAGTCCGAGCGAAATCATTGCGCTGCTGAATGCGGAGGACAAAGAGGGCGTGATAGTAAGATCAAAGCCGGTGGGGTCTGAGCCTCAGATGAAATCTTGAGATCTATTTCAATGAAGCATTATCGCCCAACTCAACTAAATGAATATTTAGTCGAGTTATATGGAGACCATGCTTTGAACCCCATGTTAGTACGATGCAGCGGCGAAGGATAACGGAAATCTAGACGATGAATTCTGTAAGGAGCCCTTTAATAGCGGTAGAAATCTCCAAATGGCTGCTGTAATCGATGTTGGCATGGGCTCTACTCAGAATCTAGGACGCAGGACGGCTAGACCGCAGTGGCGGCGATATCGGCAAGCTAAATCGAAAGGTACGAGGGGTGTCCAGCCTACCCAATGGCGTCGATTCGCTTGGTGGGATGGCAAAAATGTATCCTCGATGACCTGATCATCCACCTGAACTCGATATGCGGTAGTTAAGGGGTATATTGGAGTTTGACGCATTAAACATTAAAGGTGCCGCACCTCAGATGTGATGCCATGCATCTCAGATTACTTCCTTGATGCCAAGCATCCATGTTCGCTTCCAGCAAACTTTTAGAACCACTTGTCCGATTTCTTCGGCATGTTTAGAGAAGCGTGGTTTCATGGAACATAAAAGCAAACTTACAAACGTCGATTTCTGAATGACTTTCTCAACGTCTCCAAGCGCTTTCACAGGATGATTCAAATCTAGGATGGTGACGCAGAGGGATTGAACGGTTGACAAACGTGCCGAAGTGATCCCGAGAAAAACGTATGAAGCGAGAAGTAAAGTGAACCCTATGGAGTCTAGACCTCAAGAAAACGCGATTACTTCCAGGTTTGGGGTCAAGGTTGGTTCGGCGTACTCCAGGCTCGATCTGCAGCACAGTGATCGAGGCCAGGGCCTGGCTTCAAATCTGCCCACCCACGGCCCCGGTAGCTCCATACGTATGTGCGCATAATGCATATTATGTTAAATGAAGTATTACACGGGCTTGCTGTCCAGCCCGTCCCTGCATGATCTGGACACTTCCACCCACTACCAAACCAGCCGCCAAGCGCTGTTCGACCGTTTGTCCAGTAACCAGCTTGCCCAGCGTTACGGCACGCACCGCGTTGGAAGCTAGAGTTTGAAACGCACATGGATGCAGCTCTTGCCTTGCTGCCGCTCGATGCTCACCGCTGCGCTTCCATATCCTGAATAACTTCTCACCAGACGCATGCCCAGGCCCGTGCCTGTGGGTTTCGGATAGGTATCCGGAAATCCCAGGCCCTCGTCCTTCACCGTCAGCCGCACATGATCCCCGGCATGCTTGACCAAGACTTCAACGGTACCTTTGCCGTACTTCAACGCATTGGTCACGAGTTCGGACAGCACCAGGCCCAACGGCGCCATCCGCTCGGGCGGCAGGAGGAAGTCGTCGGCCTCCAGCACTATTGCCCGATCGGTCAGCGCCTTGCCCAGATCGCCCAACAGTGCGTTCAGGTAATCCACAGCCATGACGCCGTTGTCTTGCGTGGCGTGATAAAGCCGCTCATGCACGCTGGCGATGGTCACGACACGGCCTGCCGCGGTCTCCAGCTGCTGCTTCACCGCCGTATCCGGCGTGAGGTTGGCCTGCAGGAGCAGCAAGGTATTGACCAGATGCAGGCTGTTCTTCACCCGATGGTGAATTTCTTCCAGGTGCAGGTCGCTCGCGCTCTGCCGGGAGTTCTGAGCCTCGATCAGCGATAGCAACCGAGCCTCATATTGATGACGCTCGGTAATGTCCCTGGACACAGCGATGATTCGTTCCAGCTGACCGTCTGCGCCCAGGATGGGTGCCACCGTCACATCCCACCACATGGGCTCATCCGAAGCGGTCCGAAAAAAACCTTCGAACCGCGCTGTTTCGCCGGCGACCACCTTGTCCAGAGCTTGCGCAACGAGTGGCCGCGACTCTTCGGGCCACAGACCCACCCAGCGCTGCCCCTTGACGTCGGTCACTGCAGTCAGGTGCATCAGCTCCAGACCTCTCTCGTTCATGAACTCGATCACGCCACTGGGCGAAAGAATCTTTACGCAGTCCGGGCTGGCATTCAGGAAACTTTCCGAATAGGGATCGGGGTAAGGTGGCTCATCGCCTGCCGTGATGCGTTCGACTGCCAGGGAGATGATGTTGGCAATCCCCTCCAGGAAGACCAGATCGCTTTCGACAAAATCATCCCCGTCGCTGCTGTCCGCCTCAAGCACGCCAAAGGGGCCGAGCGGGCCGCGTATCGGAACGTTGATGGCACGTTCGATACCGTATTTTTTCAGCAGATCCGGGGTACGAAAGCGCTCCTCCATGCCCAGGTGATTGGACAGCACGGGGCGGTAAGTGGAGAGCGCGTACCCTGCCGGGCTGGCGATGTCGCCGCCCACGGTAGCGTGGCCGATGTCTGACTCGTCCCAACCCACGCCATGCGTAAGGACATAGTCTGCACTGTCGGCAAGCGGCTGCAGCACCTTGGAAAACCGGGTCTTCATCCCCTGCGCGGCAACACTGCACGCTTGCGTGAGCAACACTTCAAGGTCGTCGACCTTCAGGGACATGACACCGAACTCGACCACCAGCTCATGCTGGCGCTGCAGCCTGGCATGGGACTTTTTCAAGGCTGCCCGGATGGTTTCATCCGGCGGTAGCTGTTGCATGACCATTTCATCCAGATACTTGGTGGAAGTGCGGTATTACCACGGTAATGCCAGCGTTTCGCTTATCGCTCTGAAACCATAGACGCTATTCGTGGCGGGAGTGTCTTCCAATCGGATTGCACCGCATAATCCATGGCTACACATTTGCGGAGTGTCCACATTGCAGCCCACCGACCCCGAACTTGCGCCTGCCCTGCCCGCCCATCGCGTAACGAATCGCAGCCCTTACGGTGGATGGCGAAGGTGGCGCCAGCGCGTGGCGTTCTGGGTCGGGGCACTGCTCGTCGGTTTGGCGGCACTCGCGTTTGCATGGGTAGCAGACCATGCGTATGCCCTGTTCTCATCCATTAGCGGGCATTACCACTGGGCCCCCTTGCTCATCACGCCGGCAGGCTTCGCGGTACTCGCCTGGCTCAGCAATCGTTGGTTCAGCCAGGCCAAGGGCAGCGGTATTCCGCAGGTCATTGCCGCCTTGGAATTTCCCTCGCGCAGCTTTCGTCGTCAGGTGCTGTCCGTGCCCGTCGCCGCAGCAAGGATGGTACTGACTGTCGGTGCGCTGTTGGTGGGTGGTTCGGTGGGCCGCGAGGGGCCCACTGTGCATGTGGGTGCTGCAGTCATCTACGCCCTTGGCACCCGCCTCGGTCTACATGGTCGACGCACGGTATCCGGGCTTATCCTTGCCGGCGGAGCGGCAGGCATCGCGGCGGCGTTCAACACGCCGTTGGCGGGGATCGTATTTGCGATTGAAGAGCTCAGCCGAACCTTTGAACAACGGTTCAGCGGGCTTTTGCTTACCGCCGTCGTCATTGGGGGAATGGTGACGCTTGGGCTGATGGGCCATTACTCCTACTTTGGCGAAATAGGCGCCCAGCTCCCCCAAGGCTGGCAGTGGGCTGCCGTGCCCATCTTCGGCGTGCTCGGCGGGCTGCTGGGGGGGGTGTACGTAAGGCTGGTTCTACCCTCCGATAGAGGTTGGATTGGCAAGTTGTGCGCAGTACGTTCGCGGTGGCCAGTACGGTTTGCTGCAGGCTGCGGCATGACCCTGGCGTTGCTCGGCTTGTTATCAGGCAACCATGTATTCGGCACGGGGTATGAGGAAACACGCAGCTTGCTCGAAGGGCATCCGGTAACGGACCCGGCCTTCCTTGTCTGGAAATTCATGGCCAACGTCGTCTCCTACCTGGCGGGCATTCCCGGGGGGTTGTTCTCGCCATCGTTGAGCGTGGGTGCAGCGTTGTCGCCGTTGCTGACGTTCATTCCCGGTTTCGATGTTCAGACAGGCGCACTATTGGGCATGGGGGCCTACCTGGGCGGCGTAACGCGGTCGCCACTGACCGGTTCGGTGATTGTGCTCGAACTGTCCCATAGCCCTGACATAGCCATTCCATTGCTGGCATCAGCGCTCATTGCATCCTCCGTTTCCGGATGGATCGCGCCAGTGTCGCTCTACCACGCCCTGGCACAGAATCTGACCAGGCATCTGGCCCGCTAAGCGTTGTGAACCAGCCCCGGGAGATCACGTGCAAACAGGGCAGCCGCCGTGGGTTTGAGCATGGTTGCAGACAACTCGTCCCAACAGACCCATTTGCAGGCAATGATGCCTTTACCAAGCGCAAAACAACAGTTGTCAGGCAGAACAGTCATATAGATGTGGTGAAAAACATTACCCACCTCGAGGGTGCCAACGGCGTTCAAGCCTGGACAGTGCAGTGACAACTCATTCCACAGTTCCCGGGCAGCAGCAACGACGGGCGCTTCACCTGACGCAATCTGGCCGCCTGGAAACCGCCATTTGGCGCCCTTTCTCCGAACAAGCAGTACTTTGTCGTTGCGCGAGCAGAGGACCGTGGCTTTGACCTTGGCTGGGCGATGCTTGGTGACGCTCATGAGGGACCGCACCTGAAAGATGGGCGACATCCTGAACGCTGGTGTGGGCTTCCCTATAGTTGAAGACTCGTTTGACCGAAGGCGAGTTCCAGATCGACGCCCGCTGGTCAGCCCTGCGGAACAGCGCTGCCTGGTTCGGTCTCCATGGGTATACCAGCCTACGGAGGTCATGGTCATGATCGATCCAGCTACAGGTATGAAGGCAGGTGAGCGCTATGGCGTAGAAAACGTCGAACGCGCACACCAGTTCCCAGGCTTTTTTCTCGATGGCAAATACTACCTAGGCCCCGAGCTGCTCACAGCCGTAGGGTGGATGGAGGGCAAGCGCTTCATCTACGACAACCTGGATGCTGCTGGCGAACCCGTTTTCCCTGACCGCGCAGCAGGTGACATAGCAGACCTGACATTGACCTTGGTGGATGGCACTGCATTGAAGCTGTCCAGGCTGCAAGTCAGCGCCGCGCCTGAGGACGTCGAAGCAGCCGACCAACCGGATGTCGATGCAACGCGCAGCCCCAGCGCGGAGAAATCCGCCGAACCTCTGCTCGCGCCAGCCCCGGCACGGCGCTTGATGGCGGGTGCAGGCCTGACCCGTGAAGACAGAATACCGTTACTGTTCAGTGCCGCAGTCATCGGGTTTCTTGCCGGCCTAGTCCTCACCCAGGCACAACGCAGGCGCCGCTGAGCGTTCATGAGCGTTGGCTGCGTCAACCCTGCAGAGACCGAAGCACGCGCTGGATCTCGGTAACCACCTGGCGGGTGGCGTCCGCAACCGTTCCCTCATTGCGGCACAGCACCCACCCCTGCTCGGCCACCGCCCGTTCGAATGCTTCGGTGCAAGCTTCCTGCTCATCCAGCTTGTGCATCACCGTACTGCCCAGCCCACGCGAGCGTGCCGCCGCCCTCGCCCACGAGGTATCAGGCGTCGTGATCACCCCGACATGCAGGTCCGGCACTTGCACGTCACGCTCGTGGTTCATCCGCAGAATCTCGGCAAACGGCACTGTCCGGCGAAACGCCGCATCGGATGGGTACCAGCGATCGATCAGGATGATGCTGTCCGCAGGTTGCCTGGGCAGCACGTTGCGGGAAATCCAGGCGCGGCTATCGGCCAGGCGCGCACAGACCTTCAGCTCCAGCTCCCGGCAAGGTTTTCTCGCCAGCTGGTTGACGAGCGCCATGGTTTCCCCCCGGAAGGGATCGCTTTTCTTCTCGCACAGCCGGATCACCTTTCGGTTGTCTGCTCTCAAGGCTTTGGTAACAGCCTCAAGCAGCGTGGTCTTGCCGGTGCCCTTTGGGCCGTCTAGCGCAACAAATAGCGGACGATTCATTTTTCAGTACTGCTTGGCAGGTGCTCTGGATAGCGAGGCCAACATGATGCACCGAAAGCTGGCCACGGTCTCGTTTGTCGGCTTGGTGGTAGCCTGCAGGCTGGAGTACATTTGTACTCCGGCCGCATTTCGCCGTGCTGATGCTCAGATTTGCGCCTGGCCACCGTCCACGAACAACTCGGCACCGTTGACGAAGCTGGCATCCTCGCTGGCCAGGAAGACTGCCGCGTTGGCGATCTCGACCGGCTCCCCTACCCGCCCCAGCGGCACCTGAGCTGCCAGGTAATCCAGGAGGCCCTGCTGTTGCCCGGCATCCGGCCCCGCGAGGTCGACCAGCCCCGGGGTACGCGTGGCGCCTGGGCTGAGGGTATTGACCCTGACTCCGCGGTCCTTCAAATCCAGAATCCAGCTACGGGCGAAGGCCCGCACCGCTGCCTTGGACGCTGAGTACACGCTGAACGCTGCGGTGCCGGAGCTACCGGCCGTGGAGCCCGTGAGAATGACCGATGCGTTGCGCGCCAGCAGCGGCAGTGCTTTTTGCACGGTGAACAGCACGGCTTTGACGTTGCGGTCGAAGGTATCGTCATAGTGGGCTTCGGTGATGTCGCCCAATGGCAGCATCGAACCACCGCCCGCGTTGGCGAACAGCACATCCAGGCGGCCCTGCTCCCGAGCGATGCGGGCATACAGTGCGTCCAGTTGGTCCAGCCGGGTGGAGTCGACCGCAACACCGGTGGCATTGCCCACCAGCGCCACCGCCTTGTCCAGCTCCGCCTGGCGGCGCCCGGTGATGTAGACATGGGCGCCCTCCTCTGCAAAGCGCTTTGCCGTGGCCAGGCCGATACCAGTGGTGCCGCCAGTGACCAGTGCGATCTTGCCTTCGAGTTTCTTGCTCATGGTGTTTCTCCCGTCGAGGTAGTGAGTGGCTGTGGGGAGAAGCGTATCGACTGGCGAATCATTTCAAAATAGAATCATTTGAAAGCCATCATTGCAGAAATGAAATGCCAAGAATTCCGGATTTCGAAGGCCTGGCCATGTTCGCCAAAGTGGCCGAAGAAGGTTCTTACGCCGCAGCCTCCCGGGCCATGGGCGTTTCAGTGCCTACGGTGTCGCGCGCGGTAGCGCGTCTCGAAGAGCGCCTGGGTGCGCGCCTGTTCAACCGCACCTCGCGCCAGCTCTCGCTGACCGAGTTTGGCCAGCGGATGGTCGAGCAGGCCAGCGCGCTGTATCGCCAGGCCGAACAGATGGAAAGCGAGGCCCAGGAGTTGTCGGTGCAGCCACGCGGGCTGGTGCGGCTGGCCGCGCCGATGTCCTTTGGCTTGCGTTGGCTTGCTCCGCTGTTGCCCGAACTATTGGCACAATACCCGGCGTTGGAGCTGGACCTGCACTTATCCGACTCGAGCGTCGACCTGGTCGGCGAGGGCTTCGATGCGGCCTTGCGTATCGCGGCCCTGCCCGACTCATCGCTGGTGGCGCGGCGTATCTGTTCGGTCAGTCAGTTTCTGGTGGCCGCGCCGTCCTACCTTGCCCGCCACGGCCGCCCCACACACCCGCGCGAGCTGACTGGCCACGCCTGCATGAGCTACGCCTATCGCGCCCGCAGCCAGGTCTGGCGCTTCAGCCAGGACGACGGCGGCGAGCACGACGTGGCGCCACGCGGGCCGCTGCGCGTGACCAACTCGGATGCCCTGATCCCACCCTTGCTGGCGGGCATGGCGATTGCCGAGCTGCCGGAATTCATCGCCGCCGAGTACCTCGCCGACGGCCGTCTCGAACAGCTGCTGCCCGAATGGCGGATGACCCAGGGTGGGCTGTACTTCGTGACCCCGTCCGCGCGCACCCGGCCGCGCAAGGTCCAGGCATTGGCCGACTTCTTCGTCGAGCGGTTGTCGAACCCGCTGTGGCAAGTGCAGGTACCAGGCTAGCGTCCCAGGCTTCGAACCCGTCGGCGCCAGCATTGCATTGATGGCCTATTGCGGGACGTCACCCGGCAAGCCGCCCCTACCGACCCAGCAGCACAGGTATCCAGCGAACGCTTGATGGCATAGTGCCACTTGACGATAATTGCGCTTCTTTCAAGACACGCAAGGATTCGCCGTGAACAAGCTTTACCTGGTCGCCCCACTCGTCCTGTTGCTGCAAGGCTGTGGTGTGACAATGGCCCGCTACGAAGCCAACTACCAAAACGTCCAGCAGTTGAAGCACAACGCTCCCCTGCAAGCGGTGCGCGAAACGCAGGTGCAGGCCGATGCCGGACAAGGTTCGCTGATGGTGCGCCTGAACCCGATCTCGTCGCCTGCAGGCACTATTCCGCTGCATATTCAGGCCGCCATCAACGATGAACTTCGCCATGCAGGCCTGCTCGACCCTCGCGCTGACCGGCAGCTGCAGGTGCAATTGGTGAAGAGCCAGCTCAACTCCGGCGTGGCCAACGGCCATGGCGAGCTTGCGGCGCGTTTCACCCTGCGCCAGGGCGACGAGGTGCTCTACGAGTCGACCAAGGACGTTACACGTGACTGGGACAGCAGCTTCTTCGGGCCGATTGCCATCCCAACAGCGGCCAACAATTACAATCCCATGCTGCAGGCATTGCTGCAGTCGCTGTACAGCGATCCACTTTTTGTACAGGCGCTGAAGTAAGCAAGAAAAAAGAGCCGCGATTGCGGCTCTTCCTGTTCTGGTTCAAGCGCGTGGGAAGGGTGTTGCGTTAGCCGAATATTTCAAACGGTTGTTATCCACCCAGTTCTTCAACAAAGCGTTGACCTGGCGGTTGAAGGTATCGGTGACGGCCGCTTTCGGTGTATTGCCCACCAGCGGCAGGAACCAGATGCCCATCCAGGTATTGATTGCGTCGTGGTTCTGATTGGCGGCCAGCGATACGCCGTGCTCATCAAGAGTCTCCAGACTCATGGTGTACTGGTCGGTGGCAAGGGCGGGAATGACGGTGAAGGTCAGGCCACTGATGAAGGCCAGTACCAGTTGCCCGCCACTCGGGGCATGGTTGTAGACCTTGAGACGCAGGCTGTAGTCGCCTGGCTGCTTTTCGAATTCATCGAAAGTGACGCGGCCGAACAATCCTGACTCGTTGAAAGCACGCTTGAGTTCCGGCTTGAGCATGTCCCGGGCCTGTGGCATTTCATTGGCCCTGGTACTTCCAGGGTCACCCTGATAGAAGTCGAAGTCCACATAGACATTGGGTTTGTTGGAATAGCCTGTCATCGATGGCAGCTCGACCTGTGCCACCTCGTCCTTGGTGAAACTGGCGCAACCACCGAGGCTCACGACAAAGGCCAAACCTATAATTCTTGCAAATCGCATTTCGACGTCCTTGAAAATTGCAGGGCGCCCTTCGATCGAAAGGCGACCGGAATCTTAAGGAATCTTCAGTGATATCAAAAGGCCTTTATCGGGAAAAATCCGGGCCCTGCTAGCGCACCACTGCCAGCAGGCTCGCCGCATCGCTGACCTCGAACTTGCCTGGCGCTTCGACCGCTATGTGCTTGACCACACCGTCGTCGACCAGCATCGCATAGCGCTGCGAACGCCGGCCCAGGCCCCGCGCCGAGAGGTCCTGGATCAGGCCCAGCGCTTCGCTGAACTCGCCATTGCCGTCACCGATCATATTCACCGTATCGCCGACCTGCAGGCTATTGCCCCAGGCATTCATGACGAAGGCATCATTGACCGAAACGCAGAGTATCTTGTCGACACCTGCCGCGAACAGCGCCGGTGCCGCTTCGACATAACCTGGGACATGGCGCTCCGAGCAGGTGGGCGTGAAGGCGCCGGGCAAACCGAAGATCACCACTTTCTTTTGCCTGCAGCGCTCAACGATGGAAAATGCATTCGGCCCGATTGCACATGCGCCCTCACCGTTGCTGTATTCGTAGAGCGTGACATCGGGTAGTTGGTCGCCGGTCTTGATCATCGCTGTCTCCTGGGTAAGTCGATGGCTGAGCTTGCCATGATGCAGCATTCCATCAGAGTTGTGATTTATTGCGCCACGCCCACAAAACCCCACGCCCCCGAAGTCAGCCGCGCAACTGATACCAGGTAGTCTTCAACTGCGAGTACTTGTCGAACGAATGCAGCGACAGGTCGCGACCGAACCCGGACTGCTTGCCACCGCCAAACGGCACGGTCACATCCAGCGCATCGACCGTGTTGACCGATACCGTACCCGCCTTGAGCGCACGCGCCACCCGGTGCGCACGGTTCAGGTCATCGCTCCACACCGATGCCGCCAGGCCGAAGATGCTGTCATTGGCCAGGTGGATGGCCTCTGCCTCGGTATCGAACGCACTGACCGCCAGCACCGGCCCGAAGACCTCGTCACGCGCCAGGCTCATGCGGTTGTCGACGCCAGCGAAAATGGTCGGTTCGATGAAATTGTCCGAGCCACCGATGGTCAGGCGTTGCCCGCCACAGACCAGCCGGGCGCCCTCCTCGCTGGCCTGGCCGATGGCCCGGGCAATGCGCGTGGCCTGTTCGGCATCGACGATGGCGCCGGCACGGCTGGCCGGGTCCAGCGGGTTGCCTGGCAGCCACTGACGCGCCTTGGCCTGCAGGCGTTCGAGGAACTCGTCATGGATCGAACGCTGCACATACAGCCGCGAGTTGGCTGAACACACTTCACCCTGGTTGAAGAAGATGCCAAAGGCAGCCTTCTCGGCCGCCAGGTCCAGGTCCTGGCAGTCGGCGAACACCAGGTTCGGGCTTTTGCCGCCACACTCCAGCCACACCTGCTTGAGGTTGGACTGCGCCGAGTATTGCATGAAGTACTTGCCGACCTGGGTGGAACCTGTGAACACCAGGCAGTCGACGTCAGGGTGCAGACCCAGCGCCCGGCCCGCGGTTTCGCCAAGGCCTGGTACTACATTGAGCACGCCTTCAGGCAGGCCGGCCTCCAGTGCCAGCTCGGCCAGGCGCAAGGCCGAGAACGGCGATTGCTCGGCGGGCTTGAGCACCACGCTGTTGCCCGCCGCCAGCGCCGGAGCGAGTTTCCAGGCGGCCATGTCGAGCGGGAAATTCCACGGCACCACCGCGGCGACCACACCCAGCGCTTCGCGGGTGATGGTGGCCAAGGCATTGGCTGCCGTCGGTGCGACCTGGTCGTAGAGCTTGTCGAGCGCCTCGCCATACCAGGCGAACACGTGGGCCGAGCCCGGAACGTCGATGTTGTAGGCATCCATGACCGGCTTGCCCATGTTCAGCGAGTCCAGCAGCGCCAGTTCTTCACGGTGAGCCATGACCAGTTCGGCCAGGCGCAGCAGCACCTTCTTGCGCTCACCGGGCGCCATGCGTGGCCACGGCCCTTGCTCGAACGCCTTGCGCGCCGTACTGACGGCGAGGTCGACTTCAGCCTGGCCACACGCAGCGACCCGGGCGAGCACCTGGTTGGTGGCGGGGTTGATGGCATCGAACGTCGCACCGCTGGCGGCACCGACCTGGCGGGCGCCTATCCGGGCCATGTCTGGCAAGTACAGGCCTGCCGCGCGCTGTTGCCAGTATCCGAGATCGTACATACACACTCCTGACGACCGTCCGTGCGGTCCGCTTGTTATGGGGCTGGCGAACATTCTTGGCCCAGCCGCATACCTGGCGAAACCAGCTTTTTGCTGCCCCTTGCAGAGGAAAAAACTGCTCCCCCCAAAGGGTGATTCCGGCGCCTGCCGGAGTGTGGGAGCATTCGAGCCGCCCCACCTGAGACATTCCTCTGATCAGACTTCCTCACCAGTAGCGAGCCCGCTCGCCTGCTGCGGCTTCCTGCATCCCATTTCAGGAGTTAGCAATGCATACAACAACAACTACAGCCCAACCCCAGCATCCTGCGTCGCCAGCCAATACCACCGGCCGTTTTCGCAAGTCCATGGGCATGACCGCCCTGGTACTGTTCGGCCTCGCCTACATGGTCCCGCTCGCCGTCTTCACCACCTACGGGCTGGTCACCCAGATGACCAAGGGCCACCTGCCCATCGCCTACCTCCTCACCCTCGCCGCCATGCTGCTGACCGCTTACAGCTACGGGCGCATGGTCCAGGCCCATCCCTACTCCGGCTCTGTCTATACCTACACGCGCAAGGCCTTCGGCAGCCACTTCGGTTTCATCGCCGGCTGGACCCTGCTGCTCGACTACATCTTCCTGCCGCTGCTCAGCTACCTGCTGATCGGCATCTACATGTCCGAGTACTTCCCGGCCATCCATGCCTGGGTGTGGGTCGCCGGGTCGATCGCTCTGGTGACCTTCCTCAATCTGATCGGCATCGAGTCGATCACTCGGGTCAACTGGATCCTGGTGGTGGCTCAGCTGGTGTTCATCGTGGTGTTCGTCGCCCTGTCGGTACGCCATGTGAATGGCCAGGCCGCGCCGGTGTCGCTGCTGTCACCGTTCCACCACGAAGGCTTCAGCGTGCCGCTGATCATGACCGGGGCGGCGGTGCTGTGCCTGTCGTTCCTCGGCTTCGACGCGGTGTCGACCATGGCCGAGGAAACCAGCAACCCGACCAGGCGGATTCCGCAGGCGATCATGGCGGTATCGGTGATCGGTGGCCTGCTGTTCCTGGTGGTGTCGTACTGCGCGCAGCTGGTCTTCCCCGACTGGGCCAGCTTTGCCGACCCGGACTCGGCCTCGGTGGATGTCATGCGCCGCGTCGGCGGGGAAATGCTGGTGACGGCATTCACGGCCACCTATGTGGCCGGTTGCTTCGCATCGGCAATGGTGTCCCAGGCCAGCGTGTCGCGGGTGCTGTTCGCCATGGGCCGCGATGGCGCGCTGCCCAGGGTGTTTGGCCAGCTGGTGACGAAGAAACGCGTGCCGGCGACAGCGATCATGCTGGTCAGCCTGCTGTCGCTGGTGGCGCTGTTCATCACCCTGGACACCGTCGCCAACATGATCAGCTTCGGCGCCCTGTTCGCCTTCTCGGCAGTGAACCTTGCGGTGGTCAAGCACTACCTGGTGGACCAGCAGTTGCGAGGGATGCGCAACCGCTTGCTGTATGGCGTCATTCCAGCGCTCGGCTTCCTCAGCACGATCTGGCTGTGGACCAGCCTGTCTAGCATGTCTTTCACCATTGGTCTGAGCTGGATGGGCGTGGGCTTCATCTGCCTGCTGGGGTTGACCAGGGCGTTCCGGGTGAAGCTGCCGGAGTTGCAGATGGCCGAGTAGATCCACCCTCCCAAATGTTATGATCCCTCATTAAACGTTTCAGTATGTTTCAATGAGTTTGAAAAGGGACCGTAATGTCTGTTCAGGAATTACCGCCGCTCGCCGTTTCAAAAGGTGACGTCGGCAAGATGGAAGCTGCCATGGCGCTGGGCAGCTTCGCCATCGGCACCGGCGAATTCGCCATCATGGGCCTGATGCCCGACATCGCCAGCAACCTGCACTTGAGCGAGCCGCAAGTCGGCCACGCCATCAGCGCCTACGCGCTGGGTGTGGTGGTCGGCGCCCCGACCTTGGCCATCCTGGGTGCCAGGCTGCTGCGCAAGCACATGCTGCTGTTGCTCATGGCGCTGTATGCCATCGGTAACCTGGCCACCGCCTTCGCACCGTCTTTTACCAGCATGGTTGCCTTCCGCTTCATCAGCGGTTTGCCCCATGGCGCCTATTTCGGTATCGCCGCCGTGGTGGCGTCGAGCATGGTGCCCGCCAACCAGCGCGCAGGTGCCGTGGCCAGGGTGATGATGGGCCTGACCCTGGCGATGCTGCTAGGCAACCCGGTGGCGACCTTCCTCGGCCAGTTCTTCGGCTGGCGTTCGGCATTCCTCCTGGTCGGCGCCATCGCCCTGTGCACCATCGCGCTGGTCTGGCGTTACGTACCGCAGCGCCATGATGAGCCGCGCAGCGACCCGCGCAAGGAGCTGCAGGCCTTTACCTTGCCGCAGGTGTGGATGGCGCTGGGCATTGCAGCGATCGGCTTTGCCGGCATGTTCTGCGTGTTCAGCTACCTGGCACCGACCATGCTGCAAGTGACCCAGGTGGCACCCGAGTGGATCCCCTTCGGCCTGGCCGCATTCGGCGCTGGCGGCATCATCGGCAACATCGCCGGCGGCAAGCTGTTCGACCGCCTGCAGTTCCGCGCTGTAGGCATCGTTCTGGTGTGGTCGGCGGCCGTGCTGCTGTTCTTCAGCTTCGCCGCCCACGCGCTGTGGTCGGTGCTGCTGGGGATCGGCCTGGTCGGTACCATGATCGCCCTGGCCGCGCCGTTGCAGATCCGCCTGATGGACATCGCCCATGAGGCGCCGAGCCTGGCGGCGGCGTCGAACCATGCCGCCTTCAACCTGGCCAACGCCTTGGGGCCGTGGTTTGGTGGAATGGCCATCAGCGCCGGCTTGGGCTGGACCAGTACCGGCTATATCGGTGCTGCAACGGCACTGGCGGGGTTGCTGATCTACCTGGTGGCCCGCCGCATGAAAGGCGGGCACTGATCCTCTGACCGACCTCGTCGCGGGCTTGCCACGACGAGGTCGGTGCTAGCGCTGGGCAACGCCCAGCAAGCGCTCCAGCGAGACCCTGGTCGATGGCGTCAGCTCCTCCCTCGCACTGCCGTGCAATGCCTTGCCCACCATATACAACGCCGTGATGCTGTGCGGCGGCAGATACCCCTCGTTGCTCCACGCATGCAGCTGATAGGCAAAGAAGGCCGTCGCCTGGGGTTTGTTGGCCACCATGTCTTCGATGCGCGCCAATAGCGTCTCCGAAAGATCATCACGCTCGCAAGCTGCCGGGTTTTCCGACAGCGCTTTATTTATCCGGGCGAACAGTTCGCCCGCCTGCGGGCACAGCACCTGCATGGCGCAGGTCCTCAACTGCTGTTGTGGCGTAAACGTCAGCGGCATTTTTCTGGCACTCCCACCGTCCGAAAGAGATAGTTCGTTAGGGTGGGAGTGTCGTGATGTCGAAAAAGTGGCACCTCCGGGAAAATAAATTTTCCCAGGGGTTTTGTGTTGGGTGCCCAGAGCCTGCCTTGAAGTCATAGATCAAGCGCCGTCCCCGCGGACGGCTCCATGCGCTTACCGACTTGGCGCCCGGTCAGTGCACCGCCCAGCCACGGCTCATCGCCCGGTACTTGCGCGGTGGCATGGCGAAGAAATTGTGAAAGCGTCGGTAGAAGTACGAGAAGCTGGTGAACCCGCTGGCGATGGCAATCTCCGACATCGGCTTGTCGGTGTGCTGAAGCAACTGGCGCGCATGCCCCAGGCGCAGCTCCAGGTAAAAAGTCAGCGGCGTCGACTGCACATGCTGGCGGAATGAGCGCTCCAGCTGGCGGCGCGACAATTTCACATGCCTGGCGATCTCGTCGATGGCGATCGGCTCTTCGATGTTGCTGCTCATCAACTCGATCGCTTCGTTCAGGTTATGCGGCAAGCCGACCCGGAACGGCGGCGCCACCTTGGGCAGCGCCGCCACGGGCTTGTCGGCGGCAACGATCTGCTCCACGCCGTCGAGCAGGCGCTTGCCGTAACGGCCGGCAAGCAGCTCCAGCATCATCTCCAGCGCACTGCTGGCACCCGCGCAGCTCAGGCGCTGGCGGTCCAGTACGTGGCCGACGCGGCTGACCCGCACAGCCGGGAACAGCTCGCTCATCAGCGCTCGCCCTTCGACATGGAAGGCGCAGTCATGATCGTCGAGCAAGCCCGCCTCGGCGAGGAAATACGCGCCATTCCACAAACCGCCGAGCAGGCAGCCATGCCGGTCGGCCTCGCGCAGTTTGCCGCGCAGGCGCGGATTGCGCTTGAGCGGCACCCTGAAACCGCCACAGACGAACAGAAAGTCCAGGCTGCGCGCCTCGAGTTCGGCAAGGGTCTGGTCGACGGCGATGACGATGCCCGAATCGCTGCGCACCTGCGCGCCGTCCCCGACCATCACGAACTCGAACAGCGGCTTGGCACTGACCTGGTTGGCGGCGGCCAGGGTGTCCATGGCACTGGTCAGCGTCATCATCGAGAATTGCTCCAGCAATACGAACCCCACCCGGCGCAACGCCGCGCCGGTGGCGAAGCGATGGTCAGGCGCCAGATGGGCGAAATTGCGGTTTCTCAGGTGACTGGCGGCTGACTGGCTCATCGTTATGCTCTGCGTGGGGGTTAGTTGCTGGCCTGCATCGCGGCGGCACGCGCCGCCTGCAACCAGCCATCGAAGGCTTGGCGGTGCGCGGCGATCCATTGCTTGGTATGGCGCTGAACGTCGGCATATGACTTCTCGCCGTGCTGCATCTTCAGGTTCTGCGCGCTCTCGTCGGCCGCCGGGATCTGCATCAGCGACAGGAACTTCACGGCTGCCGGGTTCTTTTCGGCGAAGTCGCGGTTGATCACGGCCTCGATCTTGTCCAGGGCGAAACCGAGGTTCTTGCCCTGGTACAGGGTGTCGACACTGTTGTCGCCGCCCGGCAGGTCGGTTTTCGGCACCTCCAGCCAGACCACATCGCGCCCCTCTACCAGCACGCCGGCTACCCACTGCGGCATCCAGGTGTAATAGAACACCGGCTTGCCTTCCTTGAAGCGGGTGATGGTGTCGGCCATCAAGGCAAAGTACGAACCCTGGTTGACGTGGATGCTGTTCTCCAGGTCGTAGGCCTTCATCTGGTGGGCGATCACCAGCTCGCAGCCCCAGCCCGGGTTGCAGCCGGTCATGTCGGCCTTGCCGTCGCCGTCGGTATCGAACAGCTTGGCGATCTCCGGCTTCTTCAGGTCGGTGATGTACTTGATGTGGTGCTGGTCGGCGGTCTTTTTGTCTATCAGGTAGCCCTGCAGCACGCCGGGCAGGATGTCGCCAACCTTGATCATGTTCTGGTCGCCGCCGGCCTTCTGATAGAAGCTGGCGTGCAGCTTGTCCCACAGGTTGACGCTGAAATCAGCATCGCCGTAGCCGACCGCCAGGATCATCGTGGCGTATTCGGTTTCCTTGGGTTTCTGCACGTTGTAGCCCAGCTCGCGCAGGCCCTCCAGGGCGACTTCGCCGCGGAAGCGCTCTTCATCCACAGTGGGGAATGCCGGGGTGATCTTCACCCCTTCGCCCGGTTTGTCGGCCGAGGCGCTGGCATGCAGGCAGGCCAGGCCCAGCGCTACCGCGCAGGTGGCGTGCAGGAAACGGCGGGGGAACTTGAACTCGGACATCGTCGCGTACCTTTTTCTGGTTGTTGTTTGGGGATGCGGCAGATAGAACGGGGTTAAGTCAGGCGGTCTTGCGCCGCCCCTGGGGTTGCGCCGCACCGAACAGGCGCATGACCACGCCCACTGGCCCGGTGTGGTACCAGCGCAGGCTCGGGTCGGCGCTGCTGCGCGCGCCCATGGCCTGGGTCAGGCGGTCGAGGAAGATCGCCAGCAGCACCAGGCCGACGCCACCGACGGTCGCCAGGCCCATGTCCAGGCGGCCGATGCCGCGCAACACCATCTGGCCCAGGCCGCCCACCGAGATCATCGAGGCGATCACCACCATCGACAGCGACAGCATCAGGGTCTGGTTGAGGCCGGCCATGATGGTCGAGGTGGCCAGCGGCAATTGCACGCGGGTCAACATCTGCCGTGGCGTGCAGCCAAAGGCGCGGGCGGCTTCGATCTTGTCTTCCGGGACCTGGCGGATGCCGAGGTTGGTCAGACGCACCAGCGGCGGCAAGGCGAAGACGATGGTCACCAGTACACCCGGTACGTTACCGATACCGAACAGCATCACCACCGGCACCAGGTAAACGAACGCCGGCAGGGTCTGCATGGCGTCGAGCAATGGCCGGATGACGCTTTCCAGGCGGTTGCTGCGGGCGCAGACAATGCCCAGCGGAATGCCGATCACCGCGCAGAAGAACACCGACGTCAGCACCAGCGCCAAGGTGGTCATCGACTCGGACCAGACCCCGATCAGGCCGAGCAAGGTCAAGGTGATGAAGCACAACAGCGCCATGCGCTTGCCCGCCAGCTGCCAACCGAGCAGCGACGAGAGAATGATGCCGATGGTGGGCGGGATGCTCTGCAAGGTGAACTCGATGCCGTTGAGCACCTGGTCGATCGGCCAGCGAATGGCGCGGAACACCTCGCGAAAATGCTGTACGAGGAAGTTGAGGGTTGCGGTGACCCAATCCCCCAGGGGGATGACGGCCGCCTGGAACGGGTCGAGCAGACTGAATTCGGACACGGGGCCTTACCTCTTGTTCTTTTAGTGGCGGCTCACGGACTGCAACGGCGCGTTTTTCGCCAGCACCGAACACTGGCAGCGGCTGTTGAAGCTCTTGAAGAAGCTGCGCACGTAATCGTTCGCCGGTTGGTTGATCAGCTCTTGCGGGGTGCCGATCTGCACCACCCGCCCGCCTTCCATGATCGCGATGCGGTGGCCGATGCGGATGGCTTCTTCGATGTCGTGGGAAATGAAGATGATGGTGCGCTGCTGCTCGGCCTGCAGGCGCATCAGCTCGCCCTGCATCTCGCTGCGGATCAGCGGGTCGAGGGCGGAGAACGCCTCGTCCATCAGCAGGATCGTCGGGTCGTTGGCCAACGCCCGGGCCAGGCCCACGCGCTGCTGCATACCGCCGGAAAGCTGGTGGGGGTAGCTGTTCTCGTGGCCGGCCAGGCCCACCTGGCTCAGCGCTTCACGGGCACGGCTGTGGCGCTCGGCCTCGGGCACGCCGGCAATCTCCAGGCCGAACGCGGTGTTTGCCAGCACGCTCATGTGCGGCATCAGGGCGAAGGACTGGAACACCATGCCCATTTCCTTGCGGCGCACGTCGAGCAGGGCCTTGTCGGAGAGCCCGGTGATTTCCTTGCCGTTGAGGTGGATGCTGCCGGAGGTGGGTTCGATCAGGCGGTTGAACAGCCGCACCATGGTCGACTTGCCCGAACCGGACAGCCCCATGATGACGAAGATCTCGCCACGCTTGACGGAAAAGCTTGCATCGAACACACCGACGACATGGCCGGTCTTGCTGAAGATTTCGTGCTTGTCGGCACCGTTGCGCAGCATCTCCATGGCCATGTCCGGGTTATTGCCGAACACTTTGAAGATATGGTTTACCGAGAGTATTTCATCGCCTTGGTACATATGACCCTCATTATTATATTTATGACCAATTACGGGTGGCAGCGCAGCGATACTTCGATACGCACCTGGATTGGCAGGCGGCCCGCAACGGCGAGCGAGGCAAACTTCTTTTTTGCAATGTAACGCGACACCGGGCGGGCGCATTGTATATCTGTGTCAATTTGTATTATAAAGCCCCGCCGTTGCCGCCCCGTCACGCCCCGGCATCCTATTTATTGTCATGGCTGTAATATCCGCAGCCCTTGGCCCTGCTCATCATCTGGCTCAGGGGCGCCCTGCCCGTGCGCTCCATACAACAACAAGATTCGGACGATCATGAACAACCTATCAGGCGCCCAGAAACACAAGGGCTACCGACGGATCATTCCGTCGATGACTGCCTTGCTGCAGTTCGAGGCCGTGGCCCGGCTCAACAGCTTCACCCTGGCCGCCATCGAGCTGGGCGTGACCCAGGCGGCGGTCAGCAAACAGGTCAAGGTGCTCGAAGAAAACCTTGGCGCACTGTTGTTCCACCGTGCGCACCGCAACATCAGCCTGACCGATGCCGGCGACATCCTGTTCGCCAGCATTTCCGAGTCATTGCAACGGGTGGCCAGTGCATTTGACCAGATCAATCAGGGCTGCAACCGCCAGGAAATCGTGTTGGGCTCGACCGCGCCCTTTTCGCAGTTGCGCATCATGCCGCGGCTGAATCAGCTTGCCAGCACCCTGCCGCAAGTGCAGTTGCGCCTGGCCACGCAGATGTTCACCGGCGACCTGCGCACCCGCAACTGCGACCTCGACGTGCGTTTTGGCGATGGCCAATGGGACGATGGTGAGGCCACCTTGCTGTTCGACGAAGAAGTCTTCCCGGTGTGCTCGCCCGCCTGGCTGGCGCGCAACCCAATGCCCACCAGCCTGGAAGAACTGGCTGGGGCCGGGTTGCTGGATGCGGACTCCACCTCCGAGGGCTGGGTCGCCTGGCCGAGCTGGTTCCGCGAGAAAGGCGGCGCCCCTGGCGCACTGCAATACAACCTGCGCTGCAGCCTGTACACCGATGCCATCAACGCGGCACTGCAGGGTTATGGCATCGCCCTGGGTTGGGGCCGGCTGGTCGAGCACTTGCTGGCCAGTGGCGCACTGGTTCGCCTGCAACCCTTCTCGGTGCGCACGGAACAGGCCTACTACCTGGTAGCACCCTATGGACGGCCAAAAAGCCCGCACATGGCGGCGCTGGTGCAATGGCTTCAACGCGGCAGTATTTGAATAACCTGAAGTAATGCAAAGCGGAAAATTAAGCGCATTGACGCTCTAGCGGGGCACTTTGATAATCGCCGCCAGTCGTTTGGTATTTCAAGAATAAGAGTGCCCGAGGTCAACTATGAGCCGCCCGATAATCAAATCCCACCGCGAACTTGTTGAATCACGTCAACCCGGTTTCGGCATGAATGGCGAGTTGTACAGCCGCCAGGATATCTTCGAAACGGATATGGATATCTTCTTCAACAAACACTGGATCCAGGTTGCCGTTACTGCGGATGTCGACGAGCCGGGCGATGTCTTCACCGTGGACATCGGCAAGGCCTCGGTGCTGATTCTGCGCGACGATGACGAACAGATCCGCGCCTACCGCAACGTCTGCCGCCACCGTGGTGCACGCCTGAAAGAACCCGGCAAGTCCACCGTCGGCATGCTGGTCTGCCCCTACCACCAATGGACCTACGACCTGGATGGCAGCCTCAAGCACGCCAGCCATATGGGCAAGGGCTTCGACCCCAAGTGCCGCAGCCTGATCCCGGTGCACTGCAAGGTGATCGGCAGCCACGTGCTGATCTGCCTGGCCGACAACCCGCCGGAGGACATCAACGACCTCGAAGAGGTCATGGGCCCGCGCTTGGCTCCCTTCGACCTGACCAACACCCGCATCGCCTTTGAGCTCGACTACATCGAGAACGGCAACTGGAAGCTGGTGATGGAAAACAACCGCGAGTGCTACCACTGCGCCGGTACCCACCCGGAGCTGATCGTCTCGTACCAGTCCGAAGACCTCGGCGTCAGCCTGGAAGAAATGAGCGAAGAAGCCCGCGCCTCCTACGATGCCTACCAGATCCGCAAGGCCGGCATCGAGGCCGACTGGGCCAGCGACGGCCTGCTGTATGAAACTGTCGAGCACCTGCAGGACAGCTCGCCCACGCAGTTCCGCACCCAGCGCATGATCATTGCCGGCAGCGGCGAATCGCAGACCCTCGACACCAAGGTCGCCTGCAGCAAGCTGCTGGGCAACCTGACCCGTCGCGACCTCGGTGATACCCACCTGTGGGGCAACAACGCCTGGGCCCACGTGATGAGCGACCACGCCATGATCAGCTGGATCATCCCGTTGTCGCCGGACAGCACCCTGGTGCGTACCAAGTGGCTGGTGCACCGTGACGCCGTGGAAGGGGTCGACTACGACCTGCAGCGCCTGACTGAAGTCTGGGTCGCCACCACGCAGCAGGACGCGGCGCTGGTAGCCATCACCCACAGTGGCACCCAGGACCCGGCGTTCGTCCCCGGCCCCTACTCCACCTTCACCGAGCCCTACGTCGACCAGTTTGCCCGCTGGTACACCTCGCGCCTCGCCGCGCACGGAGTGTGAGGCCATGAGCATGCTCCAGAACATCGCCACGAACATCGCCAGCCTGCGCGCCGACCAGCGCTTCGCCGACACCGACCACTGGGCCGCCCACGGCGCCCAGTGGCCCAGCGGCGAAAGCCAGCGCATCGAATGCCTGAGCGTCGTCAACGAGACCCACGACGTCAAGACCTTCACCTTCCACAGCCCGAGCTACCACGCCCTGGCCTACGAACCCGGCCAGTTCCTCACCGTGTCGCCGGTGATCGACGGCAGCGGCGTATCGCGCTGCTACACCTTGTCGTCCACGCCGACCCGACCGTTCACCTTTTCGATCACGGTCAAGCGGGTGCCGGGCGGTGTAGTGTCCAACTGGCTGCACGACAACCTGCAGCCGGGCAGCGCCATTGCGGCCTCCGGCCCGGCGGGCATCTTCACCCCGGTGGCCGGCCCGGCGCGCAAGCTGCTGTATTTGTCTGCCGGCTCCGGCATCACCCCGCTGATGGCCATGACCCGCGCCGCCGCCGACCTGCACGCGGACCTCGACATCGTCTTCGTGCACAGTGCGCGCACACCCAAGGACATCATCTTCCGCGACGAACTGGCCCGCCTGGCGCGCAGCATGCCGCGCCTGCGTACGCTGTTCTTCTGTGAAAGCCTGGGTGACGAGCCGGACTGGGACGGGCCGCTCGGGCGCCTGTCGCTCGACGTGCTGCAGCAGCAGATTCCCGACTTCATGGAACGCGCGGTGTTCACCTGCGGGCCCAAAGGTTACATGGAGGCCGCCAGGGGCCTGCTGGCCGGTGCCGGCTTCGACCTGGCGCGCTATCACCAGGAAAGCTTCGACATCAGTGCCGAAGTGCAACCTGAGCCCGAACCCGCCGCACCCGACCAGGCCCTGGGCACCTTCACCGTGCGCCTGGCCCGTTCCGGCAAGACCTTCACCATGGGCGCCGACCAGACGGTACTGGCCGCAGCCAAGAAAGCCGGTGCAGTTGTCCCCTCCTCCTGCAGCCAGGGCGTGTGCGGCACCTGCAAGACGGCTGTGCTCGAAGGCAGCGTGAACATGAATCACAACGGCGGCATCCGCCAGCGCGAGATCGACAAGGGCCTGCGCCTGCTGTGCTGCAGCCGCCCCACTTCGGATCTTGTCATCGACCTGTGAAGCGCATTCCCCGTAGCACCCGCGACGCAGCCAGGCGGGCCGTTCGAGCCCGCCTGCAACAATAAAAAGGATAGAGCCGATGCGTGCAAAACAGGGCCTTTTCAAAGGCCTCAACCCTGTCGTGACCGTAGGGTCGATTTCAATTGTCGTGGCCTTCGTGGTGCTCTGCGCCGCCCACGGCGACCAGGCTGCGGGGGTGTTCAAAGGCGCTTCCGACGCCATTCTCGACCACCTCAAATGGTTCTACCTGGCGCTGGTCAGCGGCATCCTCGGGGTGCTGGTGTACATTGCCTTCAGTCGCCATGGCACTTTGAAGCTCGGGCGCCCCGACGAAAAACCGGAATTCAGCTTTGCCGCCTGGATCGCCATGCTGTTCAGTGCCGGCATGGGCGTAGGGCTGATCTTCTGGTCGGTGGCAGAACCCGTCCTGCACTATGCCAGCAATCCGTTCACCCCGGGCCTCACCGACCAGGCAGCGTCCATGGCCATGCGCATCACCCTGCTGCACTGGGGCTTGCACCCGTGGGCGATCTTTACCGTGATCGGCCTGGGCCTGGCCTACTTCGCCTACCGTGAAGGCCTGCCACTGGCGCTGCGCTCGATCCTCTATCCGATCATCGGCAACCGTATCTACGGCCCCATCGGCCATGCCGTCGACATCATCGGTGGCGCCGTGACCGCGTTCGGGGTTTCGCAGTCGCTCGGGCTTGGGGTCGAGCAGATCAACATGGGCATGCACCAGGTGTTCGGCACCCCGGTCAGCCTGTCGTTCAAGCTGAGCATCATCGCTGTGGTCACGGTGATCGCCTCGATCTCGCTGGTGGCTGGGGTGTCCAAGGGCATGAAGCGCCTGTCGACCCTGAACATGTGGATTTCCCTCGGGCTGATGCTGGTGGTGCTGGCCCTGGGCCCAACCAACTACATCATGAACCTGCTGTTCGAATCGGCCGGCGATTACGCGCAGAACATCATCGGCATGAGCTTCTGGACCGATGCCCAGGCCGACAGTGCCTGGCAGAAGAGCTGGACCGCCTTCTACTGGCCGTGGTGGATGACCTGGGGGCCGTTCGTGGGCCTGTTCATTGCCCGTATTTCCCGGGGCCGGACCATTCGCGAACTGGTGTTCGGCGCGCTGCTGGTGCCGACCGTGGTGACCATCCTGTGGATGGCGGTGTTCGGCGGCACTGCGCTGAAGGATGAACAACAGGTGCGCCACGCCTATGAAAAACTGCCGGTCGCCGAACAGGCCGCTGCCGGTGCCTTCCAGGGCGGCCCGATTCTCGAAGCCACGCGCAAGGAAACTACCACCGCAATGTTCACCCTGCTCGACCGCCTCGACGGCCCAACCCTGGGCGCCGTATTGAGTGTGATCATCTGCCTGCTGCTGGCGGTGCACTTCGTGACTGCAGCCGATGCCGGTACCCAGGTGCTGTGCATGCTCAACTCGCTGGGCAGCATCGACCCGCCCAACTGGATACGGGTGCTGTGGTGCGTGCTGGAAGGCGCGATTGCGGCCAGCCTGGTGATTGCCGGCGGCTTGCTGGCCATCCAGATGGCCAGCATCGTGGTCGGCTTGCCGATTGCCCTCTACATGCTGCTGACCGGCTACAGCCTGGTGCGAAGCTTGCGCAGCAACGACCCAGTATTTGCCGCCGTTGCCGTGCCCAAGCCCTTGGCCAATGAACTGACCACCGGATAATCGGGCCACTGCATCATCATGTGGGAGCCGCGCTTGCCTGCGATGGGCTGCACAGCAGCTTCATCGTCGGCAAGCGCCAGCCTTCAGCAATCGGCATTCAGGCGTGTACGCTCCACTGGGTGGTTTCAGGCGCGATCGGCAGTTCATCGATGGCGTGAATCATCCCGCTGTCCAATGCCTCGCTGGGGCCGAGGATTCGCGGATAGGCCATCAGGTAGCGCGGCACATCCAGTATTTCACGCCCACCCTCCGTACGTTCGGCGACGATCTGCGCATACAGGCGCAAGTCATAATCCAGGCTCATGGCGTATTCCGCCATGCGCGCATGGTCCACCGAGCCATGCAGCGTCCAGTGGAACGGGTGGAACAGAAACTTGCTGTAGCTGCACGCCGTGCGGTGCTCACCTGCCAGAAACAGGATATTGCCCATGGACTCGACAGTCCCCAGGTTATGGGTGTGGACGGTGACTGGCAGCGCACGCAGAAAGTTGTACAGAGTAAAGCCGTAGCTGCACTCACCGCCCATGGTGGCGATGTTCAACTGCAGCACGTCAGCACCTTGCTGCAGGGCGCGCGAGCAGGTGTTGATCAGGTTACCGCAGGTGGATGAATTGATCGGCCCGGTGAAATGGATGATATGTCTGGCCATGCTTGCCTCCCGTCTTGGCGGATCATTCCTTCGATGTTTGCTCTTCGTCGCCGCGCTCGGCCATCTGCCGGTACTGCTTGCGCAAGGCATGCAACTCGGCCGGGTCCATGTCCTCCAGGTCCAGCAACGCCTTGTGCGCCTTGTGCGTGGTGCGCAGCAGTTCGTCGATCTTGATATGCAATTCGTCGTTGTCGCGGTTCTGGGTGTTCTGGATCAGGAACACCATCAGGAACGTGATGATGGTGGTCGAGGTGTTGATCACCAGTTGCCAGGTGTCGTTGAAGTCGAACAACGGTCCGGTGATCCCCCAGACCAGGATCAACACGAAGGCCACGCAGAACGTCAGCGGCCGCCCGCTCCAGTTCGCAAGCCACTGACAGAAGCGATCGAATTTCATGCCCACAGGTCTCCTGTGATACCAATCCGCTATGCGGTGGAATCGCTGGCGTCGGCAAAGTTCAACTCTGGGTTCAACGCTGGCCTGCAATATGACCTTCGATCATCTGCGCTGAACCCTCGCCGCCCTGCGCCGGTCGCAATCCACATGTGACGCGAGCAGTGACGAGCAATGGAGCAGGCTATGAGGACGACAGCGTGAGCGATATCCGCATCGGCATTTCCGGATGGCGCTATGGCCCCTGGCGCAAGGACTTCTACCCCAAAGGCCTGCGGCAGGACAGCGAACTGGCGTTTGCCTCGCGGGCGGTGAACAGCATCGAGATCAATGGCTCGTTCTACAGCTTGCAGACTCCCGAACGCTATGTGAACTGGCGAGACGAAACGCCAGATGACTTCATCTTCGCGGTCAAAGGCCCGCGCTACATCACCCATGTGCGCAGGCTCAAGGAGATCGAGGAGCCCATCGCCAATTTCTTTGCCTCCGGGCCGTTGCTGCTCGGTGACAAGCTGGGGCCATTCCTGTGGCAGTTTCCGCCGAACATGAAATTCGACGAAGATCGGTTCAAGCACTTCTTCCAGTTGCTGCCCAAGGACCGCAAGGCGGCGCGCGACTGTGCCCAAGGCTGCATGCAGAGCCTCAAGGATAACGGCGGCACCGCGATCAAAGGCAATGCCAGGCTGCGGCATGCGGTGGAGATACGCCACGAGAGTTTTCTCTGCGAGACCTTCATCAAGCTGCTGCGCAAGTACCGCGTCGCGTTGGTGGTGGCAGACAGCGCAGGCAAGTGGCCGTATATCGAGGATGTGACGGCCGATTTCGTCTACCTGCGCCTGCACGGTGACATCGAGCTGTACAGCAGCGGCTACACGGCGCGCGCTTTGCGCCGTTGGAAGCAGCGCATCCAGGCTTGGGCCGAAGGCAGCCAGGCGCAGGATGCACAACTGATCATAGACGGTGCGCCGCCGCGGCGGGCGTCGCGCGATATCTACTGCTACTTCGACAACGATCAGAAGGTGCATGCCCCCTACGATGCGCGGCGCCTGCTGGAAAAGCTCAAGCTCGATTACCACCTGCTCACCGAGCCGGGCGTGACGCCGCAGGTGCAGCTATGAACAAGACCCTGCCAGCGCCGCGCTGCATCATCGACAATGTGACCGCGGTGCACCGCCTGAACGTGCTGACGATCAACGTGCACAAGGGCTTCACCTTTTTCAACCGGCGCTTCATCCTGCCCGAACTGCGCGATGCGGTGCGCGCCACCAACGCCGACCTGGTGTTCCTCCAGGAAGTGCACGGCAGCCACCAGCATCACGCCGTGCGCCACCCTGCCTGGCCGCAAACTCCACAGTACGAATTCCTCGCCGACAGCATGTGGCCACAGTTTGCCTACGGGCGTAACGCGGTGTATCCCCACGGGGATCACGGTAACGCCCTGTTGTCGAAATTCCCGATCGCGCATTACGAGAACCTCGATGTGTCGATTCAGGGCAATGAACAGCGGGGTCTGTTGCATTGCCGCCTGGAGGTGCCTGGCCATGAGCAGGTGCATGCCATCTGTGTGCACCTGGGGCTGCGCGAGGCGCACCGGCAACGCCAGGTGCAACTGCTGCTCGAACTGCTCGACCGGTTGCCGGCGCAAGCACCGGTGATCATCGCCGGCGACTTCAACGACTGGCGCCTGAAGGCCGATGCGGTGCTCTCACAGCGCCTGGTCGAGGCCTTCGGCGAACACTGCGGCAGCCCCGCTCGCAGCTTTCCGGCACGCATGCCGCTGCTGCGCCTGGACCGCATCTACTTGCGCAATGCCATGCCGGCCAAGGTCCAGGTGCTGTCCATGTACCCCTGGTCGCACCTGTCCGACCATGCGCCACTGGCAGCGGAGATCAACCTGTGAACAGACCGTGGGTAGACGGCAACAGCGTCCAGCTGTTGATCAATGGCGAGGCTTATTACCCGCGGGTATTCGAAGCGATGGCCCGGGCGCGGGAAGAAATCCTGCTGGAAACCTTCATCATCTTCGACGACAAAGTCGGCCAGCAGTTGCAACAGGTGCTGATCGATGCTGCCCGGCGCGGGGTGCGAGTGGAAGTCGCAGCGGATGGCTACGGCACTGCCGACCTGCCTGACAGCTTCGTTGCAGCACTGACCGATGCCGGTGTCAGCTTTCATGCCTTTGACCCGCAACCCAGGCTGGCCGGCATGCGCACCAACCTGTTCCGCCGCCTGCACCGCAAGATCGTGGTCATCGATGGTGAGCAGGCGTTCATCGGCGGCATCAACTACAGCGCCGACCACCTGGAGGATTTCGGCCCCATGGCCAAGCAGGATTACGCCGTGGAGGTAACTGGGCCGGTGGTGGCGCAGGTGCACGCAGCCAGCCGCAGGCTGATGGCCCCGGTGCTGGAGCCGCCCAGTGATGTACGCCCGGTGACGCAGCCGACAGGCAACAGCTCGGCGGTGCTGGTCGAGCGTGACAACCGGATGCGCAGCACCGACATCGAAGCCCATTACCTGCAGGCCCTGCGCGCCGCTCGGCAGCGCGTGGTCGTGGCCAATGCCTACTTCTTCCCCGGTTACCGGCTGCTGCGCGAACTACGCAACGCGGCGCGGCGCGGCGTCGAAGTCACGCTGATCCTTCAGGGCCAACCGGATATGCGATGGGTGCGCGCCCTGTCACGCCTGCTCTACAACTACCTGCTGCGCGACGGCGTGCACATCCGCGAATACTGCCAACGGCCATTGCACGGTAAAGTCGCGCTGGTCGACGATGAATGGGCCACCGTGGGCTCCAGCAACCTCGACCCCCTGAGCCTGTCGTTCAACCTGGAAGCCAACCTGTTCATCCGCGACCCAGCCTTCAACCAGCGCTTGTACGAACATCTGCAGGTGCTGGCTGCGGAGCAATGCAAGCCGGTGACGCTGGAACGGATGGTCCGCGGCTACTGGTGGCGAGCACCGCTGATCTTCGTGTGTTTCCACGTCATCCGGCACTTTCCGCGAATCGCCGGCTGGTTTCCCGCGCACCGCCAGCGCCTGCGTTCGGTGCAGCCTGAGGTCGAGGCCCAGGCCGATCTGCATGAGGGCAACACCTGATGGCGCAGAAACCTTGGCAAACATGGGGCAAGCGGCTGTTCACCGTGGCCTTCGTGATCCTGATACCGGTGTTGCTGTACACGCTGGCGCGCAACCTGGACTGGAACGAAGTTCGCCAGTCGCTGCTGGCGTATAAACCGGGCACGCTGGCCATGGGCCTTGCCCTGGCGCTGTGCAGCTACTTGATCTTCGCCAGCTACGACCTGCTGGCCCGTGCCTACACGGGGCATGAACTGCCTGCCCGCCAGGTGTTGCCTGTGGCCTTCGTGTGTTACGCCTTCAACCTCAACTTCACCACCTGGGTCGGCGGCGTGGCCTTGCGCTACCGCCTGTACAGCCGATTGGGCCTGGACACGCCGACCATCACCCGCATCCTCACCCTCGGCCTGCTGACCAACTGGATGGGCTACATGCTGTTGGCCGGCAGCGTATTCGCCCTGGGCCTGGTCGAATTGCCCACCAACTGGGCCGTCGGCGCCACCGGCCTGCGGCTGATCGGTGTGCTGTTGCTGGCCATCGCGGTGGGCTATTTGCTGGCCTGTGGGCTGGCCAGGAAACGCACATGGCGCTGGCGCGAGCACGAAGTCACCCTGCCCTCGCTGCGCCTTGCCCTGTGCCAGGTGGCGTTGGGGGCCAGCAACTGGGCGATGATGGCCTTGCTGATTTTCTGGCTGCTGCCTGGCGAGGTGTTCTACCCATCCATTCTCGGCATCCTGCTGATCAGCTGCGTAGCGGGTGTGGTCGCGCACATCCCCGCAGGCCTCGGCGTGCTGGAGACGGTATTCCTCGCACTGCTACACGGACAGCTCGGCCAAGGCACGCTGGTGGCGGCACTGCTCGGCTACCGGACGTTGTACTACCTGGTACCGCTGTTGGCGGCCATCGTCACGTACCTGGTCCTGGAAAAGCGCGCCAAGGCCATGCGCCGACGCGACAAGCCGGCCTAGAAGGCCCGGGAGGTAATCATGCGCGTTCCTGCAATGATGATACTGATTGGCAGCCTGGCCAGCGGCGAAGCGCTGGCCGAAGCCTGCGATGTACTGACGCGTTCATCCAGCGAAGCCGTCAAGCCGGTCGAGCATCACACCTGTTACAGCTTCAGCAACATGCCCGCTGAAGCGATCAACTGGTCGTGCAGTAACGAGAGCAAAGACATGCTCAGTACCGAGAAACGCAAGGTGGCGCGCTGTGCCGACGGCAGCGTAGGCAGCTGCATTGCGCCGCTGACCCAGGAAACCTTGGCCAATCCCAAAGCCGGTGGGCGCGACCAGCCCTCGACGAAGCCGGCCCTGCCCAAGAATGCCAGGGTGATCACTTACTACTACGATACCCCCAGCCTCGGGCAGGCCCGCACCGACTGTGACCGCAACGAAGGCATCTGGCAAACCCACTGACCGTAAGCCTGGACCGTCTCTCTGAGGGAGCGGCCTTGTGTCGCGATTGGGCCGCCAAGCGGCCCCTGCAATTGCAGCATTATCGCTGAAATACTGGGGCTGCTCCGCAGCCCGATCGCGACACAAGGCCGCTCCTACAGGTGATTCGCATCGAATCTCCTTTCAGGTTTTATTACCTTCATCCTCAATCACATCATCCGTCCAAGGCTCACCATCCAGCGGTGCGGAACGGGCAAGCTCTGCCTCGTCCAGGCCAAAGCCGCCACCGATTTCGTCGGCATCGACTTCGCGCAGGGTCTTGTCCGCCGGCCCGCCACTGCCACCCGGTTCATGCGGGTCGCGGGCGCCAGTTTCGTCCAGCAGCGTGTCGGGGCTGAGGTCATCGTAGGTCACGTTGTCTTCATGCAGGCTGTCGCTCAGCGTTTCGCCGCCGGTCATGCCGCTTTCGGCAACCCGGCGCGCAGGAAACTCCTGAGCAACCTCTGCGGCCGGCCGCTCATCGCCGACGCGGCCTTCGCGCTCATCCTGCCGCTCGTTGAAGTCCAGCTCATGGACACTGCCCATGCGGTCTTCGGTGTCGTCGATTTCAGTCGGGGTATAGGGCTTGGGATCATCAGGGCGGGTCATTTGTGTTCTCCATCGGTTCGGTACACACGGTCGACTCTGCCAAGTTGTGGATGATTCAGAGTTTTTTTGAACTACCGCGCGGACGGCCACCTCCCAAACTAGAGACAGGGAATGACCCCGGAGCCCGCCATGGCCAAGCCCCTTGCAGAATACGAACGCAAGCGCGATTTCAACGCCACGCCCGAGCCCAGCGGCAAACGTAACCGGGGCAAGCAGGCGCACGCCCTGCAGTTCTGCATCCAGAAACACGATGCCAGCCACCTGCACTACGACTTCCGCCTGGAGCTGGATGGCACGCTCAAGAGCTGGGCCATCCCCAAGGGCCCGTCGCTGGATCCGAAAGTGCGGCGTCTGGCGGTCCATGTCGAAGACCACCCGCTGGACTACGCCGATTTCGAAGGGAATATCCCTGAGGGCCACTATGGTGCCGGTGATGTGATCGTCTGGGACAGGGGTGTCTGGGAGCCCGAAGGCGATGCCCGCCAGGCCTATGCCAAGGGCAAGTTGCGCTTTCGCCTGCAGGGCGAGAAGCTCAGCGGCGTGTGGAACCTGTTTCGCACTCACATGGCCGGCAAGAAAGAACAATGGATGCTGGTCAAGTCCCACGACGGCCAAGCGCGCAGCGAAGCCGAATACAGTATCGTCGAGGCCCAGCCGGACAGCGTGCTCAGTGACCGCGTGCTGCCGCCCCGGCCCCCGGCCAAGGCCAAGCGCCCGCCAACCCGAGCCAGCCGCAAACGCACCGGCAAAGCGGTAAAGGCCGCGCTGCCTGAGCAGTTGCAACCACAGCTCGCCACGCTGGTCGATTCGCCGCCCGAAGGCGATTGGCGTTACGAAGTGAAATTCGACGGGTACCGCATCCTTGCCAGGATCGAAGGCGACGATATTCGCCTGTTCACCCGCAATGGCCACGACTGGAGCGCCAGGATGCCTGGGCAGGTTGCCGCACTGCGAGCGCTGGGCGTCGATTCGGCATGGCTTGATGGCGAAATGGTGGTCAATGACGAGCACGGCAAGGCTGACTTCCAGGCCCTGCAGAACGCTTTCGACACCGATCACGACGAACAGCTCTGCTATTACCTGTTCGACCTGCCCTATCTGGGCAGCCAGGACTTGCGCCAGCTGCCGCTGCAAGAACGCCGCGAGGCCTTGCGTCGCCTGCTCGAACACAGCGAGTCGGACAAGCTCAGGTATTCCGAAGACTTCGACCAGCCCGTCGAATCGCTACTGGACAGCGCCTGCCGCCTGGAGCTCGAGGGCCTGATCGGCAAGCGCGCAGACAGCCCTTATGTCGGCCGGCGCAGCGCCGACTGGGTGAAACTCAAGTGCAAGCAGCGCCAGGAGTTCGTGATCGTCGGTTTCACCGACCCCAAAGGCAGCCGCAGCGGCTTTGGCGCCCTACTGCTGGCCCTGCACGATAAAGAGAGTGGCGAACTGCTTTATGCCGGCAAGGTCGGCACCGGCTTCAGCGCCACCACCCTGGACAGCATCCATGCCCGCCTCAAACCGCTGGAGATCGCCAAACCCGCGCTGCGCAGGCCGCCGACCGGCGTCGAGGCACGGGGCGTGCACTGGCTCAAGCCACAGTTGCTGGCCGAGGTTGCCTATGCCCAGATGACCCGCGATGGCGTGGTGCGCCACGCAGTGTTCCATGGCCTACGCGACGACAAGCCTGCCACCGACATCGACCTGGAGCGCGCCATGCCCGGCAAGACCCTGCCCAAACGCAAGCAATCCGAGCTGCCGGACGGCCTAGGCGAGCTGCGCCTGACCCACCCTGACCGGGTGATCGACGCCACTACCGGCGCTACCAAGCGGCAGGTCGCCGAGTACTACGCCCAGGTCAGCCCGTGGCTACTGCCCCAGCTCAAGGATCGCCCGGTGGCGCTGGTGCGGGCGCCGGATGGCCTGGCAGGCGAACTGTTTTTCCAGAAGAACGCCGGCCAGTTGCACATTGCCAACGTGCTCAGCTACGACAAGGCCGAGGCCGGCCAGGCGGCGATGGTCATCAACCGCGTCGATACGCTGCTGGGCGCCGTGCAGATGAACATGCTGGAACTGCACACCTGGAACGCAACCGACAAGGATTTCGACAAGCCCGACCGCTTCGTCCTCGACCTCGACCCGGACCCGGCACTGCCGTGGAAAGCCATGCTTGAGGCTACGCAGCTGGCCCTCACCCTGCTCGACGAGCTGGGCCTGAAGGTGTTTCTCAAGACCAGCGGCGGCAAGGGCATGCACCTTGTGGTCCCCCTCACCCGCCGTGTCGGTTGGGAAGAGGTCAAGGATTTCAGCCACGCCATCGTCGAGTATCTGGCCAACCTGTTCCCCGATCGGCTCAGTGCCATTTCCGGGCCGAAGAATCGGGTCGGCAAGATATTCATCGACTACCTGCGCAACGGTAAAGGTGCCACCACGGCGTGCGCCTATTCCCTGCGCGCCCGCGAAGGCCTGCCGGTATCGGTGCCGATCTGGCGCGAGGAACTGGCCCAGCTCAAGGGCGCCAACCAATGGCATATCGGCAACCTGCGCGAGCGACTGGCCGAAACCGACGACCCTTGGGCCGATATGGCCAAGACCCGCCAATCGATCACTGCGCGCATGCGCAAGCAAATGGGGATGGCATGAGCATCGTCCAGGATTTCGACCTCAACAACCTCGACCGTCTGTTGCGCACCTTTGGCGAGCGGCCGCAGCCCTTGAACCTCGACACCCAGCTGCCGCAACTGATCCAGGCACTGCAGGCCGACCACCTCGACCTGCTGCCGTTACCTGGCCAAGGCAATACCTTGCGCCGCTGGCAGACCCTGGCGCGGGTAGCCGGTTGCGACCTGGCCTTGGCCAAGCTGTACGAAGGCCATACCGATGCCTTGGCCATCCTGGCTGAATGTGGCGCAGCGCACCACGTCGACGAAGGCACCTGGGGCGTATGGGCCGCAGAGCCGCCAGATGCCCGCGCCCGCATCGTGGCCCGTGATGGCGACCAGGTGCGCCTGGCCGGGCGCAAAGCCTGGTGCTCCGGCGCGCTGCAGATCGACCGGGCGCTGATTACTGCCTGGGCCGATGAAGACCAGCCGCAACTGGTGGCGATCGAACTGGCGGACCCGAGCCAGGGCCTGAGCATCGACCGCTGGCAGGCCGTGGGCATGGCCAACACGGCGAGTATCGAAGTGGTGTTCGACAACACCGCAGGCATCGCCATCGGCCGCCCGGGGCAGTACCTGTCGCGCCCGGGCTTCTGGCATGGCGGTGCCGGTATCGCCGCCTGCTGGTACGGCGCCGCCGAAGCACTTGCAGACTATCTGCGGGCGCATTGCCACAACCCCCGTCGTGACGCCCATGCCGATGCCCACCTGGGCGCAGTGGATGCCGCTTTGTTCGGCGCCCGGGCAGCGCTGCGCGAATGCGCAGCGTGGATCGACCGTCAACCCGATGCCGACGCCAGCTTCGAGGTGCGCCGCACCCGCGCCCAGGTCGAGCAGGCCGTCGAACAGGTGATCAGCCACGTCGGCCGTGCGCTGGGGGCGACGCCATTCTGCTGCAATGGCCACTTCGCCAGGCTCAGTGCCGACCTGCCGGTGTTTCTTCGCCAGAGCCATGCCGAACGAGACCTGGCGGCATTGGGCGCGCAACTGACACAAATGCCGGCAGGAGCCTGGAAACTATGAGCACGAACCTGATCCAGTCCAGTGACGGTACCCCCTGGGCCGATTGGCAGCAGGCCGCACACCTGGCGCGTGCTACCTGGATAACGCCCCGGCAACTGTGCCCGCCCGGGCGCCGCCTGGTGTTGATTGCCCCGCACCCGGACGACGAGATTCTGATGGCCGGCGGCTTGCTGACGCATTTTCACGGGCGTGAAGACGAGCTGCTGCTGATATCCGCCACCGATGGCGAGGGCAGCCACTCAGGCTCCGAACATTGGACCGAGCACCGCCTGCGCCGGCAGCGCCCGCTTGAAAGCCGCCAGGCCTTGCAGCAGCTCGATCTTGACCTGAACCGCCTGGACTGGCGCCGCCTGAACCTCAAGGATGGCGCCTTGCCCCGTGAAGAGGCCTTTCTGGTCAATCACCTGACCCAGGTGCTACGGCCCGATGATGTGCTGATGGCGACCTGGCGCAACGACGGTCACGGCGACCACGAGGCGGTGGGCAGAGCCGCTGCGCAGGCTGCGCAGGCACGCAAGGCCCAGTTGATCGAAGTGCCGGTATGGGCCTGGCACTGGGCACAGCCGGACGACCCGCGTCTGCCCTGGCCACGCGCCCACCGCATCCAGCTGGACGAAACAGCCCTGGCACGCAAGCGCAAGGCCCTGGCCGCGCATGTCAGCCAGCTGCAGGCGGACGGTGCGCGCCCACCCGTGCTGCCGGCCAGGCTACTGGATTGCCTGCTGCAACCTTTCGAACTGGTGTTTCTGTAAACGGAGTGGTCATGAGCCTCGATGCGCAGTATTTCGCCGACCTGTATGCCCGCAATGAAGACCCGTGGGCGTTCCGCACCCGCTGGTACGAGAAACGCAAACGCGAGCTGGTCGCCGCCAGCCTGCCGCGCCAGTGCTATCAGCGGATATTCGAACCCGCCTGTGCCAATGGCGAGCTGAGTGTCTTGCTGGCCGAGCGCTGCGCCGAGCTGCTTTGCCAGGACCTCGACCCCACGGCGGTGGGCCTGGCCCGCGAGCGCCTGAACCAAATGCCAAATGCCTCGGTGGAACTTGCCAGGCTGCCAGGCGACTGGCCGGGCGGCCAATTCGACCTGATCGTGCTCAGCGAAGTGGGCTATTACCTGGACCCGACTGACTGGTTGCAGGTCATTGAACAATCAGTGGCCAGCCTGACTTATGACGGTGGCCTGCTTGCCTGCCATTGGAAGCATCCCATCGCAGGTTGCCCACAGGAGGGCCATGAGGTGCATCAGCTACTGGCCAAGCACTTGCCGCTATTTCCGGTCTACCGCCATGAAGAGGCCGACTTCCTGCTCGAATACTGGTCGTGCCAGCCCAGCGTGGTCGACCTGGACGAGACCTGCCCATGATCGGCGTGGTCATTCCTGCGCACAATGAAGCCAGGCGCCTGGGGCGCTGCCTCAAGGCCATGGCTGTCGCGGTGGCCAGCGCTGAACAGGCAGGCCATCCTGTGCGTGTGCTGGTGGTACTTGACCGCTGTGTCGATGGCAGTGCCCAAGTGGCCGCTCGATATGCGGTCGATGTACTGGCGGTCGAGGCCGGAAGTGTTGGCATGGCACGCCGCCTGGGGGCCGAGTGGATGCTTGAGCAGGGCGCGAGCTGGCTGGCCTGCACCGATGCCGATAGCCAGGTGCCTGCGCACTGGCTACTGTCGCAACTGGCCTGCACCGCCGAGGTGGTGTGCGGCACGGTGCATATTGCCCACTGGCAGCCCTGGCAACGTGCGGCGCTACGCAGGTTGTACCTCAGCCGCTATGAGGCACGGGAAGGCCATCGGCATATTCACGGGGCCAACCTCGGTGTGTGCGCGCGAGCCTATGAGCGGGTCGGCGGGTTCCAGCCGTTGGCGGCCCATGAAGATGTACAACTGGTGCGCGACCTTGAGGCTGATGGGGCGCAGATCGTGTGGACAGCCAGGCACAGTGTGGCGACCAGCAGTCGGATCGACAGCCGGGCCCGGGAAGGGTTCGGGGATTACCTTGCGAACCTCTGATTGCCTGTTCCGGCCTCTTCGCGGGCCACAAGTACTGCACAGAACTCGAGATCTGCGGGGTACCTGTAGGAGCGGGTTTACCCGCGAAGAGGCCAGTGCAGGACTCAGGAAGCCTTGCGGCTACGCTTGGTCGGCTTTTTCTCGGAAGCGGGCTTCTTGCCCCCGAGGCTGCGTTTGAGCAGTTCGGTGAGGTCGATGATGTCGGCGCCCTTCTCGGCAGCGCCTCCCTCGCCCTTCTCCACCACGGCGATCTTGCCTTTACTGGCCTTTTCCTCCACCAGGTCCATGATGGTCTGGCGGAACGCGTCATGGTACTCGTCGGGCGCCCACGGCCCGCTCATGTCTTCGACCAGGCGCTTGGCCATGTCCAGCTCGCGCTTGTCGGGCTTGCTGTCGGTCACGCTCTTGTCCAGCTCCAGGCTGTCCAGCCCGCGGACTTCTTCCGGCCAGCGCAAGGTGATCATCACCAGCGCATCGTCCAGCGGTCGCAGCAGCGCCAGGTGCTGGCGGGTATGCAGCACCACCGTGGCCAGGGCTACCTTGCCGGTGCTTTCCAGCGTTTCGCGCAGCAGTGCATAGACCTTGCCGCCGCGCTTGTCGGGGCTGAGGTAATACGGCGTGTCAAAGTGCTGCAGGGGAATGTCCCGGGCTTCGACGAACGAGAAGATATCGATGGTCTGGGTGGCTTCAGGGCGGGCCTTGCGGATCTCTTCCTCGCTGATCACCACGTAGCGTCCTTTTTCGTACTCGACGCCCTTGACGATATTGTCCTTGTCGATGTCCTTGCCGGTGACCTTGTTCACCCGTTTGTAGCCCACCGGGTCCATGCTGCGCTTGTCGAGCCAGTCGAAATCGACCCGCTCGGTGCGCACCGCGGTATTGAGCGACACCGGGATATGCACCAGCCCGAAACTGATCGCGCCTTTCCAGATAGCCCTGGCCATTGCTGGCACCTCCCCGGCCCGATGATGGGCCTCATACCTGAAATGACTGCGTGGCGCGGGGAAGGTTTACTCGAATTGCCTGGTGGGTTGCTCAACTCACCTGTGTGAACAGCACCCGCCTGAACGCCTCGGCCGCCAGGTGCACCTGCACTGCCCAGTCCCCCGCGGCATCGCTGCCGGCATCATCGGAAATGTACTTCAGGCACACGAACGGAATGCCCTCTTCGCGGGCAATCAGTGCGAACACGTAGGCTTCCATGTCGACCACGTCATAAGGCGCATCGCCATGGTTGACCTCGAAGCTGTCACCGCTGCCGCAGGTTTCTTCTGGCAAGCCGGCGATGGCCTGGCCATGCTCCAGCAGCACCGGGATGTTCGACAGCGGTGTTTCGTAGCGGGCGAAGCCCAGCGGGGTCACGTCCATGTCACGCTGCACGAAGCGCGTGCAGCACACCACCTCGCCCTTGCCGTGGCGCTGGCTGCCGGCCGAACCGAGGTTGACGATGAGCCTGGGGCGCTGCTGCTGGATCGCCCGGGTCAGGCCGATGGCGGCGTTGACCTTGCCGATACCGGTGAACACGGCATTCAACTCGGTGAACACATCGCCGGCTTCGGCCTCCAGAGCGAAGACGAACAAGGTGTCGGCCAGGGATATGTCGGGGAATTGCTTGATCAGCATCATGGAGCAGGGAGTCCGGGTGGTTTGCGAAGGGCGCCGCCATTGTCGGCCATCGCTAACCGATTGCAAGCCCTGCCGCCACAACCTGCTCGACCACGGCGCGGCATGCCTGTGCAGAAGTGGCGCCATTGGCAAGGGCGCATTGCAGGGTCAACAGCTGACGATCGGCGCTGGTGCCCTGCTGCAGAATGTGCCGGGCATGCTGATAGGCGCGCTCTGCGTCCACCGTATCTGGGGCGAATTCAGCCTGCAACTGGCTCAGCCAGGCCAGCGCGGTGACGGGTTGCTGCTCATGGGTGCCAATGAATTCGGCAAAACGGCCATGACGCATCGCTCGCCAATAATTTTCCTGGGTGATCCAGCGCAGTTCACGGCTGAGCGGGGATACAGCGTGGCGCGCTGTCAGGTTTTGCTCTACCAGGTGGCGGAACAATCCCGCCAGGCACAGTGCATCCTCCAGGTCGGGGCAGGCATCGCAAATGCGCAACTCAACAGTGGGAAAGCGCCTCGACGGCCGGATCGCCCACCAGAAATCGCCTTCTGCGGCCAGTACCCCGGTGCGTTGCAGCAACGCCCGATAGCGCTCATAGGCGTTCCAGTCAGGCAGCGCCTCGGGCAAGCCCATGTGCGGCCATTCAGCGCAAATGACCCGACGGTAGCTCATGTAGCCGGTCACCTGCCCGGCCCACATGGGTGACGAGGCGCTCAGCACCAGCAGCAAGGGCAACCAATACGACACGCGATTGATCAACTGCATGCGATCGCACTGCACAGGCACGCCGACGTGCACATGCAGGCCGTTGAGCAGGCTGCGTCTGGCCACGTGCTGGTAGTCTTCGAACACCTGCCGATAATGCGCGCTGGCCCTGGGCCGCTGCCGCAGCCAGGGCGCATTGGGGTGGCTGGCAGCCCCATACAGGCCGACGCCCTCTTGGGCCAGGCTGGCGCCCAGGCGCTGACGCTGATCCTGGAAGAAGCTGCGCGCCTGGTGCAGGGTGCTGAACACCGGCGACGCGATTTCTATCTGGCTGCGGAACATCTCTTCGGCAAAGTACTCGCCTGCCACTTCGCGACAACGCCTGGCCACACGTTGTGACGGCGAGGTCAGCAGGCGGCCACTGGCGAGGTCCAGCAACAGGTACTCTTCCTCGATGCCGAACGTGCAAGGCCGGTACATGCCGGCTCAGGCGCAGCGGTTGACGGTCAGGGCCACTGCGGCGATGCGCTCGACCTGCTCGTAACCCGGTTCCAGCAATTGCTCGCCAAACACGTCCGGGTCGATCTCCCGGTAGACCCAGGCCCACTCCGGGCCGGCCAGGCGCAGGCGGATGGCTTCGAGCAAGGCATCACGCCCTTCGACAATGGCCACGCCGGTATACAACAGCAGCGAGCCACCTGGGCTGAGGCGTTCACGGGCCTGCTCGACGATCCGCAGCGACAGGTCCGCGCCCAGTTCACCGCCACCGTGGCGATAGGTGCGTTGGCTGGCATCCAGCATGTACGGCGGATTGGCGACGATCAGGTCGAAATTGCCGCTGATGCCGTCAAGCAGGTCGCTGGGTTCGACCGACACATTGCCGACCCCGGCCAGGGCCGCGTTGATCGCGGTAAAGCGCAACGCCAATGGGTTGATGTCGACTGCACTGACTTGCGCATGCTGAGCCGCACGGGCGATCAACACGGCACCGACGCCGCTGCCGCAGCCGATGTCGACCGCATGTTCGACACGGGTCGGGCTACGCTGCAGATGGTCATGGATGACCTGGGCGAAGCGATAACTGTCGGGTCCGAAGAATACAGCGTCGCTGGCCTCGGTCGGATAGGCCGAGTGCACGAACAACAGGTCGTCCAGGCTCGACCAGCGGACCCGGCTGCGCAGCAGCCCCTCCTGTTCGTGCAACACCTGTGCGACAAGCAGCTGCTGCAGCGGGTCGGCTGGAATGACGCCGTCGCTGAACGGCCGGCTCCAGCCAAATACATCGCGCAAGTTGGTGGCCCGCTCGGTGCCCTGCCTTGCATTGATACGTGCGTGGGTGGCCGGGGTCACGCAGGTGAAGCGATAACCGTCGGCGCGCAGGCGCCTGCCGAGCTGCAGCAGTGCCTGATCGGTCTGAACCTGTTGCGGGGTGAGCATCATCAGGTCACGCCCTCCTGGTTCAGGCCAGTGGCACGCAAATAGGCACGGGTGGCCTGCAAACCTGCCGGCAGCGCATGGCGATTGCCGGCCATGCTTGTGATCAGGGCATCGATGGACAGCGCGCCATCGTCATCCGCGTGGGCGGCAACTGGCGGTTGCGCCGTTTGCCAGCTACCGGGCAGCACCCGGCGTATCGGTACCTGCCAATCAGCGGCGATCCAGTCGTGCCACAACTGTTTTTCATAGGCATTGAACACGCCGAACATGGGGGCATTGGCGCCATCGATCAGTGACCACCAGCGGCTCTCGGTCGGGTCCTGCCCACGTTTGATCCAGCCTTGGGCCTGCATCGCCTGCAGGAACTCGCCCAGAGCGTCGGTCTCTGCCAGCCATTGATTGACCGTGCGGCCCTGCACGCGGCAACGGTCGGCATGCATGAACTGCGCAAAGGCCCGCTTGCGCTCCAACGCGGCCAGCAGCTCGGCTTCGAGGTCGAAGCGGCCGATCAGGCTCGGTGTATCGGTACCCAGTTCGTTCAGGCGATAGCCGTGGCGCACCCGCCGGTAGAACCCTTCAGGGTCTTGCTCCGGGCAAAGTTGCTGCACGGCGCGGATGGCTTTGCTGGCGTGCCCGCTGGCGGCATTGTCGATGGTCACGTGCAGCTGGAAGTAGTGGCCGTCGATGCCCAGTTCAGCCAGTTCATGGGTGGTGATCAGCAGATGCAGGGGGGGTTGTTCGTAGCCCAGGTTGTAGCCGATCACTTCGGGCAGGAAGTCGTCGCCGCAATGCCCCAGCGCCAGTTGCAGGGCGCCCTGCAAATAACGCTGATCGTCCAGTGGGGGCGCTTCGAGGCAACCCAGGCGGCTGAGTAGCCGTTGGTAGATCAGCACATGGTTGCAGCGCGGATCACCTTCGCCGAGCTCTTCCAGGTAGGTTCGGATCAGGCCGTGGTAGCGCGGGTCGTGCCAATGGCGCAAGGTCGCGTATAGCCAGGCACCGTCAACGGCCTTGGTTGGCGCTACCTGTTGCAGGAACCAGAGGGCATGGGAGCGATTGGCAAAATAGCGCCGTGGCGCGCCCTGGCGGCGTTGCTCCAGGTACTGGGCATGGGCCTGCGCCACTGCAGCTGCGTGCCCTGCACTCCAGGTACCCAGTTGATCGGGCGTTTCTGGCAGGTCATCGGGCTCGACACTGACATGGGCCAACTGCGCGGCCAACCACTGGCGGGTACCCCGCTCCTTGCCTGACAGCAGTGCGTGATAACGCCTGGCCAGGCTGTCACGGAGCGCCGGGAGCGGCGCGAGTGCGGCGGTCTTGCCAGTCATGACCGTCATGCGGGTGCCCTCGATGAAGAGTTGGCAGTGCCGGGAAGCCCCAGCACTGCGTTGCCGTCACTTACGAGCGGCCGCCCTTGCGGCCCGATTCGCGATCCTGGTGCGTGGTGCCCCCCGAGGACTGGCCGCCCTTACGGCCGGCATCGGACGCCTTTTGCCGGTCATTGGCGAAGTTGCCTGGGTTCTTGCTGCCACCCTGGCTGCCTTGGCTGCCGGTACGGCTGTTCTCTTTGTTGGCCATGGTCTCTAACCTCATGTGACTTCGGAATGCACGGCAAAGCGCCGTACATAGGTTCGGAGTTCGGCGATATCGGAGGATTCGTTTTATTGCGATGGGTTCGGACAGGTGGCGTTAAATAAGTGACCGAGATGTATTTGGTGCGCCAGTTGTAGGCTTGAAGCGAGTCAGGTTCGAGGCAGACCATCATCCGCCAGCGCCTTTCCTTCATGGCGCTTGCCAAGCCAGAAACCGGTAGCACCCCAGGCGAGCGCCATGATGACGCCGATCATCATCGCCAGTTGCGGGTGCTCACCCAATAGATCCAGTACACGCTTGAACCAGCCGCTGAGTGCGTCGCCGCCGCGATAGACCACCGTATCGATGAAGTTCTTCGCCTTGTACTTGTCCTCGGCCGGCAAGACGGTGAACAGCATCTCGCGGCCCGGCCGTACCAGCGCATATTCACCTGCGCGGCGGACCACCATCACCACCACGAAAGCGGCGAATGCCGGAGCCAGGGCCAACCAGACGAAGCCCGCTGCCATCACCAGCGGCACCGCCACCAGCAACACGCCGACGCCCATGCGCCTGGCCAGGCGGCCGGTGAGGAACACTTGGGTAAGGATGGCCAGCGCCTGCACGACGCTGTCGATCAGGCCGAACACCTGGGTCTGGCGCGTGCGGTCGGGGAACGTTTCACTGACGATGCGCGCCTGTTCGAAATACAGGAAGGTACTGACGCTGGCCAGCAGCACGACAAAGAGCGCAATCGCCAGCAGGTACGGCGAGCGCAACACGGCCGTCGCCCCTGCGAACGGATTGCCGCCCAATGGCCGCGACACCGGCTGCTCATTGGCCGCCACCAGTGGCCTGTGATCACGCCAGCGTTGCAGATACGCACAGGCGGCGACGCTACCCAGCAGCAGCAGACCGGCCAGCATGACCAAGCCTGCATGGCCCAGCGGCGCTACCAGCAGCGTGCCCAGCACCGGCCCGCTCAAGCCGCCGAGGCTTGCGCCAGCCGCCAGCAGGCCGAACAGTCGCTTGCCCTGTTCGGTGGAAAACAGATCGGTCAGCACGCTCCAGGCCAGGGAGATGGTCAGCAGGTTGAACACCGACAGCCAGATGTAGAAGGCCCGCGCACTCCACAGGTTCTGCGAATCGCGGGCAAACAGCACGGCGAACAGCAGCAGGTTGCTGGCGAAGAAGCCATAGGTCCACGGCAGGATGTACCGGCGGCGCACCTTGGAGGCCAGCCAGCCGAACAGCGGCAGGCAAGCCAGGGTGGCAATGAACGTGCCGGTGAACAGCCATTGCAGGTTGTCCACGCCGCCCGCCACACCCATGGTTTCGCGCACCGGGCGCAGCATGAAATAGCCCGTGAACAGCAGATAGAACAGCAACAGCCCCGCAATCACTGCCGGGCCTTCGCCGGGCTGGATATTCAGCCCGTGATCCAGTCGCCTGCGCCAGTCGTTCATGGCCTCAGGCGAACTGCCCGATCAGCGCTTGCTGTTGCGCCTGGCTGAGCAACGGTTCATGCCCCGCCTTGAGCTGGTCGACCTGACGCTCCGGCCGCCCGGTCGCGGGTATGACGGTGGTTACCGCCGGATGGCTGATGGCGAACTTCAGAAACAGCTGCGCCCAGCTGCTGATACCGGCCTCGGCGGCCCAGGCCGGCAAGGGCTGGTCCTTGACCCTGGCAAACAGCCGGCCGTCGTCGAAGGCGCGGTTGATCAGCACCGCGACGCCCTTGTCCTGGCACAGGGGCAGCAGTTCGCGTGCCGCTTGCGGGGCATTCACCGAGTAGTTGACCTGGATGAAGTCCAGCGGCTCGCTACGCACGATCCGCGCCACGTCGTCGTGGCCGCTGTTCAGGTAATGGGTGATACCGACGTAACGGGTCTTGCCCTGCTGCTTGAGCTCACGGGCATAGGGCAATTGCGTCTGCCAGTCGCGCAGGTTGTGGATCTGCAGCAGGTCGACCTTGTCGGTACGCAGGCTTTCGAGCGTGCCGGCCCATTGCGCCTCGGCATCGGCTCGGCTGTCGGCGGCGATCTTGGTGGCGATGAAGCATTGCCGGTGCCAGCCGCCCTCCTCCAGCAACTGCCCGAGAACGCTGTCTGCCCCGCCATAGTTGGGCGAGGTGTCGATGACCTTGCCGCCGCCCTCGAAGAACGCCTTGAGCACCACCTTGAGCTGCTGGTACGCGGCGGAGCCGACCTCGACCTCGAAACTGCCGGAAGTGCCGGCACCGATCACCGGCAAGGCCTCGCCCGTGCTTGGCACCTTGCGTGTCAACAACCCGCCGGAGCCGGCGGCATGCAGCCAGGGGCTGGCGGCGACAAGGCCTAAAGCCGCACCAGCGCGTAGGACATCGCGACGCTTGTACATGGCAATGCTCCCGTCATAAGTCGGAAACTTCCAAGGCTAGCCGCTCAACCCCGCGCTGGCAGGTGATTCTGTATCAGGATGTTTAGTGATCAGACGCTCAGCAGTGCGCTCAGGTCCAGACCCGCTTGGGTAATCGGTGGGCACCAGTAGTAGCCGCCGGTCAGCGGCCGGCTGAAGCGGTACAAGCCATCGATGATGCCGTCCTCCAGGCCGCTCATGCGCCGCAGCTGCACCTCGAAGGCATCGAAACTGTGGCCCAGGGCGACGAACGCCAGGCCTGCGCCACGGCCATCGGCCCAGGCCACCGAACGGCGCACCATGAAGGCTTCCGGTTCGAAGCTTTCCTGGGCGGTGCGCTTGACGTGTGCCGACTCCGGCGCGTCGTCGAGTTCTTCGTTGTCGCTCAGGCGACGGCCGATGATGTTGTCCTGATCGGCCTGGGGCAGCGACTTGAAGTACGCCAGGTCGTGTTTCCACAGCTGGATGGCGGCGAAGCTGGACCCTGCCAGGCCCGGCTGCTCGCCGGTGACGATAGCGGCCTCCACAGCGTCCTGGTCCACCGGGTTCTCGGTGCCGTCTTCGTAGCCAGTCAGGTCATGGCCACCACGGTGCAGGAAGCCCTCGACGCTGTCAGCCAGGCGCAATGCCGGCGCCAGTGTCTGCTCCAGCGCCTGGGCCTGCAGCAGCAGGTCGCCACGTTCGTTGCCGCGCAGCCACAGCCACAGGGCGTGCTGGGTGCTCGGGTTTTCCACTGCGGCATCGAGCTGCGGGAAGGCACGCAGGCCGGGGATGTCGCGACCCAGTGTTTTGGCCAATGGAGCGCCAATGCCGAGGATCAGGTTTTGCCCATCCACGTGCGGCAGCAACGCATCCAGCACGGCAGGCAGCGCCTGGGGCGAGTGCAAAGCGAAGAACAGATGACGGGCGTGGGCCGGCACTGGGGTGGCAAGCAGACCTTGCTGGAACGGCATGACGGGCGAATCCTCGGCAAAAGCGGGGATGCTACTGCGCCAGAGCGGCTCTCGCAATGCAGCGCGGTGGCGCTGTGATGGCGCGGTTGGGGCAAGACGGTAACAAATAGTTACCAAGTGCTGGCACCGTGCGTCCATCTGGCCCGCAAGGCCGACCTAGACTGGCTGCATCCCTTTCCCGAGAGCCCACCCATGACTGCCTCACCGTTGTTGACCGCATTCCTGCCCCTGGCCCTGGGCATCATCATGCTCGGCTTGGGGCTGTCACTGACCCTGGCCGATTTCGCCCGGGTGGTGAAATACCCGAAACCCGTGGTGATCGGCCTGTGCTGCCAGATCATCCTTCTGCCGCTGGTGTGCTTCCTGATCGCCAATGGCTTCGGCCTGGAATCGGCACTGGCGGTTGGCCTGATGCTGCTGGCGGCGTCCCCGGGCGGCACTACCGCCAACCTGTTCAGCCACCTGGCCCACGGTGATGTGGCGCTTAATATCACCCTCACTGCGGTCAATTCGTTGATCGCGATCCTGACCATGCCGCTGCTGGTGAACCTGTCTCTGGCCTGGTTCATGGCGTCGGACCAGGCCATCCCGCTGCAATTCGCCAAGGTCTTGCAGGTGTTCGCCATCGTTCTGCTGCCTGTGGCCCTGGGCATGCTGATACGCCACTGGGCACCGCGCTTTGCCGCACGCATGGAAAAACCGATGAAGCTGGTGGCAGCGCTGTTCCTGGCATTCACCATCATCCTGGCATTGACCAAGGATTGGCAGACCGTCGTCGAATACGCCCCGCTGGTGGGCCTGGCCGCCCTGCTGTTCAACCTGATCAGCCTGGCGCTCGGCTATTGGGTGCCACGTTTGCTGAGCATCCCCAAGCGTCAGGCCATCGCCATCGGCATGGAAATCGGCATCCACAACGGCACCCTGGCCATTGCCCTGGCGCTGAGCCCATCCTTGCTGAACAACGCCACCATGGCCGTGCCCGCTGCGCTGTACAGCCTGATCATGTTCTTCACGGCCGCGGGTTTTGGCTGGTGGGTCAGCCGAGGTCACGTGGCGACCGCGCCTGCAACTGGCGCTTGAGCACCTTCAGCGGTGGCGCGTAGAAAAAGCCGAACGACACGCTGCCCGTGCGACCCTTCACTGCGTGGTGCAGCTGGTGGGCACGGTGCAGGCGCTTGAGGTAGCGGTTGACCGGCCGCGGCTTGTGCGGCCAGTGCCGGTGAAAGAAGCCGTCGTGGGCGAGTACGTACAGCACGCCATACCCGGCCACGCCAGCGCCCACCCACTGCAATGGCGCATGGCCGGCCTTGCCCAGGGCGACCAGCGCCGTGGCGATCAGGCCCAGCGCCACCAGGTACAGGTCGTTGGTTTCCAGCATGCCCAGCTGCGGCTCATGGTGCGAACGGTGCAGCCACCAGCCCCAGCCATGCATGATGTACTTGTGGGCAAGCGTGCCGACACCTTCCATGGCCACCAGGGTGCCGAGCAGCACGGCGAGATTGAACAGCATGTAACGGTCCGGGGGATGGCGGAGAATGGCGCAAGGGTACCGATTACCCAGGTTTATTTCCATGCAGGCGTAACTGGATGTAGGGCATTTCCTCATGAATCCCTTGTCATGTTTTTGCCCTTGACCCTGCGTGGCTGGCGGCGTAAGGTCCGCGGCGCAATTTCGCATCCCTGAACAGGAGTCCTGCTTTGGACAGTAGCCCCAGTCGCTTGCGACAGGCCCACACGGCGAGCTAGTCCGGCAGCATCCTGCCACTGTCTCGCCATTGGCCAGGCGGTGGAATTCTCCAGCCTTTGAAGGCTTTCTCCTCCTCTTTCCTTTCGTGGTCCTGCGCATTTTCTGGTTATTCAACCGTGCGGGCGTGTGCCCGTGGAAGAGGTCTGCTATGGATTGGAAAGTCTTTCTGCTGCGCGTCGGCGTTGCTCTGCTACTCGGCGCCCTGATCGGTGCCGAGCGCCAACTGCGTCAGCGCCTGACCGGGCTGCGCACCAACGCGCTGGTCAGCACCGGCGCCTGCCTGTTCGTGCTGATGACCCAGGCAGTACCGGGCATGGCGCCTGGCGACGCGTCCCGGGTGGCCGCCTACGTGGTGTCGGGTATCGGTTTTCTGGGTGGCGGCGTGATCATGCGCGACGGCTTCAACGTGCGTGGCCTGAACACGGCCGCCACACTCTGGTGCACCGCGGCCGTCGGCGTGCTGTGCAGCCTCGGGCTTTTGCTTGAGGCTGCCCTGGGCAGCCTGATGGTGCTATGTGCCAACATCCTGCTGCGTGACATCGCCCAGCGCCTTGATCGTCAGGAAGTGTTGCCAGCCAGTGAGGTCGAACACCATTACGAAGTGCGCATCATTTGCCGTGCCGAGGATGAAATCCAGGTACGCAGCTTGATGCTGCACAGCCTGGGCGACCCGCAACTGCGACTGCAATCGTTGCACAGTGAGGACTTGGCCAATCCGGCACGCCTGGAGGTACGCGCCGAATTGCTCGGCAACCCGCAGGCTCCGGCGCAGCTGGAGCGCCTGGTCGGCCGGGTCAGCCTGGAGAAAGGCGTAAGCTCGGTGCGCTGGCAGTTGCAGCCACAAGCAATGGCGGCGGACTGACGCCTCGCCGCCATGTCCAAGGTTCAGCGCCCTGGCCTTTCGGCTGTCGTCCTGCGCGAAGAAAAACTAAACCTTTGCCGGCGGGACTGGCTCAACCGTACGCGACACTGAGGTCGCGCCACCGGTTACAAGGAGTCAGGCATGAACAATCTGTTCATCAAATGCGCTGGGTTGTCGCTGGCCCTGGGCATGGCATCTCTGCAGGCAATGGCCGCCACTTCCGATGATTTCGTCGAGGCCGCCACCGAGGCGGGTATCGCCGAGACGGTTACTGGCAACCTGGCCATGGAAAAAAGCCAGAACAGCGACATCAAGGCCTTTGCCCAGCAAATGGTCACCGACCACACCAAGGCCAACCAAAAGCTTGGCGACATCGCACGCACGCTCGATATCAGTGTGCCGGACGAAGCGGCGCTAACCGATAAAGTCAAGAAGATGATCCTCGAATGGCGCGACGAGTCGTTCGACAAGTCGTACGTCAACAATCAGGTCGACGCACACGAAAAGGCCGTGGAGCTGTTCAAGAAGGAAGCGGCCTCCTCCGACAAGCCTGAACTGAAGGCCTTCGCCAGCGAGACGCTGCCAACTCTCGAGCACCACCTGGAAAAGGCCAAGGCACTACAGGCCACCCACGGCAAGTGAACGGCCCACTACGCGAGGTTAGACATGACTAACGATGCATTGCGAAGCGAAATCCTCACCCGCCTGCTGCACGCCCACCCGCAAGGGCTGGGCAAGGAGCTACTGGACAACTATCGCGGCGAAAAGGCGGTGGCCGGCATGCTCAAGACGCTTCAGGAGCATGGATTGATCCAGGATGGCAGCGTGACGGTGAATGACGATCACCAGCTCAGCATGAGCTATCCGATCAAGCTGTCTTCGGCGGGGGTCGAAGCGGCCAAGCAAGCAGAAAATTGAAGCGCCGGCGCCCCATCGCCAGATGCCCGGCGATGGGGTGGGTCGGCTCAATGGCTTGTGCTTGCCTTTTCATCATCCTTTGGCGGTTTGGCTGGCCCCTGCGGGTCGACTTGAGGGTCGTTCAGATCCGGCGAGTCCGGGTCGAACCCCAGATCGTCTTTCTTGTTTGCATGCTCTGAAGAATGCGGACCTTGTTGGTGTTCTTGCTCAGGCTTGCTCATGTTGCGCTCTCCCATGTAGGTCTACGGAAGAACGCAGTGGCATCAGGAAGTTTGATTCAATTGCCCGGCGCAAGCTGCGCGCGGCAGGCAGAGAGCGCTTCATCGCGCTTGCGCAGTTCACCCTCCAGATACTGCAACTGCCTGCCCTGCTCTGTGCTGATGGCGCGATTGTCTTCCAGGCTCTGGGTTTGAACCTGCAGTTGCCGACGCATTTCATCGCTGGCGCCCTGGGCTTGCGCGAGGATCGTGCGCAGGCCCTGGATCTGCGCGTCACGCTGTTCGAGCAACTCGTCCTTGAGCTTGCATTCGCTGCTGGCCTGGCGGTGCTCACCGAGCATCCGCTCGTTGTCGCGGTGCAAGCGGGTCAGCTCGTCCTGCTTGACGATCATGCCTTGCTGCAATTGACGCAGCTCCATCTGCAGTTGCTGGGTCTGCGCTTCATGGCGGCGCTGTTCCTGCTCGCGCTGTTCGCGGCTGGCGCTGCGGTAGTGCTCGAGCGCTTCACGGGCATGACGGTGTTTATCTTCCAGCGAACGCACCTGTTCTTCCTTGTCGGCCAGGCGCAACTGCATTTCGCCCAGTGACTGGTTGAGGCTGGCGCTGCGCAACTGCTCGGCCTGCAGCGAGTTTTGCGCGGTTACAAGGCGTTCCGATTCGCCAGCCAGTGCAGCAGCCTGAATCTGCTGTTGCTGGTGAGCAGCGGTCAGCGCCTGCTGCGCCAGCTGCAACTGCGCCTCTAGCTGTTCGCGCTGCTCGTTGAAGGCGGCTTCGGCCTGCTCGACGCGGGCGTCCCCTTCTTCTTGCACTTGTGCGGCCAATTGCGATACCAGCCGGGTCAGCGATTCGCTGAGTGCGGCCTGGCCTTGCAGCGCCACAGTCTTGGGTCCTTCAAGCTCTTTGAGATAGCGATGAATAGTGGTCTTCGAGCCCGTATTGCCCATTTCGATACGTACCGCATCGATGCTGGGGTATTCGCCCCGGGCGATCAGCACCTGCCGCGCCTGCTGCACTACCGCCTTGTTGATACCACCCCGGGCCATGTCTGCTCCTACGATTTCGTAACATGGTACGTACCATGTAAATACGTGGTGATTTTGTTATTTCCGCAAACCAATTTCAAGTGAAATCTATGGCTTAATAATCACGGCTTATCGCATGTTAAGCGGCAAAAGCAGGGTTTATCCTCCCCGTTCACGCGTCATCTTTTGAACTTTGCGCCTGACACTGTCCTCCTCTTTCATATCTATCGAAAAACGGAGATCCGTTGATGAGTGCACAATTGAGCGGCAAGCGTGTGGCCTTTCTGGTCACCGATGGTTTTGAACAGATCGAACTGACCGGCCCGCGTGAAGCCCTGGAAAAAAATGGCGCCGTGGTGGACATCCTGAGTGACAAGGAAGGGACCGTACGCGGCTGGAACCATGACAAGCCCGCCGACGAATTCGCCGTGGATACAACGTTCGACAGTGCCCACCTTGATCTCTATGACGCCCTTGTGCTGCCGGGCGGCGTGCAGAACTCCGATACCATCCGGCTGATACCTGGCGCTCAGACGCTGGTGAAAAGCCACGACTCGGCAGGCAAGCCATTAGCGGTCATCTGCCATGGTGGCTGGCTGCTGGTGTCGACTGGCCTGGCCAAGGGCAAGCGAATGACCAGCTACAAGACGTTGCAGGACGATATTCGCAACGCGGGCGGTAACTGGGTTGATGAAGAGGTGGTGGTGGATGGCAACCTGATCACCAGCCGCAAGCCGGACGATATTCCGGCCTTCAATGAGCAGTTGATCAAGGCGCTGGCTGGCTGACCCTTTTCTCTGCACATCGGCCCTCTTTCCAGAGGGCCATAGGTTCGCCGGGTAGTGCACCGCTCGTCGCACCAGGTGCACATTCAACCCAACCCACAGCAATCCGATGCTTCGAAACGGTATGAACGTTCTCAACTGCAGGAGCTTCTACCATGCGCGACTTCCCTACTCCGCCCTTTCCGTCCCAGCCGCAAAGCGTTCCCGGCTCACAGCGCAAGATGGAGCCCTACCCAGACTGCGGTGAGCAGTCATATACCGGCCACAACCGACTGCAGGGCAAGATCGCGTTGATCACTGGCGCTGACAGTGGTATCGGGCGGGCGGTTGCCATCGCCTATGCGCGCGAGGGTGCTGACGTCGCCATCGGCTATCTCAACGAACATGAAGACGCGCAGGAAACTGCGCGCTGGGTCGAAGCGGCAGGCCGACAATGCCTTCTGCTGCCCGGCGACCTGGCGCAGAAGCAACACTGCCATGACATCGTGAATAGGACCGTCGAGCAGTTTGGGCGCATCGACATCCTGGTCAACAATGCCGCGTTCCAGATGGCCCATGAAACCCTGGAGGAAATTGACGATGACGAATGGGTGAAAACCTTCGATACCAACATCACCGCTATTTTCAGGATCTGCAAGGCAGCACTACCTTCCATGCCAAAAGGCAGCTCGATCATCAACACGAGCTCGGTCAACTCCGACGATCCTTCTCCAAGCCTGCTGGCCTATGCAGCGACCAAGGGAGCCATTGCCAACTTCACGGCTGGTTTGGCTCAGCTGCTAGGGAAGAAGGGAATTCGGGTCAATAGTGTCGCGCCTGGCCCAATCTGGACGCCTTTGATCCCGGCCACCATGCCCGATGAGGCCGTGAAAAATTTTGGCTCCAGCTACCCGATGGGGCGACCAGGGCAGCCAGTGGAGGTCGCTCCAATCTATGTGCTGCTGGGCTCCGATGAGGCCAGTTACATCAGTGGCTCTCGGTACGCCGTCACCGGCGGTAAGCCGATCCTATAAGGAACTCAGCGTTTTTGTTGCCCGTGCTCGCGTGCTGTTTTTTGCGCTGTAGAGTCATGAGATGTACCAGATGAACCATCCGGACGGTGAGCGTCGTTATCCCGCTCCTCTTCGCCATCTGGTTCCGATTTTGAGCTTGGCGTCTTCTGTTGGATTTCTTTCGTCATGCTGCTCTCCTACCCTTTTCTGTGTTCCGGTGAGGTCGGTCGCGCCCCCTGTACACAAGGGAAGCCAGAATCATGAGCAAAGTTCAGGCTAGGTTTGTTGCGTGGGACGGGTGGACAAAGATGCGCTGAACCAATCTCCACTTGGTTGCGTCCACCACACAACAGCAAGCGAGTCGATTCCCCTATGGCAAGCGAACCGGTATTGGCCGCGCTCGGCTATCTCAAAGACAACCAGCTGATCCTGACGACTGCGGAGTCATGCACGGCAGGTTGCATGGTGGCCCTCCTGGCGGCGGTGCCCGGTACCGGAGAGGTGCTGGAAAGTGGCTATGTGGTCTACTCCCCCAGCGCCAAGAAACGCTTGCTTGGCGTCAGCGCCGAAACCATCGAACGTTACGGTTTGACCAGCGAAGCAGTGGCGTGGGAAATGGCCCTGGGAGCGTTGAGAGACAGCGATGCCAATGTCGTGATCGCTACCACTGGCGTCGCTGGGCCCACGCCCGAATCGGGTGTACCGCCAGGCACAATGTGCTTCGCCTGGGCTTTTGCCGGTGAGCCAGTAGCCGTCTTTACCCGTACCCAACGGTTCTTCGGTGAGCGGGCTGATGTCATGCGCCAAGGGGCGTTGTTCGGGCTGACGCGGCTTACCCACTATCACCAGCGCTGGCTTCGCGGCGAGCGCGCCTGATTTCATGTTGTCTGCCCTCCCTGGCCATCGGTGGTTTGCAGCCGAATTGATGATGCCAGCCATCGTGAGCGTTGAACCCTGCCACTTCGCTGTGACTCAACCACTGGCAAGTTTTGAATTCTCAATTCGTGATGAGGTAACGGCCATGAACGCTATCGACTTGCTGGTTCAGGATCACAAGCTGGTGAAGAAACTCCTTGAAGAACTGTCTGCCACTACAGAACGAGCTGTGAAAAAACGTGCCGAGCTACTGCAGAGAATCGAACAGGAATTGCAGATTCACACAAAGCTTGAGGAAGAAATCCTGTACCCGGCCATCAAGGAAGCCGGTGGCAAGGAAGAGGCGAAGATGTACTACGAGGCCAAGGAAGAGCATCGCACTGTCGACTCCCTTGTCATCCCTGACCTCCTCCACACCGAAACCGGTACTGTCGAGTTTGCCGGGCGGGTCAAAGTCATGAAAGAGCTGCTGGAGCACCACATCGAGGAGGAGGAAGACGAGCTCTTCCCGACTGCCAAGAAGCTCCTTGGCAAAGACGTGCTGGAACAACTCGGGCAAACCATGGAAACCCAGAAAAAGATGCTCAAGGGCGAGCAGCGGGCCGCCTGATGAGGCCATTCCCTGCCAGCGCCAGGCTGGCAGGGATCCCCCTTCGGATATCGAACAAGCAGTCGGGAAAGGCTTCATGAATCATTGGATCGAGTTACTCGAATGGCCAGCCATGGTAATGACCGTGCTGGCGGCATGGTGCATTGGCTCGCGCCGGCCCGGCAGAAGGAAGGCAGGCTTTTGCTGCTTCATCGCGAGCAATGTGTTGTGGGCCGTATGGGGCTGGCAAGCACAGGCTTGGGCGCTGATCATTCTTCAGGTCTGTCTCTGCGCCATGAATTTGCGTGGGTGGAAAAAGAACACGCAACTTGAGGTGTGTGGATGAAAATGCAATCGGACGCCTCATCGAGCTTCCGTCCCTGGAAGCAGTGGGGCCCGCCATCATCACGCACATCGAAATGTTGGCACTCTTCGCCTTCCTTGGGTTATCAGCGAACTAGTCGGAAAAAATCAAATCGAGCCAAACGCCCCGCCGCAGATCAGTGTCTGCCCGGACACATAGTCGGCTTCCGGCAGGCACAGCATCACTACCGCACCAGCTGCCTCCCTTGGTGTGCCTGGGCGTCCCAGCGGGATCATCGACTTCGACTGCTCGGCCAGCGCCTCACTGATCCCCACTTTGATCTGGCGCCCTTCGATCTCGACGGTTGCACTGTCCTTGCCAGCGAACGGCACGGTCAGGCGTGTCTCGATATGCCCGAAAGCCAGCGCGTTGACGTTGACCTTCAAACGCCCCCATTCCTTGGCAAGGGTCTTGGTCAGGCCAAGAATGCCGGATTTGGCTGCTGCGTAATTCACCTGACCGGGGTTACCGCCAGCGGCGATTGAGGAGATGTTGACTACCTTCCTCAGCACTTCCCTACCCTGCGCCGCCTCCGCCTTGGCCGCAGCACTGATGACGGGCTGGGCCGCGCGCAGAATGCGGAATGGTGCGGTCAGGTGGCAGTCCAGGATGGCGTACCATTGCTCATCGGTCAGCTTCTGGATCACGTTGTCCCAGGTATAACCGGCGTTGTTGATGATGATGTCGATACCACCGTAGCTCTGCAGCGCCGTCTTGATGAAGCGTTCGGCGAAGTCCGCAGCCGTGACGCTGCCGGTACAGGCAACGGCCTGGCCACCCGCCGCGACGATCTCAGCCACCACTTCTTCAGCAGGTGCTGCATCCAGATCGTTCACCACCACCTTGGCACCGTAGGCCGCCAGTTGCAGGGCGACTTCACGGCCGATGCCGCGTCCGGCGCCCGTCACCAGGGCGACTTTGTCTTCGAGCTTCTTCATTGCACGTTCCTTGAGGTCGTTTGAAGGGGTGTCGCCGCCCAATGTTCGACGTATACCTAGTGATGCGTCCCCGCCTTGAATGGGGGGGGTATCTCATTGGCGAGCACTAGGCCTCCAGCCCTCTGAGCCGGATATGCGAGTCGTAAGCCAGGTAGCGAGCCTGACGGTCACGCGCCACTCGTACCATGGCCACGTCGGGATCACGGGCGAACACCAGTCGCCCTTTGCTGGCCACCAGTTGGTCCAGCAACAGCTCTTTTTCCTCGACGATGGATTCAGCGTTGCGGTCGTGACCGCTAGTGACATCGAGCTGGAGCCAGTGCACACCGGGTACCAGGTCACCGGCAAAAACCAGCGGCCCACCGGTCAGCGCGATCTGTGGAATGAGTTGCCCAGGGGTGTAGCCGTCACTGACATGCAGGTACCACCCCGGCCCGAGCCATTCGCAGGCACCGCCCTGGATCAGCTCCAAGCGCCTGCTGGCCTCCAGCGAATTGACCAGTTGCGCCACGAACAGCGCTCGGTCGCGGGGATGTGGGCGACGCGCTCGTCCCCAATGCTGGCTACCTACCAGATAACGTGCGTTCGGAAACAGCAGGCGTGGCTGGTCGCCCTCGTCGATTGCCTGGCGAACATCGGCGGCAAGCCGTGCTTGCAAATGGCAGAGCAGCACCAGGTGCACATCCGCTTCACCGACCCCGCAAGATGCAAGTTCCTCAAGCAAACCTCTCGCGCGTGGCTGGCAACTGCACGTGCGCGCCAGCGGCGCCAGTAATGCCCCACTACCCGCCAGTACCAGAATGTTGCGCCCTCCCTGCTGCACCAGCAGCGCGCGTGATGCCAGGGCAACACGATTAAGGTGATCCGGCTCGGCCCAGGTGCGCCATTGCCCTTGCGGCACATTGCCAAACAGGACGCCACCATCCATTTGCCCCCCTGCGCAAGCCAGGATCGACACTTTGCGCTGCATGCCTTTGCTCCTCAAAATCCAGTCTGCTCAGCGAAAAAAAACGGCCGGTCCATGCAGGCACCGGCCAAAGAGGGTGACTTTGGGGTTCAGGCAACCTGCATGAGGCGGCTGAACGTACGCAGGTGGTGATCGTCGTCACCGAACTGGCGCGCGACCATCAACAGATGCTTGGCATGATGGGAAAGTACATATTCCCAGGTGAGGCCGATGCCGCCATGCAGCTGAATGCCCTGGTCGGCTATCACGCGCGCTGCGCGGCTGACGATGAACTTGGCGGCCGCCAGTGAACGCGTACGTTCATCACTGTCGGGCTGATCCGCCATGCTGGCGGCCAGGATCGTCATCGACGTGGCTTGATCCAGTTCTATGCGCAGGTCGACCATGCGATGCTGGAGTGCCTGGAACTTGCCGAGAACCTGGCCGAACTGCTGGCGGGTTTTCAGATAGTCGAGCGTCAACTGGCAGACGCTCTCCATGCTCCCGACCGCTTCGGCGCATTGCGCCGCCAGCGCTCGGCCTTGCTGATAGCGCAACGCGGCCAGTGCCTGACCCGGTTCACCCAGGGCAATCGCTTTCGCATTGCTCAGGATCAGGTCGCAGGCACGACGGCCGTCGATAGTGGCGTATTCATGACGAACCACGCCTTGGGCCTGCGGGTCGAGCAGGAACACGCCAATGCCGTGTTCATCGCGGCTCGCGCCTGCGGTCCGGGCAGACACCAGCAGCAACCCCGCACTCTGTCCGCCCACGACAACCGATTTGCGGCCGCTCAATAGCCAGGCGCCTTCATGCTGGACGGCCTGGGTCTGAACGTCGTGCAACTGGTAATGGCTGCCGGGCTCATCCAACGCGACGGCCAGCTGCAAGGTTCCCGCGGCTACCTCAGGGATCAGCTCGGCTTTCTGCTGCTCGCTGCCCAGTTGTTCAAGCAAGCCTCCGGCGAAGATCACCGAATGCAGGTAGGGTTCCAGGCAGAGGTTGCGCCCGAGTTCAGTCATCACCAGCATGTTTTCCACACCGCCACCGGCCATGCCACCGTAGGCTTCAGTGAACGGTACCGCAGTCATGCCCAGTTCGCCGAGTTGTGTCCAGAAGCTGCGGCTGAAGCCCGTGGCACTTTCGCGGGCCTGCTCACGCTGTTCGAAGCCATAGTGATCACGTACCAGCCTGGCCAGGCTGTCTTGCAACATCTGCTGCTCTTGGGAATAGGTAAAATTCACCGGCGTCGCTCCTTACAAATCGAGGATCATCTTGGCGATGATGTTCTTCTGGATCTCGTTGGAGCCTCCATAAACCGAAGCCTTGCGCGTATTCAGATATTCGCTGCACAGGGCACTGCTGTAGTCGGCGTACAGGGGCGGTTCGTCGGAGTAGCCCAGCTCTTCTTCGATGAAGGGCATGGCATAAGGGCCGACCGCCTTGGTCAGGAGGTAGGAAATGGACTGGCGTATCTCCGTGCCACGGATCTTGAGGAACGAGCTCTGCGCCCCAGGTGCCCCATGCTCGGCACCGTCGAGGATACGCAGACCGCTCATTTCGACCGCCATCAGTTGCATTTCCACCTCTGCAATCTGTGCACGGAACAATGGGTCATCAATCAGCGGCACGCCGTCGCGCAGTTCCTGGCTGGCCACCTGCTTCAAACGGGTCAGCATGGCCTTGGCGGTGCCCACCCGGGCGATGCCGGTGCGCTCATGGGAAAGCAGGTACTTGGCGCAGGTCCAGCCACCATTTTCCTCGCCCACGAGGTTCTCGACCGGCACCCGCACGTTGTCGAGGAACACTTCGTTGACTTCGTGTTCGCCATCCAGCGTGATGACAGGACGCACCGTCACGCCAGGTGATTTCATATCGATCAGCAGGAAGGAAATGCCACGCTGCGGTTGTGCCTGTGCATCGGTGCGAACCAGGCAGAACATCCAGTCGGCCCAGTGCCCGGTAGTGGTCCAGGCTTTCTGTCCATTCACGACATAGTGATCGCCGTCACGCACGGCGCGGGTCTTGAGCGATGCCAGGTCGGAGCCCGCCCCCGGCTCGGAGTACCCCTGACACCACCAGTGCTCGCACGACAGAATCTTCGGCAGGAAGCGCGCCTGCTGCTCGGGGGTACCGAACTTGATGATTACCGGCGCCACCATGAACACGCCGAATGGCACGATCCAGGGGGCGCCGGCAATTGCGCATTCTTCATCGAAGATATGCTTCTGAACCTCGCTCCAGCCCGGTCCGCCATGTTCGGCCGGCCACCCCACTCCGAGCCAGCCACGCTCGTTCAGCAGTTGCATCCAGGCCACCTGGTCCTGTTTGTCGAAGCGCTTGCCCTGGCGGCCCCGGGCAGTGATGTGCGCCGGCACCTGATCTCGCAGAAAGGCACGCACTTCTTCGCGCAATGCCTGTTCCTGAGGGCTGAAATGGATATCCACTGTTCAATTCCTCTGTATCGGGGAGCAGCCCTCCCCGGTTGGGTGTCAGCGTCTGATCATCAGGCTGATGTTCTGGCGCAGCGCATCGCTGTAAGGCGGGCGGGCCGGGTCTGGCAGGTCGACGGTGCGATAAACCGCCTTTGCATGGCTGAAAGTGCGGAAACCATGGATGCCGTGGTAGGCCCCCATGCCACTGGCCCCTACACCGCCAAACGGCAAGTCCTCGACACCGGCGTGGCGGATGACATCGTTGATGGTTACACCGCCGCTGTGGGTATGGCGCAGCAGCTGCTGTTCTTCATGCCGATCTTCGCCGAAGTAATAGAGGGCAAGAGGTCGGGGCCGGGCATTGATATGGGCAATGATTTCCCCAATATCCTGATAGGGCTTGATCACCAACAGAGGGCCGAAAATTTCATCCTGCATCACTTGCAGGTCGTCACCTGGATTGATCAGCAACGTCGGCGCCAGCTTGCACTGTGGCGAGTGATCTAACGTTTCGCCGGCCGGGTTCAACTCGATGACCCTGACGCCCGCCGCTCTGGCCTCCAGTACATAGCCTTTGAGACGCTGCACATGCTGGGGATTGATGATGCTGCAATAGTCTGGGTTATCGTTGAGTGTCGGGCATATTTCGCTGAGCGCGATTTCGGCCGCATCGACGAAGGCATCCAGTGATTCCTGCGGCACCCAGACGACGTCGGGCGCCAGGCAGATTTGCCCTGCATTAAGCACTTTGCCGGTCATGATCTTCTGTGCGGCCTTGGCAAGATCGGCGCCGTGGGACACGATAACCGGATTCTTGCCTCCCAGTTCCAAGGTGACAGGCACCAGGTTTTCCGCCGCCGCCTTCATCACCTGGCGCCCCACACAAGTGGAGCCGGTGAACAACAGGTGATCGAACGGCAAGCTGCAGAACAATTGGCCAAGCCGGGCGTCGCCATTGACCACCACCACTTCATCCTCGGCGAACGTGGTCGCGATCAGGCGGGCAAGCAACGCTGAAGTGCGCGGCGTGAATTCCGATGGTTTGATCATCGCCCTATTGCCTGCGGCCAGCACGCCGACGAGGCAGTTGAAGAGCATGTTCACCGGGAAGTTCCACGGCGTAACGATACCCACCACGCCGAGGGGTTGATATTCGATCCAGGCCTGACCGTGGGCCACGGTGCGAGGCTCGGGCTGCATCCAGCGAGCGATCTGGTCGCGGGCCTCTTTCATCACCTGTATGGGCAGCACTATCTCGGCGAGCCGGGTGAAGTCGGGGCTGCGGTGGCCAAAGTCAGCGCTGATCGCCTCGACGATAGCCTCATGATGATCAACCAAAAGTCCGATCGCGCGATCGATCAACGCGCAACGCTGCGCGGCCGACCATGGCGCGTCGGCCTGGAAGGCGCGGCGCTGTCTGTTCAGTAGCGATTGCAGTTGGGCCGCGTCTGGCTGTTCGAAGGTGCTCATTGGAAAGGGTTTCCTGTCATGGAACGCGCCAACCTGCAGGCGGCTCTTGTTGGTTTCCAGGCCCCGCTACCGGGGAGCGCTCCACGTTAATCAGGCATGTCCTTTCGATACCCACCCCGTAGTGGGTAGGTACCACGGCCTCCGTCGCCTCCCCGCTTTGGGGAGTTACAGCGCCTGCGCGTCGCTTCAGGATGCATCCACACCCTGCTGCCGGTCAGGCGCCGCAGGCCGTTGCAGCCCAGACACGAGGATTCCCGTACATGCATTCACCCCGCCCCGTTTTCCGCGATGACCATGAAATGCTGCGCGTAACGGCACGCCGATTCTTCGAACGGGAATGCGTTCCCCATCAGGCAATGTGGGACGAACAAGGCTCGGTCGACCGCCAGACCTGGCTCAAGGCCGGCCGTGAGGGGCTCCTGTGCACGGGCGTGCCCGAAGAATATGGTGGCGGCGGTGGCGATTTCGGCCACGCGGTCGTGATAGGCGAAGAGATGGCCCGCGCCGGCGTGTCAGGCGTGGGCTTTTCACTGCATTCCGACATCATCGCCCCTTACATCGTGCGTCTGGGTACCGAGGCGCAAAAGCAGCAGTGGCTGCCCGGTATCTGCCGCGGGGAATCCATTCTGTCCATCGCCATGACCGAGCCAGGTGGTGGTTCCGACCTCAAGGCCATGCGCACAACGGCCGTGCGCGACGGCGATGACTACGTCATCAACGGCAGCAAGACATTCATCAGCAACGGCATGAACTGCGACCTGATCGTCCTGGCCTGCAAAACCGACCCGTCCGCCGGCGCCAAAGGCGTCAGTCTGATCGTGGTAGAGGCCGCAAGGCCGGGTGTGAGCCGCGGCCGCAAGTTGGAAAAGGTCGGGCAACCCGCATCGGACACTGGCGAGCTGTTTTTCGACAATGTGCGCGTGCCGGTCAGCCACCGGCTGGGCGACGAAGGCCGCGGCTTTGCCTACCTCATGCAGGAACTGCCTCAGGAACGCCTGCTGATTGCCATCGCCCAGGCCGTGCAACTGGAACGCCTGCTCGAACTGACTGTGGCCTATGTCAAAGAGCGCAAGGCTTTCGGCGGGTCGGTCTGGGACTTCCAGAACACCCGCTTCAAGCTGGCCGATGCCAAGGCCGCGTCGGTGGCGCTGCGCACCATGGTCGATCACTACATCGGCGAACACATGCGTCGCAAGTTGACCGTTGAAGAGGCGGCCATCGCCAAGCTCTTCACCACCGAAACCGTGTGGAAACACCTGGACGACATGGTCCAGCTGCATGGCGGCTACGGCTACATGCTCGAATACCCGATCGCACGGGCCTTCGTCGACTTGCGCGTGTCTCGTGTCGTGGGCGGCAGCAACGAGGTCCAGCGCGACCTGATCGCCCGCTCGCTGTAAACCCTTCCCTGATGTGAGAAAGAACAATGACTCAGACAGTACTGGTTGCCGGCGTCGGCATGATCCCCTTCAGCAAGCCTGGCGCCAGCCCGAGCTACACCGACATGGGCGCCGAGGCTGTGCGCCTGGCTCTCAAGGATGCCGGCCTGGACTATGACAAGGTACAGATGGCCTTCACCGGCTATGTCTACGGCGACTCCACCTGCGGCCAGACCGTGCTCTACGAGATCGGCCGTAGCGGCATTCCGGTGATCAACGTCAACAACAACTGCTCGACCGGTTCCACCGCCTTGTACCTGGCCCGCGAGGCCGTGCGGTGCGGCCAGGTCGAATGTGCGCTGGCCGTGGGCTTCGAGCAGATGCAGGCCGGCGCCCTCAAGTCGGCCTGGGATGACCGTCCGCGGCCCCGTGCGCGCTTTATGCCAATCCTCGAACGCCTGACTGCCGATGCCCATGACGTGCCCCAGGCGCTACGCGGCTTCGGCGGGGCCGGCCGCGAGCACATGGAACGCTACGGCACGCGTCTGGACACTTTCGCCGCTGTCCGCGCCAAGGCCAGCCGCCACGCGGCCAACAACCCCCTGGCACTGTTCAAGAATGTGGTCAGCACCGAAGACGTGATGAACGACAAGGTGGTCTGGCCGGGTGTAATGACCCGCCTGATGGCCTGCCCGCCGACCTGCGGCGCCGCCGCGGCGATCATCTGCTCGGAAACCTTCGCCAGGAAGCATGGCCTGCGTACCGACGTGCAGATTCTTGCCCAATCGATGACCACCGACCCGGTCGAGTCGTTCGACCCACCGTCGATGATCAGCTATGTGGGCTTTCACATGGCCCAGGCCGGCGCACGCATGGTCTACGAAGAAGCCGGGATCGGCCCCCAGGACATCCGCGTCTGCGAGCTTCACGACTGCTTCGCCCACAACGAGTTGCTGAGCTACGAAGCCTTGGGCTTCTGCCCGATTGGTGGCGCAGAAAAGTTCATTCTCGACGGCGACAACACCTATGGCGGGCGTGTGGTTACCAACCCGTCCGGGGGCTTGCTGTCGAAGGGCCATCCGCTTGGAGCCACGGGCCTGGCGCAATGTTACGAGTTGACCCAGCAATTGCGTGGCAATGCCGACAAACGCCAGGTCGAGGGCGTTCAGGTTGCCCTGCAGCACAACCTGGGCCTCGGGGGCGCGTGCGTCATCACGATGTACGGCAAGCGCTGAACGATCCAGCGCGCCCAACTGCAACCATGACAACAAGAGAGACAGACATGGCAGACAAACACCTGATCGGGCACCGTCTCGACGCATTCAGCATTGAGGTCGAGAAAGGTCGCCTGCGCTTCTTCGCCAAGGCCATCGGTGAAACTGACCCGATCTACACCGACGAAGACGCTGCCCGCGCCGCCGGCCACCGCAACCTGCCGGTGCCACCGACGTTCTTCAAGTGCCTCGAAAGCGAAGGCCGCGACCTGCAGCAGCTGCTGGAGCTGTTCGACTTCGACCTTAGGCGCCTGCTCCATGCCGAGCAGGGCTTCGACTACCACAACATGGCCTACGCAGGCGACGTGCTGACCTACGAGAGCCATGTGGCAGACATCTATGAGAAGAAAGGCGGCGCCCTGCAGTTCGCGGTGATTGTTGCCCGTGTGACCAACCAGCACGGCGAGCATATTGCCGATGTCCGTACCTCGCTCGTCCAGCGCTAAGGAGTCGCCATGCATCCGACGTTCTCATCCATCCAGGTAGGCGACCAGATCCCCCTGCTCGACGTACCACCTGTCAACCGCACGACCTTGGCCCTCTATTGCGGAGCCTCGGGCGACCATAACCCGATCCACATCGACATCGACTTCGCTCGCAAGGCACAGCTGCCGGACGTGTTCGCCCACGGCATGTTGTCGGCCGCCTACCTCGGCCGACTGCTGACCCACTGGGTACCGCAACAGCAGGTGCGCAGCCTGTCGTTGCGTTTTACCGGGATCACCCAGCTCGGCCACGCCCCACGTTGCACTGGCGAGGTAATTGAAAAATTCGAAACCAAGGGTGAATCGCGTGTTCGCCTGCAACTGCGCTGCACCAATCAGCATGGTGAAGAAAAACTGGCGGGCGAAGCCGTAGTCGCCCTGCCCTGATCCCTGTTCCAGGGGCCTTATCGCTGTATCCGGCGCCGCTGGCGCCGGCCCATTCATTTGATCGATTGAGGAGACATTCCATGGGTACGCTCGACGGCAAGGTTGCCATCGTCACCGGTTCCGGCCGCGGCATTGGCCGCGCCGTAGCCCTCAAACTTGCCAGCCAAGGCGCGAAGGTCGTGGTCAATGACCTTGACCCTGCACCGGCCGATGAAGTCATCGCCGAAATTCGGCAACTGGGCAGCGACGCTATCGCCTGCTGCGGCAACGTTGCCGATGCCGACTTCGGTAACCGCTGCGTGAAAACCGCACTGGATACCTTCGGTCGCATCGATATCATCGTCAACAATGCCGGGTTCACCTGGGACAACGTGATCCAGAAGATGTCCGACGAGCAGTGGGATGCGATCATCGACTGCCACCTCAAGGCCCCGTTTCTGTTGCTGCGCGCCGCCTTTCCTTATTTCCGCGAGGCCAGCCAGGCCGAAGCGCAGAGCGGTGAGGAAGTTTTCCGCAAGGTCATCAACATTTCCTCCATCGGCGGCACACAGGGCAATGTCGGCCAGGTCAACTACTCCGCAGCCAAGGCCGGTGTGGTCGGTTTGACCAAGACCCTGGCCAAGGAGTGGGGGCGCATGAAGGTCAATGTCAACTGCGTGGCGTTCGCCGCCATCGAAACCCGACTGACCCAATTGGTCGCTCCGGGTGAAGTGAAGACCGTGAATGTCGAAGGCCGTGAGATTCGTGTCGGCGTCCCGGCGGACAAGGCGGCTGCCGCCGCCGCACAGATCCCCATGGGCCGCATGGGCACCATCGAAGAAGCTGCGGGTTCGATCTATCTGTTCTGCATTCCCGAGTCGAACTATGTCACCGGCCAAACCTTGATCTGTGGTGGCGGTCGCGGCGGTTTCTAGGTCGCGACTGACCACTGCCAGGCCGGGCGCCAGTCCGCCGGCAACCGCTAGACCCTACAAGAACGAACCGGCCTGCCTTGTCGCAGGACCGGTCAAGCCCCAGTGAGATGCGTCCCCATGCCTTCATTCACACGTCACTATCCCCACTGGCCTGCCGGGGTACCGCATACAATGCCGGTGCCGGGCAAGCACTTGTTCAGCCTGCTCGAAGACAGTGCCCGTCAATTTCCCACGCAAACCGCGCTCTATTATTACGGTCGCCGCATCAGCTACCGCGAATTGCACAAGGCCAGCCTGAATCTGGCCGGGTATCTGCAACAACGCATCATGATCAAGCGTGGCGATCGGGTGATGCTGCTGATGCAGAACTGCCCTCAGTTCGTAATCGCCTACTACGCCATCCTGCGTTGCGATGCGGTGGTCGTCGCGATCAGTCCCATGAGCAGCACCCAAGAGATCGACCATTACCGCGCCGATGCCGGTGCACGTACACTGCTCACCACCCAGGAGCTGTTGGGTAGCGCCCTGCCCCTGCTCGACGACGGGCGCCTGGAAGCCGGGATGGTCGGTGTAGCCAACGAGATGGCTGGGGAACCCGAGCGCGTACCTTTCCTGGAATTCCCTGATTTCGTCCTGGCGCCGCGCCGTGGCTACTCCCACCGCAGGCTGCATGACTTCGGCTTTGCCGTGAGCCTGGGGCTGTCGCCGCTGCCAATGCAGGGCAAAGGCGACGACCTGGCCGTGCTTGGATACACCTCCGGCACCACCGGCCAGCCCAAGGGTGCAATGCTAAGCCATGACAACCTGCTGCTGGCCTCGGTACAGCGCGCTGCCTGGTTGCCGGAACGTGCGCACCCCACGGTACTGGGAGTACTGCCGATCAACCACCTGGCCGGGATGGGGCTGATGAACCAGGCCATCCTCAAGGCAGGCACTCTCGCCATGCTCTCGCGCTGGGACTGCGCTGCAGCGTTGGAACTGATCGAGCGGTTGGGCATCAGCAGCCTGGCGGTCATCACCCCCATGGTGGCCGAAATGTTCGCCCGGCCGGACATCGACCAGCGCGACCTGTCATCGGTCGAACGCATCTATGGCGGTGCTACAGCCATGCCTGAAGCCTTGGCGGCAGAAATCGAGCGGCGGCTGGGCGTAGCCTTCATCGAAGGCTACGGCATGACCGAGTCCAGCGGCAGCACCCACATCAACCCCCCGAATGCGCCACGTCGACAATGCGGGGGTATTCCCTCCATCAACGTCGACTCACGGATCATCGACCCTGAAAGTGGCGGTGAGCTGGGCCCGAACCAGACCGGCGAAATCGTCACCCATTCTCCAATCGTGTTTCGAGGTTACTGGAACCAGCCAGAGGCCACGAACAAAGCGTTCATCACCCTGGACGGTAAACAGTTCCTGCGTACCGGGGACATCGGTTATTACGATGAAGACGGCTATTTCTACATCACTGATCGGCTCAAGCGCATGATCAATGCATCGGGTTTCAAGGTATGGCCTGCAGAGATCGAGTCGATGCTCTACGCCCACCCAGCGGTCCAGGAAGCCTGCGTAATCGGCGCATGCGACCCCAAGCGTGGCGAGACCGTCAAGGCCTTCGTCATCCTGCGGCCCACGGCCAAAGGGCAAGTGCTGGAAAATCAGCTGACCGAATGGGCGCGCGAGCGCATGGCCAATTATAAGGTCCCACGCTTGGTGGAGTTCGTCGACAGCCTGCCCAAGAACGCCGCAGGCAAGACCCTGTGGAGGGAACTACAGCGCGAGCAGGATGAGCGCGACCGCGCTGCGCGAGTCGCCATGCACTGAATGACAGACGGGCGGTGCCTGTGCACCGACCGTCTTACCCCGCTGTGCAGGCCCTGCCGGCCCCTGACGTAGAGTACAACCCGCATGTACATGCCCCGTTCCCTGAGTGACGCCGCTGCGCTGACACCCGAAAGACTTGCAGTGATCGACGGCGATACGGGTGAGCACCTGAGTTTTCGCGAACTGGACCTTCGTTCAAACTGCCTGGCTCACTATCTCCATGGCTTGGGCTTGAAGCCAGGCGACCGCCTGGCCATGCTGATGGACAGCCAGCTTCAGTGCTTCGTAGCGTGTTGGGCAGCCTTGCACGCGGGGTTGTGCCTGGTACCGCTCAATCTCCACTGGAACACTGCGGAAATGGCCTTCGTCGTTGAGGACAGTGGGGCTAAAGCGTTGCTGGCCGCCTGGGCGCTACGGGGCACCGCCGATGACTTGGCGCCGCTCGTCCCGAGTTGCCCGCTTCGGCTGATGCTGGACGGCAGCCTGCCGGGATGGACATCCTTTAACCCGGTTACAGCCGATTGCCCCGCCGCCGCTCTGACAGCACACTGCCTGGGCTCGATCTTGCTCTACAGTGCCGGCACCACCGGGCGCCCGAAACGTGCAACGCCTACTGCGCGACGCCTGACGGGCATCGCAATGAGCGAACCGCACCCACTGTTCAATCTGTGCGGGTACGACGCCGACGCCATACACCTGAGCACGTCACCGCTCTACCACCCAGCTTCGCTGCTGAATGCCCTGAGGGTACAGAGCAACGGCGGCACCGTAGTGTTCATGCCTGCTTTCGATGCCCTGCATGCGCTGAAGTTGATCGAGCGCTATCGCATCACCCACAGCCAATGGGTGCCGAGCATGTTCGTTCGCCTGCTGAAACTGACCGATAGCGAACGTCGCCGCCATGACCTTTCGAGCCTGCGCCTGGCGAACCACACCGCCGCGCCGTGCTCTATCGATGTCAAGCGCCAGATGATCGACTGGTGGGGCCCCATTCTGCTGGAGTACTACGGCGCCTGCGAAACCGGCGCGCTGACAGCGCTGGACAGCGCGCAATGGCTGGCACACCCGGGGTCGGTGGGGGTTGCGTTGCCAGGGATAAGCCTACGCATCTGCGATGAGGACGGGTGGGCACTGCCCGCCGGCATTCCGGGCATTATTCAGGCCCGGCGCGACCCTCGACAGGCCTGGCAAACGGTGGAGGACATCGGTTATCTCGACCAGGAGGGTTATTTGTACGTAAATGATCGGGCAGCTTTCACCTTGGTTGAAGCAGGAAGGCGGATGTATTCGCTGGAAATCGAACATGCCTTGGTGCTTCACGACAGCGTCGTCGACGCTGCGGTCATTGGTACGGCCATGAACAGCCATGGCAAGGGATGGGTGGCTGTGGTGGAGCCGGCCCCCGGTGTGGTGGTTTCCGACTTGCTGTGCCGCGAACTCGAGGCGTTTCTCGCCGGCAAGCTGTCAGCCCACCTAAGGCCTCAAGCACTGCTGTTCATCAAGCATCTGCCTCGCCTGCCCACGGGCAAGTTATGCAAGCGCCGCTTGTTGGCCTGGTACGAAGCCCGCCACTGATTGCTGCGTAACAGCCAAAGGGCACCGCTTACTCAGCGATGCCCCTTTTTTCAAGCGGGTTGGCCAGGTGAGAGTCGCGTCCGGACAAAGTCGAACAGGCTGCTGGTGGGTTCGTCCAGCAAGGCCTGCCCCAGCAATTCAGCACACCGCAACTCGCTGCCTGCGGTCATGCGCCATTCATGCAAGCGCGCCGTGAACAGCCCCAACGGGTGCTCTTCGGTAATGCCAATGGCCCCAAGCACCGCATGACCTATGGCGGTTACCCGAGCAGCGGCCTCGCAGGCACGCAGCTTGGCAGTGGCGGCCAAGAGCGGGTCAGGTAGATAACCGTCGGCCGCGCAACCCATGCGGGCGCTGAGGGACGCAGTACTGGCCTGCTCGGCGAGGACCGCCAGCTCCTGCTGTAGCGCCTGGAACTGGCCGATTGCCTTGCCGAACTGTCGACGATCATTGGCGTACTCCACGCTCAGCTCCAGCACTCGCTCCATCGCCCCGGCCATTGCGGCCGCATGCACGGCATTGCAGAGCACTTCAGCATCGGCCCGCGGATGAAGGAAACGCAACAATGCCACCGCTGGCGATGCCCAGCTCAATGATGCTGAGGCCTGATTGCGGTAGCTGCCAGGCGTCAGGACGGCACTGCTACAGTCCAGCAGCAGCCACTCGCCCCGCCACTCCACCAGGGCCCTGGTGGCCAGCGCTGCCCCGGGGACGTCGACACAGTAAATCTCGTCCCCCTCCAGCGGTTGTGCCTTGGCCAGCACGATGCAGGCGCCATCATTGAAATAACCAGCATCCGCGAGCAAGGCACGGGCAACTGCGGTTTCACCAAACGGCAGGCTCAAACCCGCCTTGGCGGCAACGAACAGCAGTTCGAACACCTGACTCAGGGGTAACCCGGCGCCACCTCGAGCCTCGCTGACCAGCGCATCGGTGTAACCCAATGCGTCAATCTGCTCCCACAGTCGAGCAGCAACGTGCGGAGTCTCCTGAGCACGCAGGCGCTCCAGGGTGCAAAGGTCGAGCAGCGCGCGCTCAAAGCCATCAAAAATTGCGTCGGTCATGGTCATTCTCACTCAACGTAGGCCTAATCCACGGGCGATGATGCTGCGCAGGATCTGCCGGGTCCCACCGCGCAGGGAGAAACTCGGACAGATTTGCGTGATGAAGGCGAGCGACTCACGCAGCGCCACGGACGGCGGATGATCGCGGGTCAGCTCCAGCGCCTCGGCAATCCAGCCTGGCACGGCCTGCTCGAACTCGGTTCCCAGGTCCTTGACCAGTGCTGCCTCCAGGTCGACCTGCAGGCCCTGGTCAAGCTTGCCGGCTACTGCCAGGGACATGCTGCGCAGCACCGCCAGTCGTCCTACCATGCGCCCCAGCAGAGCCGTTACCGCCTGGCCGGGGTTGGCTATATGCCGCAACTCTTCGAGCCAGGCCTCGATCAGTACCATGGCCGAATAGATGCGGTCCGGGCCGCTGCGCTCATAGGCCAGCTCAGAGGTAACCTGGCTGAACCCAGAGCCTTCTTCACCGATCAACGCATCGGCAGGCAGCAGTACATCGTCGAACAACACTTCGCAGAAATGTCGATCATCGACCAGGTCGCTGATCGGGCGCACGCTTACCCCCGGCAGCGAGAGGTCGACAATCATCTGCGACAGGCCCTTGTGGCGATCTTCAGCGCTTCCGGAAGTGCGCACCAAGGCACACATGAAGTGTGAATGGTGGGCATTCGAAGTCCAGATCTTGCGCCCGTTCAGGCGCCAGCGCCCGTCTTCGGTTCGCACCGCACGGGTCCGAACGCTGGCAAGGTCGGAGCCGGTATCCGGCTCGCTCATGCCGATGCAGAAAAAGATTTCACCGGCCAACATGCGTGGCATGTAGGCCTCACGCTGGGCGGTGCTGCCAAAACGCAGCAGCAGCGGCGCCGTCTGCCGGTCGTTGACCCAATGAGCGGCTGCCGGGGCCCCTTGAGTCAGTAGCTCTTCCACCAGCACGAAGCGGGCAAAGTAACCACGCCCGCCGCCGCCCACTTCAGCGGGCAACGCCAGCCCAATCAGCTTGTGCTCGGCCAGACTGCGGCTGAATGCTGGGTCGGCCTCAGTGACACCGCGGACACGACGGACCAGGGGCCGTTCGCCGAGCGTGTTCTTGAGCAGAGTACGGATCGGCGCGCGTAACGCCTCATCCTGTGCTGGCACGCCAGTAAGGTACAAAGGAGAAAGGATCGAAGTCATGATGTGCTCGATGCGTCTTCAGAAATGCTCACCGAACGGCTACAGCGCCCGGCCAGCTGCATGACATAATTCGACGCATGCACAGGAGCGTCCAATTCCGCTTTCGGATCGACCGATACATGGAACGCACCTGGTTTCACTCGAACAATGTCGAACAGGGTCAGTCATGGAATTTCGCCAGCTCAAACAAGTGCTCGTCCTCGCCGAGACCCTCAACTTCCACCGTGCTGCCGAGCAGCTGAACATGACCCAGCCCCCACTCTCGACCTCGATCAAGAAACTGGAGGAAGAACTGGGAGTATTGCTGTTCGAGCGTCTGCCCAGCGGCCTGCGTCTGACCCAGGCCGGTGACGCGGTGCTGCGCAACGCCCGCAGTGCACTTTTTTTTGCAGAAGAAATGCGCCGGGCAGCCCACGAGGCCGAAGTCGGCGAACGCGGCCGGTTACGGGTCGGGTTCGTCGGGTCGGCTGCGTATGGCTTGCTGCCGAAAATCATCCGCAGCTTCCGCGAACAGTACCCCCAGGTAGAGCTGGAGCTCGAGGAAGGAGTCGGTCATGTGCTACTTGAACGGATCGAAGCGCACGAGCTGGATGTGGCGCTGGTGCGCCATCCGCAACTGCGCAGTGGGGCTGCCCAGTTGACCCTGCTCAAGGAGGAATGCATGGCCTTGGCAGTCAGTAGCGACTCACCCTTGGCGGCCGAAACGTCGGTGCGTTTCGCTGACCTGTCCGACCTCCCCTTCATCATCAGTTCGCAAAGCCGCTCGCCGTCACTGCACGCGCAAGTACTGATGGCATTTCAGGAAGCTGGCATCCAGCCACCGATCGTGCAGCAGGCCGCCCAACTGACCACCGCCCTGGGCCTGGTGGAAAGCGGCCTGGGCGTGTCGCTGATCCCGGAGTCGGCCGCGCGTTATGTGGGGCCGAACATCCGGGTGTTGGCTCTGTCTGATCAACCGCAGCCTCTACGCTCGGGCATAGCCTTGGCAAGCCTGGCTCAGGCAAGCACGTCCGTACTGGACAACTTCCGCCGCCATGCGGTGCAAGCGGCGCAGGCTTGAGCCGGGCTCAACGGGCGCGCAAGCGTGTCAGCATTACATCGAGTGCGTCACGGTGTGCCTTGGTGTTGTGTGCCAGTGACTGCAAGGCGGCAGACAGTTCCAGCACATCTGCCAGCCGCCCGTGACGTGACTCCAGCATCAGGCGCTTGGTCATGCGCAAGGCATCGCCCGGGTTGCTGGCAATGCGCTGGGCAAGTTCCAGGGCGGTTGGCATCAGCGCCTCGCCCGGTACGACCTGGGAAACCAGGCCCCACTCCAGGGCCTGCGCGGCACTGATTGCCTCGCCGGTAAAGGCCATTTCGCAGGCCCGTGAAGCACCCAGCGCACGTTGCAGCAACCAGGCACCGCCGTCACCGGGGATCAGGCCGAGCTTGACGAAGCTTTCGGCGAAACTGGCGGTGTCGGCAGCTATTCGGATATCGCACATGCACGCCAGGTCGTTGCCCGCCCCCATCGCCGGGCCGTTGACCGCGGCAATGGTCGGTACCTCGATATGACACAGGGCCAGTGGCACGCGCTGGATGCCTTCGCGGTAGAAATGGCGGATCTGGGCCGGCTCGCCCAGGCTGCCCTCGCCGATCTGGCCCAACTGCACCAGATCCCCACCCGCGCAGAAGGCCGAGCCAGCACCGGTGAGCACCAGCGCATGGATCGAGCGGTCGCGATTGACCGCCTCGGACATCGCGACCAACGCTTCGATAGCGTTGTTGTCACTGATTGCGTTACGGGTTTGAGGTCGGTTCAAGGTGACGATCGCAACGGCGCCGTCACGTTCCATCTTCAAGTAATCACTCATCTGGCGGGCTCTTCATTCAGGTCATGGAGACCTGGGGCATGCTAGAAACAGCCATCTGCAAAAGATAATTGTTTGTACGACTCGCCTGATACGAAAAGCGAATCGGCACGACAGGGATAGACGCTTTAGACTGAAGGCATAACAAGATCGACCGGACCCGGATTTCAGATGCCCAACCCGTTTTCCCAAACTGGCTTGCAGCTGCCAGCGAACCGCGCACAGCAAGCCATACCCGATACCAAGGTGATCCCCCCACGGGGCGCACGCCACCTCATCGAGCGCAAGGCTTTGATGGCGCAGCTGATGGAGGCTCGCCGCAAGCGCTGCGTGACAATCCAGGGCCCGGCCGGGAGCGGCAAGACCAGCACGCTGTTGGCCTGGCGGCGCGAGCTGCTGGCGATCAACTTCGACGTATGCTGGCTGTCGGTAATTCAGGAAGACAACGAACCTAACCGCCTGTCCCACTGCCTGCTCGCCGCACTGGCCGAACTTGACCCTGAAGTTACCTGCGAAGCGGCCCGACTGCTGGGGCGCGCGGATGATGAACTAGCCCTTGAACATTGGGTCATCGTGCTGGTGCAGGCTGTCGCCCAGCGCCAGCGCGACCTGGTGCTGATGGTCGATGATGTCCATCACCTGGAGCACCCAGCGATTCTCAAGGTGCTCGGCTGGCTGCTTGACTACGCACCGGCCAATCTGCACCTGGTGCTGGGTTCTCGCCTGCCGCTATCGCCGTCGCTCCCGCTGGTTCGCCTGCGGGCTCAGCATCAGTTGACCGAACTGGACCTGCGTGCCTTGCGTTTCAGCGCTGAAGAAAGCGAGCGATTCCTGCGCGAGCAGTTGGGCGAGATCAGCCCGCGCGATGCCCAGACACTGCACGAGCTGACCGACGGGTGGGTAGCAGGGCTGCAACTGTTTGCCATTGACTTGAAGTCACGCCGTGGTAAACCGTTCAATCGCACCCAGGTACGCGATGCCGGCACGTTCGCCCATTATTTCGAACAGGAAGTATTGGTGCGCCTGGCGCCTCAAGACCGGGAAATGCTCACACGCGCCGCCATCTGCAACCGTTTTTGCGCTGGGCTGTGCGCACGCCTGCTGGGCACACCCGGTGCCATCCCCGCAACGATGAACCAGCTGGCGCGGCTGATGGCCGAAAACCTTTTCATTGTCCAGGTCCACAGCCACGATCGGGAAAACTGGTACCGCCTGCACCCGCTGTTGCGCGAAGTGCTGCGCACGCGGTTGGGCAACCAGCCGGCATTGACTTTGCAGTCCTTGCATGGCACTGCCCGCGACTGGTTCTTCGAGCATGGGCTGATGGACGAGGCCGTGCGCCACGCCGTGCGCGCTGGCGACGTACAGGCGGCGGCAGATCTGGTCGAAGCCTGCGCCCACGACCTGATGGCCCGGGGCGACCTGAGCCATCTGCCAAACCTGCTCAGGAGCCTGCCGCTGGATCAGATGCGCGAGCGCCATGGCCTGCAACTGGCAATGATTCAGTTGCAACTGTTTGCCCACAACTTCGCCCACGCTCAACAGATCATCGATTACCTGATGACCCGGCTGGATCGGTTGAGCCTGCGCGAGCGTGAAATGCTCGCGGTGGCCCGGGGCGCCCTGGCGATGCAGCAGGACGATACGGAAACCCTCTGGAGCCTGGCCGGCGAACTGGAGGCGATCAGCAAAGACGCCGACGACCTGGTGCTGACAGGGCGCGCAACCGTGCTGGGCTGGCTGCACATGTTCAATGGCAACTACGACCAGGCCCGGCGCCTTCTGGAAGACAGCGACCGCCCAGGCACCGCGCCCCGGCGCACCCTGATCGGGCGCTGTATCCATGGCTTCAGCCTGGTACGTGAGGGGCAGATCAGCGAAGCGGAACACCTGCTGCGCAACACCCTTTTCGAAGCTGAATCGCATGGCGACTCAACCCTTTCTGCCGCCAACACCGCCGCATGCCTTTTGGGCCAAACCTTGTATGAGCAAAATAATCCGGTCGATGCCTGCGCCTTGATAGAGCCTCGCCTTGACGTACTGGAAAGTGTCTCGCTGCCCAGTGTCGTCATGATCAGCTTGCTGCTACTGGCCGATAGCCACTGGCTGCTGGGCCGACAGTTGGAGGCGCAGGCCAGCCTGGATCGCCTCGAAGACCATGCCCTGCGCTATGGCCTGGACCGACTGATGGCCTGGAGCCTGTTCACCCGCCTACGCTGGGCCGTGCAGACTAATCACTCGGCTCAGGCCGAGCAGTTGCTTGCGCAACTGGAGGCACTGAGTGCCAAACATGCCGGGACTGATCGTGGGGTCGCACTGGGGATCCGCGTACTGGCCATCCGCGCCGCCATCGAACTGCATCTCTATCACCAGAATCACACAAGCGCGGTCAGCCTCTTGCTGCCGTTGATCACGCGGATGGAAACAGAGCGGCGCTGGCCGCTGGTGGCGTTCCTGCGGGTGCAGTTGGCCATCGCGGAGCAAGGCTGCGGGCATGGCGAGCTGGCCCAGCGTCAGCTGCTCGAAGCCCTGCGCCAAGGCCACCGCCTGGGCCTGGTGCGCAGCCTGCTGGACGTGTCTCCTCAGCTTCTGCGGATGCTGCTGGAATTGCAGGAGCGCAACGTGCTCGATCCGGTGACGGCGTTCTACACCCAACGGCTGTTATCGGCCGCAACACCGCCTGCAACAGCCCCCGCCAAGCTCGCAACGGTACTTACAGTGCTCAGCGAGCGAGAAACCGAAGTGCTGCAACTGATGGCGCAGGCAATGACCAACAAGAAGATAGCGCGCATCCTCAATGTGTCACCGGAGACGGTCAAATGGCACCTGAAGAACGTTTTCGCCAAACTGGAAGTCAGCGGCCGTGACGAGGCCATCGCCAGATGGCGTGACCAGACCATGGCCCGCTGAAATCGCTCAGCGCAGCCAGGCGCTCGACGGGTTTTCACCGTTCAATGCTGCCGTCACTGCCCCGGTGTCCTGACCACGACATGGCACCGGTCCAGGCTCGACGCGCCGGCCATCGAAACGCGGCGCGGGTGCTGCATGCAGTACGCCATCGCGTTGGCTGTACACGCCCCGTTCCAGCAGGTGGGGATGGTGCGCAGCCTCGCGCGGGCTCAGCACAGGCGCGAAGCAGGCATCGGTGCCCTCAAGCAGCTCGCACCACTGCTCACGGGTGCGGGTAGCAAAGACGCTTGCCAGGTGCGCGCGCTGATCGGGCCAACGCTGCTGATCCCACTGCGACATGAAGCGCGGGTCATTCTCCAGGCCTAGCTTGTTCAACAGCAACGAATAGAACTGCGGCTCCATTGCTCCCAGCGCCACATACTGGCCATCAGCGCATTGATAGGTGGCGTAAAAGTGCGACCCGTCATGCACGCTTTTGCCGCGTTCCTCTTGCATCACGCCTCGATCGGTCAGGTAGTGCAGCAATTGCAGCATGTGCGCAGAACCGTCGACGATCGCCGCATCCACCACCGTGCCCTTGCCCGTGGCGCGGGCGTTGAGGATGCCGGCGAGCATACCGACGGCCAGGTACAGCGCGCCTCCGCCGATGTCGCCGATTACCGTGATCGGTGCAGAGGGTGCCTCGCCTGCCGTTCCGGTGTAGTGCAGAGCCCCCGACAGGGCGATGTAATTGTTATCGTGCCCCGCTGCCCGCGCCAACGGGCCTTCCTGCCCCCAGCCCGTCATGCGCCCGTACACCAGCCGTGGGTTGCGGGCGTGGCACACGTCCGGGCCTAGCCCCAGGCGCTCCATCACCCCAGGGCGCATACCTTCGATCAGGCCATCGGCATGCTCCAGCAACTTGAGCACCGTTTCACGGCCTTGCGGGGTCTTCAGGTCGGCCACTACAGAGCGTTTGCCGCGGTTCATGGGGTTATACGCAGCGTTTTCTTCTCCAGTAATCGACTGCGAGGCACCACGCTCCACGGCAATTACTTCGGCACCCAGGTCGGCCAGGTGCATTGCACAGAATGGACCGGGGCCGATGCCGCAAATTTCCACGATTCTGATACCTGACAACATCTGTTTTCCCCTTGTCAGCTGGCCGCCAGGGCGGCGTTTGCGTAAGTCCGCTCAGGCTAGCAAACGGCCATGTATCGTCCTGCCCCCCAAAGCTGGTGGCCCCTCCCAACACCGGGTAGGTCCGCTGCAGCGGGTTGCTGATTATGGTGCTCTGGACTCCACCTTCCGAGCCTTCCCCATGCGCGGTTACCTGCCCAGGCCTTCGCCAGTGCACTGCAGCCAACGCCAACGCCTGGCGATAGCGCTGCTGATCCTTTTGCTGTGCAGTGGCGCGATCGACCGGCAAGACGGGACATCGGCCGGAATGCGGAGCAGCAGGAATGCACAGTGGTCCCTTCCCACATCAACGCGAGCTTCTGATTATGACAAGCACAATGAAGACTCTCCCCTTGGCCGCGCTACTGCTGGTAGCGATGAGCCTGGCCCAGGCCCAGGCCAAGGACACCGATGCCAGCAAACTTGGCGGGCCGTTGACACCTGTTGGCGCCGAACAGTCCGGTAATGCCGACGGCAGCATTCCTGCCTGGAACGGCGGTTTGAAACCCGGTGCCGCCGCGATCGAAGCCAACGGAAACTACATCGACCCGTTCGCCGCCGAGAAACCCCTGTATGTCATCACCAAGGCCAATGCCGAGGAGTACAAGGCCCTGCTGACTGCGGGACAACACGCGTTGCTGACCCGCTTCGCCAATTACCGGATCAACGTCTACCCGAGTCACCGCACAGCGCGCATCCCGCAGAAATATCAGGATGAAAGCCGCGCCAATGTCACCAAGGTTGAACTGCTCGAAGGTGGCAACGGGCTGAAAAACTATGGCTTCGGCGTACCCTTCCCGCTTCCGACCAAAGGCCTGGAAGTGATCTGGAATCACCTTACCCGCTATCGTGGCGGCGCCGTACAGCGTGAGTTCGCCTCCGCAACGGTTCAGGAAGATGGTGCTTATACGCTGGTGACCTACGACAGCCTGAGCGCCTTTCGGGAAAACGTGAAAGACCTGCAGCCCGATGCCAATCTGCTGTTCTATACCTACTCGCGAACCACCAGCCCCGCTCGCTACGCAGGCGAAGTGGTCCTCGCCCATGAGCCCATCGACCAGGTGGCTGAACCCCGCAATGCGTGGCAGTACATTCCCGGCCAGCGCCGCGTGCGACGCGCGCCAACGGTGGCCTATGACAGCAGCGCGCGCTACACCTTCGGCCAGGTGGTGTCGGACAGCCTCGATGGTTACAACGGAGCGCCTGACCGCTATGAATGGAATCTACTAGGCAAGCAGGAGCGTCTGGTTCCCTACAACGCCTACCGGCTGATGGACAAACACCACAGCTATGACGATCTGCTCAAGGCTGGTGTAGTCAACGCCGACATGACCCGCTACGAGAAACACCGTGTGTGGGTGGTCGAAGCCACCCTCAAACCCAGCCAGCGCCATGTCTACAGCAAGCGTCGCTATTACATCGACGAAGACAGCTGGCAGATCCTGGGCGCAGAACTCTATGACAGCCGCGGCGAACTGTGGCGCGTGCAGGAAAACCACATGGCGCAGTTCCACGACGTGGAAGTGCCGTACTACGCCGGCGAGATGACGTACGACCTGATCGCCGGTCGCTATGCGGTCAACAACATCACCAACGGTGTGAACCACAAGTGGACCTGGGGCCAGATGTTGACCAAGTCCGAGTTCACCCCCGCCCAACTCAAGCGCCTGGGCAATTGACCCCGCAGCGCGGGTGCCTCGGTGCATCCGCGCTCGACTACTTCTACAAGGAACAGGGTTCATGACAGCTTACCGACCGCGTTTGCGGCAATTCGGCCTGGGCGCCTGCCTGGCGCTGCTCAGTGGCCTGAACTGGGCGTCGCAAAAGCCGAACATTCTGGTCATTTATGGCGACGACATCGGCCAGTCGAACATCAGTGCCTACGCGCATGGCATCGTCGGCTACCAGACCCCGAACATCGACCGCCTCGCCAGTGAGGGCACGATGTTCACCGATTACTACGGCGAAAACAGCTGCACCGCCGGCCGCTCCACCTTCATTACCGGCCAATCGGCACTGCGTACGGGCCTGACCAAGGTAGGTGTACCCGGTGCTGCGGTCGGCCTGCAGGATCGCGATATAACGCTGGCCCAAGCGCTCAAGGGCCAAGGCTACGCAACCGGGCAGTTCGGCAAGAACCACCTCGGCGACCGCGACGAGTACCTGCCTACCCGCCACGGCTTCGACGAGTTCTTCGGCAGCCTCTACCACCTCAACGTGGAAGAAGCACCCGAGCAGGACACCTGGCCCAGGCAAGCCGACGATCCGAACCTGGCCTTGCTGAAGAAGATATACATGCCGCGAGGGGTGATCCACAGCTATGCCGATGGCCGTGTCGAAGACACTGGCGCCCTCACCCGCAAGCGCATGGAAACCATCGACGATGAAACCGTCGGGGCTGCAGAAGGTTTCATTGCCAGGCAGGTCAAGGCCGACAAGCCCTTCTTCGTGTGGATGAACACTACGCGCATGCACATGCATACCCATGTGCGCGAATCACATCGCGGCCTCAGTGGCATGCCAGGCAACACCTACGCCGACGGCATGGTCGAGCACGACGGCGACGTCGGCAAGTTGCTGCGCCAACTGGACGAACTCAAGGTGGCCGATAACACCATCGTCATTTACACCACTGACAACGGCCCTAACCGCTGGTCATGGCCCGACGCAGCCACTGCGCCGTTCCGCAACGAGAAGAACTCCAACTGGGAGGGCGCCTTCCGCGTGCCGGCCCTGATCCGCTGGCCGGGTCAGATAAAGGCGGGCCGCATTTCCAATGAAATCTTCGCGGGCCTGGACTGGTTCCCTACCCTGCTCGCCGCCGCCGGCGTGCCTGACGCGAAGGAACGGCTGCTCAAAGGCTGGGCCCCTGATAACAGTGGTGCGACCTTCAAGGTGCACCTGGATGGCTACAACCAGCTTGACTACCTGACGGGCAAGGCGGCCAAGGGCGCGCGCAACGAGTTCTACTATTTCAATGATGACGGCCAGTTGGTGAGCATGCGCCAGAATGACTGGAAAGTGGTGTTCTGCGAGCAGCGCAAACCTGGCGGGTTCGAAGTGTGGCGCGAGCCCTTCACCTGCCTGCGTATCCCCAAGCTCTTCAACTTGCGCATGGACCCTTACGAAACCGCCGACGTGTCCTCAAACCAGTACGATGACTGGTCCTCGAACAATGCCCACATGTTGGCCCTGGGGCTGACCAAAGCTGCGCAATTCCTGCAGACTTTCGTCGAGTGGCCGCCTAGTCAGCGGCCGACCAGTTACTCGATGGACGACATGCAGAAAGCCCTGAACGGGCGAATTGCCGAGAAAATGAAACAGGCCTCCGCAGCGCCCTGAATGCGCTTTCCGTCAAACCTCCCGGCATTGCCGGGAGGTTTTTTAGTGCCCGTCAGGCGCGCCCGTACAGGGTAACCACACAGGCCCCCCCCAACCCGAGGTTGTGTTGCAGGGCCAGTTGCGCACCCTCCACCTGGCGTTTGTCCGCAGTGCCACGCAGTTGCTGGGTCAGTTCAAAGCATTGCGCCAGGCCGGTCGCGCCCAAGGGGTGCCCTTTGGACAACAGACCGCCCGACGGATTGGTGACGACCCTGCCGCCGTAGGTGTTGTCTGCATCCTGTACAAATTGCGCCGCGTCGCCGACCGCACACAGCCCCAGCGACTCGTAGGTCAGCAATTCGTTATGGGCAAAGCAGTCATGAAGTTCTACCACCGGGATTTCCCGCGGGTCGACCCCCGCCGCCTCATAGACCGCCTTGGCAGCACGCTGGGTCATATCGAAACCGACCGCCTGGATCATCGACTGCGGCTCATAGGCCACAGCGGCGTCGGTGGTAAGCGCTTGCGCCAGGATCACCACGCTGCGGTCCAGGCCATGCCTTTTGGCGAAGGCTTCGCTGCAGATGATTGCGGCGGCGGCCCCGCACGTGGGTGGACAGGCCATCAAGCGAGTCATCACACCCGGCCAGACCACCTTGTCGTTCAGCACCTGCTCGGTACTCACCACGTTGCGAAACAACGCCAGTGGGTTGTTCGCAGCATGGCGGCTGGCCTTGGCCCGAATCGCGGCAAAGGTTTCGAGGCCGGTACCGTATTTTTGCATATGCTCACGGCCTGCCCCGCCAAACATTTTCAGCGCCATTGGCACTTCTTCGGCATCGGCGCACAACTGGTGAGTGACTTCCCAGCACTTGCCCATGACCGAGGGCCGATCATTGAACATGTTACCCAGCGCGCCCGGCTGCATCTGCTCGAACCCCAACGCCAGGGCGCATTCGGTCGCACCGCTGGCCACGGCCTGGCGGGCCAGCCACAAAGCAGTTGAGCCGGTCGAACAGTTGTTGTTGACATTCACCACGGGAATACCGGAAAGGCCGACCTCGTACAGCGCCGACTGGCCCGAAGTGGAGTCGCCGTATACGTAGCCCACATAGGCCTGCTGGACCAGCCGGTAATCCAGACCAGCATCCTGTAGCGCCAACCGTACGGCATGGGCACCCATGTCGATGTAACTGGCGCTGGTGCCCGGTTTGGTAAAGGGAATCATGCCGACGCCGGCAACGCAGGTGTTTTGGGACATACCGCTCTCCAGGAAAATGCCGCGACCTTGATGGCACGGACTGGGAGCGATGATTGCGAATGGCTGGCCGGCGTGTCCCTGCCCGCTATGGGGGGGCAAGGGACACGTACGATGCGACGTCTAGCCGAGGGTTTTTTCGTGCATCGCCTGGAAGGCGGGGCCGACGTCAGGGCCTTGGGCAGCACGGATCAGGTCGGCGGCCTTTTCGCCGATCATGATGGCGGGCGCGTTGGTATTGCCGCGCACGATCGTCGGCATGATGGACGCGTCCACCACCCGAAGGCCGGTCACCCCGCGCACCCGCAGTTGCGGATCGACCACCGAAAGCAGGTCTGCCCCCATTCGGCAGGTGCCGACAGAATGGAAGATCGTGTTGGCCTTGTTGCGGATCACCTCGCGCAGGGCCTGTTGATCGGCAGCGCTGTGGTCGAACTTGAGGTGGTCGAAATGCAGAAGTTTGCCGCCGAACCGGCTCAGGGCAGGCTGGTCAAGAATCCGCTTGACCAGGTGCACGCCTTTCTCCAGGGTTTGCAGGTCACGCTCGTCCGACAACAGGCCAAGGTCGATCAACGGCGCATCGTGCGCATCCTTTGAGGCCAAGCGTACGGAGCCGCGGCTGTGCGGGCGCAGCACGCAGACATGAATGGCGTAGCCGTGCGGCAGATACAGCAAGGGCTTGCCGGTGGGCTCTGCCGAGGCCATGACGAAGTGCAACTGCACGTCTGGGTCGGCAAGGCCTGATTCGGTCTTGAGGAAGGCTCCGGATTCGGTGAAAACCCGGGTCAGCATGCCGGTACGATGACGGCGATAACGGCGCATTTCCCATAGCAGGCGCACGATCCCCGGCAGCGATGTGCCCACCAGATCGGTACTGAACAACCGGCGATGCAGCAAGATATCGACATGCTCCTGCAGGTTCTGCCCCACCTGTGGAGCGTCGACCAGAGGCGTAATGCCTTGTTCGATCAGGTGCGCCGCCGGCCCAATGCCGGACAGCATCAGCAATTGCGGTGAGCCGATCACTCCTGCGCTCAGGATCACTTCACGTCGGGCGCGAAGCACCACCGCCTTTCCCTCTCGCCACACCAGAACGCCAGTTGCGCGAGTGCCGTCGAAGAGGATGCGCAGCGTCCGTGTACCGGGCTGCACGCTAAGGTTGCTGCGCCCCCCGTTGAGCCCTCTTTGCGCAGCCTTGCCGCCATGCAAGTAGGCACGCGCCACACCCCAGCGCTCGCCGTCGCGTTGGGTCACCTGATAGAAACCCGCACCTTCGAGTTTTTCGCCATTGAAGTCGGGGTTGAAGCAATGCCCGGCCGCCGCCGCAGCTTCGACGAAGTAGCGAGCGAAAGCCCCAGGGGAGCGCTGGTCGACTACCTGCAGTGGACCGCTGCCGCCGTGCCAGGGATCGTCATCACTACCGGCCACCCGCTCGTTGCACTCGGCGCGACGAAAATAAGGCAATACCTCGCGCCAGCTCCAGCCTTCGCAGCCCTGTTGTGCCCAGCCGTCGTAGTCCGCCGGGGCGCCACGCAAGTACAGCATCCCGTTGATCGCCGAGCTGCCGCCTACGCCTTTGCCACGCGGCGTGAAGATCGTCCGCCCTCCCAAGGCAGGTTGCGCCACGCTGCGAAAGCCGTAGTTCATCTGGCCCTGGCGCGTCGCGGTAAGGGCCAGCCCCATCGGCACGTCGACCTTCGCCGAAAGATTGCTGCCACCGCTTTCCAGCAATGCGATCGTTTCCGGCCCACTGTCGGCCAGGCGCGCCGCAAGCGTGCAACCGGCCGAGCCTGCGCCGATGACGATGTAGTCATAAACCTCGTGCATTCGCTCCTCCTTTTCTTATTGTCGCCACGGCATCCCAAGGGATTGGCGTTATCGCCACGCTAGAGCAATCACGCCAATCCCTCCCCTCCCCATAGTGGGGTGTTCAGATACCTGTTCGAGGCGCCAAAGATGCGACTGCCGGTGCGAGCGCACTTCGCTGACGCCTGGCATACGGCTCGACCGTTCACCCAAAACAACAACAATCAGGTAGCCACGCATGAAAGATGCTTCCCCGACCGTCCAGCGCGTGCTCAGCCCCAACCTGCTGGCCGTGCTTGCAGCCCTCACCAGCGCCGCCAGCCCCTCGCTCCAGGCCGCAGCTTTCGAAGTCAACGAGGACTGGAGCCTCAGCGTCAACACGACGCTGTCACTGGGCACCAGCTGGTCGCTGCAAAATCCAGACACGAAGCAGCTGACCAAGGCCGATGCCGCCTCCATTGGGCGCACAGGCCAAGGCATCAACTACAACGCTGACGACGGCAAGCTCAACTTCAAGCGCGGCGACACCATTTCCACGCTGTTCAAGGGCCTGACTGACTTTGACTTCAACGACAGTGACCAGGGCGCTTTCCTGCGCGTGAAGTATTGGTACGACCACGAGCTGGAGACCACCAACGGCCGCTACCGCAAGTTCGATGACCAAGGCTGGCAGGACCTGGCCAAATTCAGTGGGGTCGAAGTACTGGATGCCTATGTGTGGAAGAACTTCACCGTCGCCGACCACCAATTGAAGGCCAAGGTGGGTAAGCAGGTGCTGAGCTGGGGTGAAGCGTTGTTCATGCAGAATGGCGTGAACACCATCAACCCGCTGGACGTCTCGGCCTTCAACCGCCCCGGCGTAGAGCTCAAAGAAGGCCAACTGCCGGTGGAAATGGTCAGCGTCAACCTGGATGTGACAGATGCCACCAGCCTCGAAGCGTTCTGGCAGTACAACTTCCGCCCGTCAGTGTTCGACGGGTGCGGCACCTTCTTCAGTGCCAATGACAGTGCCCAGGAAGGTTGCCAGCTCGGTGCGATCATCAGCGGCGCAGGCACCACTGACCAGAATCTGGCCAATAACCTGTACATTCCCCGCAATGACACCCGTTGGCCTGGTGATACCGGGCAGTACGGATTGGCCCTGCACCATGTGTTCGAAGACTGGAACAGCACCGACCTGGGCCTGTACTACGCCAACTACCACAGCCGCACGCCATCGGTGAACGGGCTGGTCACCACCGGAGCCGGCGGTGCCGCAGCCTTGCTTAACAACGCTCGCTATTTCACGGTTTACCCGGAAGACATCCGCATGCTGGGTATGAGCCTGAGCACGGTGCTGGGTACCACGGCGGTGTTCGGCGAAATGAGTTACCGCCCCAACCTGCCGGTAGGCTACAACAGCAACGACTTCATCTCGCTGTTCGCCACCCGCGCGCCCAACACGCCGATCCTGGATGCGGCGCAAACCGCAGGTCTGGCGCCTGGACAGGAGCTGGAAGGCTACAAACGCCTGCCAGTGTGGCAATTGAGCCTCGGCGCCACAGATACCGTAGCCAATGTTCTGGGCGCTGCGCGCTTCGCCTGGGCGGTGGAAGCGGGAGCCAACTGGGTTGAAAATATTGGCGACCAGCGCTTTGGCCGCGCCAGTGCATTCGGCCGCACGCCACCGGTCAATGGGGGCGTATGCGTGGGTATTCCTCCAGTGAACGGCACCGGTAACGGCGGCCTGAACCGCGACGAGCTGGTTGCTTTCAACGAGCGCAACTGTAATACCCAGGGGCTCACCGATCCGTTCTCCTGGGGATACCGTGCGCGTCTGGCCCTTACCTACGAGGGCCTGCTGCCGGCCACGACCGTCACGCCGGCGTTGAACTGGAGGCATGATGTACAGGGCTACGGCCCCAACTTCCAGCAAGGCCAACAGGCGGCCGGCGTAGCGCTAACCTTCGACTACCGCAATGACTATTCGCTGGAGCTGGCATACAACGGCTTTTTCGGCTCCAACGACTACTCCACTATCGATGACCGCGACTTTGCCTCCGTGACCCTCAAGGCAAGCTTCTAAGGGCTTACCAAAGGCGGCTGGCGGCCGAGAGCACCCACTGGCGGATTTTATCCGGCGCCGCAGCCCACTTGTCTATGATTGAGCGTGTCTGTCAACAGCAAGGCACGCCTATCATGGCAACTGTCCTGATCATCGACCGCTACCCGCTGCACTGCCTGGGCGTGACGTGTTGCCTGGAGCAAGCCGGGCACCGTGTTCTGGCCTCTACCGGGAATGGCCTCGACGGCCTGGATCAAGCGACGCACACCCGGCCTGAACTGATCGTGCTGGATCTGGATGTGCCCAGACTGGGCGGCCTGGACCTGATCAAGCGTTTGCGCGCGCGCAACCCCGCAGCCCTGTTGCTGGTGCTTACGGCACTGCCAGCTCAGGTATACGAGCTCCTGTGCATCGAGGCCGGGGCATGTGGTTTTGTCTCCAAGTCCGATGAGCTTGAAGTGTTCAGGAACGCCGTACGGTCAGTGCTGGCCGGCAGTACCTGGTTCCGGGCCAAGGTGCTGCATGAGGACGCAAGCCCTGGAGTGCCCGCCGATCATCTCACCGCCCGGGAAACAACTGTGCTTCATTACCTGGCGGAAGGGTACCGGGTCAAGCAGATCGCCGGCGAGATGGCCCTCAGCGACCGTACCGTGAGCACTTACAAATCCCGCCTGCTGGAAAAGACCGGTACCCATTCGCTTGTCGAGCTGCTCCAGGTGGCCAGCCGCAAGGGGCTGCTGGAAACAAAAACGGACGCTGCCGGCAACACCCAGCAAAACGCCGACGCCCTGCACTTCAGTGACCTGCTCGACAAAGTGCCCTACCCAGTGTGCCTGCGGGCAGCTGATGCCCGGATACTGGCCGCCAACCAGGCATTTCTCGACTACCTGCGTCTGCCCCGGGAGGCAGTGCTTCAATCGCGCCTGCGTGACGTCGGCGTGATCGACAGCGAACATCTGGACTACGCACGCAAGACGTTTGACAGTGCCGTGCAACAACGCATCCCCTACATGATGGTGGTGGTCGTACAGGTGCACGGCGAACGCCGGGTCATGAAGAACAGTGGCTACCCGGTGATCGATGACGACGGCGAACTGCTGGGTATGCTCTGCACCTCCGCAGACATCAGCGAGGAACAGGAGCGCATCGACGCCTTGCAGGAACAACTCGCCCACTTGCGGTTCTCGCGCGACCTGCACGGCCGGTACGTGCTGGAACACGGTCAGGCAATGACCGCGGCCATCGACCGCTCCCGCGCGCTGCTGGCCAGCCCTGGCGCAGAGACCGGGGCAGCCGTCGCTGCGCAGCTTGGGCTGATGGCCGAGCAGGTTCGCCGTCTCGACGAGATGATTTGCCTGGAACTGGGCGAACTGCATCTGCAGCCTTATGCCGAAGACCTGAATGCCCTGACCGAGGTGGCCCTGCGCAACGCCCAAGGGCGACCCCTGGCGACCAGCCGCTTCGTCCCCAGCCCCCTTACGGCACATGGCTGGATCGATGCGGCGCGGTATGCCAGCCTGCTACAAGCCCTGTTGTCCCACCTCGGGCACCTTCAGGCAGATGAAGTAACCATCAAGGCCCATGCGCTGGAACAGGTAGCCGGGCAGTTGACCTGGACATTGAACTTCGACGCCGACACCGCACTAGATACCCTCTCAGGCGTGCCGGTGATCCATATGGCCATGGCCAGGCGCCTATGCACCTTGCTCGGTGGCCAACTGAAGGTCGAACCCCGGCAACCACGTCACTTCAGTGCCAACATCAGCCTGCTTCTGCCATTGGCTGTCGCCTTGCCCCCCGGATAAATCAGGCACGCACTACAGGCCATTTCCTGAACGCACGCTTACCGCGCTTCGAAGCCAGATCGATCATTTCTCCCAGGTACAACCTTCAGGAGAAACACGATGGACAAGCTCTCGAAGCCGGTGACGGTGCCCCCCCGTCTAGCGCTTAGCGTACTCGGCGTCTCAATAGCCCTGTTCACTGCCACCCTGGCCTACCCGGTCATCCATGCATTGGCTGACGCGTTACCCCAGGGTGGCACAGTCATTGGTGGGCAGGCCACCATTACCCATGGCGACAACAGCATGACGGTGAACACCGTCGGTAACCGTACCGCCATCGATTGGCACAGCTTCAGCGTCGGCCCTGACCACAAGATCGTCTTCAACCAACCAGGCAGCAGCTCCGTCACCCTGAACCGGGTAGTTGGCAGCGACCCGTCGAAAATCTATGGCGCTGTCACCTCCAACGGGCAACTGATCCTGGTCAACCCGAACGGCATCTGGACGGGGCCCAGGTCGCACATATCCTCAAGCGCACTGGTTGCCAGCGCAGGCTTTCTCAGCGAAGAGCAGGCACGGCAATTCGCCACCACCGGCAAGCTGGACATTCAGCTGACCGGTCAGACAGTCAATCAGGGCCGCATCACCGTGCATGACAACGGCATGGTGGCGTTGCTCGGCGCGCAAGTCACCAACGCGGGTGTCATCCAGGCCCGCAAAGGCAGCGTGCAGCTGGCCACCGGCCCCCAGGCCACCCTGGACTTCCATGGTGATGGGCTGCTGAACATCGCCGTAGGTGGCAAACCCGGTGAACGTGGCAGCGTCAACGCCGATGTCACCGGCGGGGTGCACAACAGCGGCGAGATCGACGTAGGCAACGGCGTCGTAGCCATCAGCGCCGCGCAAGCAGCCAAACATCTGGATTCGGTCATCAATCTGGGTGGTAAGGTCAGCGCCGACGGTGTCAGCAATGATGGCGGCACCATCGTACTGGGCAATGCTGGCCGAACCGATGTCACCGGGACCCTCAGTGCCACCGGCAAAAAGGGTGGCTCGGTAAAGGTGCAGGGTGATGCAGTGGTGGTTGCCAAGGGCGCGAACATCGATGCCTCCGGCAACCAGGGCGAAGGCGGCAAGGTGGTCGTATGGGGTGACCGCTCAACCCATTTCGCCGGCAGCGCTTCGGCCAACGGCACGACCCGTGGCGGCGTGGTGGAAACCTCCGGCAAGCAGCTCACGGTTACCGCCGACGCCAAGGTCGACACACGCGGCGGTACGGCCAACGGCACCTGGCTGCTGGACCCGGAAACCGTCAACATCGATGAAACCGGCGCAGCAGGCTCGGTGGCCGCCAGTGCCATTGTCAGCAACCTTGCCCAAGGCAACGTGGTGATCCAGGCCACCGAGACCATCAACGTCAATGCCCCGATCGTCGCCACCAACCTGGCCACCGTGAATAACGACGGGCGCACTGCAACCTCGACCCTGGCCCTGATCGCCAGCGGCAACGCCGGCCTGATCACGACCTATGAAGGTACCGACAAGAGCCACGCCAATGGCGCAGTGAACATTCGTGCGCCGATCCTGCTCAAGGACGGCAACCTGTACATCAGTGCCACCGGCGATATTCGTCTGATCGACGCCGCACCGGCAGGCGCCACTGGCGACGCCGCCTATGCGAAACGGGCGATCATCGACGTCGGGTCTGGCATCGCCTGGCTCAAGACCACCGACACCGCCTCGATCTTCCAGCAGGCCAATACCGCGCTCATCGGCAGCAAAGTCGCCCTCGAAGGCGCCAGTGTGCGCATGGACAGCGGCCTGAACTTCGCCGGTGATCTGGCCGGCAAGGCCAGCAATGGCATCTTCACGTTCAGCCAGACCAATGCCAGCGGCACCGGCCCTGACACCAGCAGGACCATCACGGCACCCCTTACCGGCGAAACCCTCAGCGGGGTCAGGGCCTATGCGCTGACGGCCGTGGGGACGCAACTGGTTTTGGCCAATGCCGAGATGGATCGCCAGGTCACCCTCTCGCCTGGTAACGGTGAAAAATTCGATTACGTCGTGTTCGAAGCCGTGAATCTGCGCGACGAACATGGCAACGAGATCCCGCAAGCAGACGTGCTGCGCTACCTGGACAGCTCCGATTACCTGGTCTACGGCATCAGTTTCCGCGACAGCGACGGCGCGCTCTGGCACTTCAAGCCCAATCCTGCAGACGTCAACTCACCCGTGGTCACCCGCGATGGCGTGCCGGTGAACGTGCCGGTCGGGTTCTCGCTCAGCCCGGTCAACGGCACCCTGGCCGTCGGTGTACAGAGTGGCAACGGTTTCTGGGGTGTGGACGGAGAATACCTGCCGGGCCCCTCCAACCAGCATGAGCTCCAGTACAAGCCCGCCACGGACACATCCGAGCAACTGGTGTTCAAGCTGCACAGCCAGACTGAATCGCTGTTGGCCCAGCTTGGCTGGCTGGCCGATGACCGCCCCTGGATCAGCACCACCGACGGCAAGCCGCCGACCCAGAAGAGCCTGCTGGAAACCGCACGGGTCCAGTTCCTCTCGACCCAGGACAAGACCGCCAGCAACGTCAGCATCAACGGCCACAAGGCGCAGCTGGTGGCCACGCCAGACAGCACCGGGCGCGAGTACGGCGAGCACAACCCGACGCTGACTCAGCAAGTCTCGCAGCTGGGTGAAACCACTGCGCAAGTGCGTGGTATCGATCAATACGTGGATGCGCAACTGGGCCGCAGTGGCGTCACCCAGCTGGCCCCGCACACTCAAGCAACCGAACGTTCCAACGTCGGCCGCCATGACATCGAGGGTGGCCTGCAGGGCGATACTTTCGCTACGCAGCGCTACACCCTGCAGACCGAAAAGGGCACGTTGACCATTACCCCGGCGCAAGTACACGTCATTGCCGACGACAAGACCAAGGTCTACGGCGATGCCGACCCGCAACTGAGCTATTCAGCGCAGGGCTTCAAACTTGACGACAATGCGGCGCAACTGCTTGGCGGCGAGCTTCTGCGTGCCCCGGGCGAGAACGTCAGGCCCCAAGGCTATGCCATCGGCCAAGGCAGCCTGACGCTCAATAGCGGCAACTACACCATGGTCTTCGACCAAGGCACCTTGCGGATTACGCCGGCGCCGCTGGTCGTTGCCGCCGACGACAAGTCCAAACACGCCGGTGCTCCCGACCCGAAACTGACCTACCAGGTCAGCGGTTTGAAAAACGGCGACAAGGCCGATATCGCCAACGGTTCGCTCATGCGCGCACCGGGTGAAGAGCCAGGTGCCTACGGCATCGGTCAAGACGACACATTCCAGGCGGGCAGCAACTACACCGTGACCTTCCGTGACGGCGTGCTGACCATCGACGGCCCGTTGGCACCGCCTGAACCGCCGGCACCACCCGCTCCGCCAGTATCACCAGTATCACCAGTACCACCAGAGCCACCGGCACCGCCCGCACCGCCAACACCGGCGCCCTCGCGACCGGACACTCCGCGCGATGCCCTCGCGCAGGCCGCGCAATCGCCGGGCAATACCCGCTGCACCGCCCTGGAATCACCGTCGTCGGTGTCGGCCAACTACACCGTATCGCCCGCCGTTGCCCGCACCTATGCCGTTCAGTTGATCTGCAAGCCGCGCACCTATGGCGACGGCACGGTCAGCACGGTGCCAGACATCCACGACGTACTCGACTACGCCAACAGCCACTTCAAGGACGGCCGCTTCGTCGCCCCGGACTGGAACCGCAGCGTCATTCCGCGGGACCTGAAAGCGTCGGATAAAGGAGGTAAATGATCATGAGCATCCCCGTCTTCACTTTGAACCGACTGGCCGCCGCTGTGTGCTGTGCGCTAGTGGTGTTCTGCCTCCCCGCTACCGCTGCGCCGCTGGGCCAGCTCAATCCGGGCCGGGTGGAAGTTCCTGACCGCAGCGGTGTACGCAGCTCGGCGACCGAGATGCCGGGCAGCCTGGAGCTGCCCGCCACCCAGGTCATTCCGCAAACCGAAGAACCACCGGCTGAAATGAGCAGCCTGCCCGCCAACAGCCCTCGCTTCAAGGTGATTCAGGTCCGTCTGCTTGGCGTGGCCAGCTATCCAGTGGCCACCTTCGATCCACTCCTGGCGCGCCTGCAAGGCCATGAGGTGAGCCTGACCGAGATCAACGCGGTAGCCGACGCCATCACCCAGCGCTATCGCCAGGCCGGGTTCCTGCTGGCCAAAGCCTATGTACCCGAGCAGCGCCTCGAAGGCGGCCGGCTGACACTGCAGGTGTTCGAGGGCAAGATCAACCAGGTGACCTTCAGTGGCCCGTCCAACCAGGCGCTGGAGCGCTATGCCGACAACATACGTCAGCAGACGCCGCCTGACAGTGCCCAACTGGAGCGCAATCTGCTGCTGATGAACGATGTGTCGGGCAACGACAGCCGCGCTGTGCTGCAGGCCTCGCCGCTGGAAGCCGGAACAGACCTTGTGGTGGAGAACACCCAGCGCAAGTATGAGGGCTTCGTGGGTGCCGACAACCGCGACAGTCGCTACTTTGGCCCTTGGCAGATGTACGGCGGCGTGGGTGTCAACGACCTCACCGGGCGTGGTGACCACCTTGGCCTGCGCGCGGGCAAGTCCATCGAGAGCGACAAGATGACCTTCGTCGAAGGTCAGTACGAGCTGCCGGTCGGCCGCCAGGGCGATGTGCTCAGCCTTTTGGCCCAGCACAATGAGGGTCGACCCGATACCTATTCGTTCCTCGATGCCAACAGCTCCGGCGATACCCTGGCCGTGCGCATCACCCGGCCGTGGGTTCGCCAGCGTGACGAGACGTTCAAGACTTCCGCGGCCTTCACCTGGTACAACGGGCGCTCCGAGTACCTGGACGAACCGGACCTGCCGCCCTCCAGCGAGGACCGCATACGCGCCCTGCGTCTGGGCGCGAGCTATGACTTCGTCGACGGCCACGGCGGCACCAACCTGCTCAAGGCCGAGTTCAGCAAAGGCCTGTCGATCATGGGCGCTAGCAATGAAAGCCGGCAGAACCCTTCCCGTGAAGGTGGCCGCACCGACTTCAGCAAGCTGCAGCTGGATGCACAGCGCCTCCAGGACCTTGGCGGAATTATCAATGGCTTGAGCCTTTACCTGGCCGCCACGGCCCAGACGTCGTTCGGTCAGCCATTGCTGTCGCCCGAGCAATTCGGTGTAGGGGGCAGTGAGTTCGGCCGCGGGTATGACCCGTCGGAGATCACTGGCGACACCGGCATCGCGTTGAAGACGCAGTTGCAATACAACCGTCTGCATACCTTCGGCTCGCATGAAGTGCCGAGCCAGTACTACGCGTTCTGGGACGTCGGCAAGGTGTGGAGCGAAGACCCGGCATGGGCCAGGCGGCAGAGCCTGGCCTCGGCAGGTGCCGGGGTGCACCTGCAGGTGTTCAAGGACACTTACATTTCACCCGAAGTCGCTTTCCCGCTGACCCGGCCGGTTTCGGCCGAAGAGCTCGACGACGACAACGGCAAGGCGCCCCGCCTGTACATCAATTTCCTCAAAGTGTTCTAGGTGAGGGTCCCCGACTTTGCTCATGCGATATCCATTCCTGGTACTGCGAGAAGAGCTCGCGGTACCAGAACTTTCTCTGGAGACGTTCATCATGCACGTTCAGAAAGTGATACAGAAAATCAGGCGTGACGTTGTCAATGCAGCAATCAGGAGCCGGGCGAGAATCAATTACAGGCACTTGCAGGTAACGGACCTGACCGAGGCCCGCCATTCACTTGAGTCAGCATTGGCAGAGGAAGCTGGCAAAAGTCTTGACTGGGTGAGCCAGCATCATGAAGCTCAACTGCGGCTCAGGCCAGAGCGACGCACATGAAGCCTCCTGTGCAATGCTTCAATCTAAAGCGCCCCCTGCAACAATCCGCGCGGCAGCTTGAAGTCCTTGAAGGGTTGCTGGGTAATGGGATTGAAGGCCTTTTCAGCATTCAACCGATAGCGCATCACGCCATCGCCGGCACGGAAGCTCAGGTCCACGCTGCTTTGGGTACGCCCATTAAGCGCACCGCGGCTGAGCAGGCGGAACATAGACCAGGGGCCCCGATACTCCAGGCTGCTGCTGTTGCCACCTTGCCTGAGCAGGGTGAGGTTGCTGCGCACCTGCTGCCCCAGGGTATTGGGCCAGATCACCCCGACAATCTGACGCGGCCCGTGGGCGTAGGAAATCAATTGGCCATCGAGGTCGAGCAGGCTGGTGCGCTGGTTGGCACTGAGGCCCAAGGGCTCGATGCTGAACTGCACGCTGAGGTTGCCGCGCGGGTCGAAAAACGTCTCGCGTATGCGGTCGGCGGCGTCCAGTTGCTCGATGACATCCTCGCGAATCAGCGAAGTGCCCTGACGGTCCGAGCGCAACGCCTCGATATTGTCTTTGAGGAAGACCTTGAGGTACTGATCCTGAAACTGCTGCAACCGACCCTTCGGCCCGAAGAACGCCTCGAAGTCGTCCAGCGAGGCATCGGGCGCTTTCACCACGAAGGGGTAGCGGCCGGCCAGGCGCTGCTGAAAGAAGCTGTACACCTCACTGTCCCAGCGTCGCTCCAGTTCCCGCAGGGCCTCGATGTTCAGCACACGGGTAGTCTGCTCGGCGACCGCCCTGACCTGCTGCCTGACTGGCTCGGGCAGGCCGGTCGCGACGCGCTGCAATGTTCCGATCGGGTCGGCGCCCTGCATCGCGAAGCGCTGCAGCACCGCCTGCAACGCCGCATTGCCTCTATCCGGACTGCCCTGCACCGTCCTCGCATAGTCGTGGACGGCAATAATCGCACCGAGGGTTTCATCGTAGTAGCTAGGCTTCTCACCTTTCGCTGCGAGCATGGCGTTCAGCCCGGAAAATGCCCGGCTGATCCCGGTAACCTGCCATGGCGGCGGGCTGGCCGGTACGTTATCGGCCATGCTGGGTGATGTTGGCAAAGGCGGGATGACAGTGTTGTCACGCACGGTCTCCAGCAACCGTTGCAACGGCGCGGCTGGCCCGGTCAGTTGCTCGAGGACCATCACTGCATGGTCGAGGTCGCGGAAGTCGGTGATGGCCAACGCCTGCAGCGCGCGTTGCCAGCTGGCGATGTAGTCCGCGATGTACAGGGCGCGGACCCGCTCGGTCAGGGCTTCTCGGTCGGCATCGGAGTAGTCGAGGGCCTTGCGCTCGCCCAGCGCCCACTGGTCGATCAAGGCCATGTCGGTGATGTGCCGACTCTGCGGCTCGAAATACTCGGTCAGCCCTTTCGCCGTCAGCAGGGGCGCAAGGTAGATATCCTCGGTGGCGCGGTCGCCTGGCTGATAGACGACATCGAAAACCGGCCCCACCTGGTGCCGCAGGTCCAGCCCGTAAGTCAGCCGCTCCAGTGCCTCCTCTTTGAGCGTGGCATACACCCGTTGCGGCAGCGGAACCTTGCGCAAAGCGTGCTGAACGCTCTCGACGCGCGCCTGGAATTGCGGCAAGTCGGCATCGGCATAGGCCAAGGCATACTGCAAATGTCGCATGAGGTCGTGCTGTACCTGGCCTTGGCCGGGAAACGCCTGCTGCCACTGGCTCGCCATCCATTCCTCGACCCATTGCGGGCGACGGTTGTGGCGGTCTTCGAGCATGCGGTAGACCCTGAGCGCGGCCATCTGTTGCTCGCTGCCGGCCGGGGCTGCATCCATTGCATCGACCACGCCGCTGGCCAAGGCTGGCAGGAAGCGCCGCGAAAGCAGGCTCAGGTAGGCTTCATCGACCCGTGGCCCGATGACTCGCCCTTGGTACAGGCCGACATCCGCTACCAGCGGCCATGCGGTGCGATAATCACCAAACACCGCAACAGCTTCGCGGATCTGGTCGAGTGGTTCCAGCAGGTTGCGACCGGTGGGGTCCAGGCGCGGGTCTACGGCTTGTTGGCTGAACGACCGGCTCTGTTCCAGCACCCCCGCAGCCTTGGCGCCGTTCAGGCCGAAGTAGCGATGCCAGGAGGCGGTTGCCACGGCCAGTGCCAGCACGGCCACGGTGGAACCGACCCACAGCAACTGGCGTTTGCTTCGCGCAACCCGTACGTTGTCGCCGGCCAGGCCCGATTCCTTGTAGACGATTTGCTGGAAGACCTGCTGGGCGAAAAAGCTCAGTGCTTTGAGCTGTCGCGTGCTCTGACGCGGTTGCAATACGATGTTGTAGGGCTGCGCCGCCTCGCGTACGAAAGCGTTGCTGACCTCTCCCTGCTGCTGCACCGAGGACCAGAACACACCGCGCACCAGTGGCGGCGTGGTGAAGCGATCACTGGCCAGCACTTCGCGCAGGAAACCAGTCAGGATCGGCCGCAGCCCGCCCAGCTGTGCAAGCAGTGATACAAGGGATGTGCGCTGCGGCAGGCCGTCCGCAAGCAGCAGTTGCTGCAGGGTCTGTGCTTGCAGCTGGAGGATCAGGCGATCATATTGCTCAACGAACTCGTCCTGCCAGGCATCGAAGCGGCTAAGCGCATCGAGCCTGAAAGTGAAGCCCAGCAACTGTTCGCGCTGGGCCGGTGAAAGGCGTTTGTAGAACGGCTCGAAACCGTCAATCAAATCGAATTTGCTCAGTACCACATATAGCGGCAGCCGGGCGCCCAGTTGGCTGCTCACCTCATGTAGACGGGTGCGCAGTACATACGCCAGCGCGGTGCGTTGCTCGGGCGTCCCATGCAGCAATGCGGGCAGGTCGACTACCAGCAACAGGCCATTGAGCGCCCGGCGGCTGCGATTACGCAGCAACCAGGCCAGCAAGTCGTTCCAGAGCCTGGCCTGGGTGCCCGCAGGTAACGGCGTCGGCGGTTTCTGGTCGGCATCCTGCTGTTGTGTGTCGATGGCGTCATGGATGATGAGATCGCCTGGCGGGTCGAGGATCACCGCCTCATTGCCGACCCACCAGCCTACCGGGAAAACCGTTTGCTCAAGGTGCTGCCCGCGCGTCTGGACATTGCCGATACGCGTCAAGGAAAACCGTTGGTTCGTGCCATCAATGAAAGCACTTTTGCCTGCGCACTTGTCGCCCAGCATCAGGTACCAGGGCAAACGATACAGCGCCCGTCGCCCTCCCGCATTGCGCAGGTAGTTCGCCAGTTGGCGATCCAGCGCCTGTTCCTGGGCGTGAACAAACGGCAAGCACGGATCTGCCTGGGCCGCTGCGTCCTGGCGGCGTTCCGCCTGCAGGCTACGAAATCGCTTGCGCAGTACAAAGATCCAGCTCAACAGCGGCACCAGAACCAGCAGCAGGCTGGCCAGGCTGCGATGCGCGACACTGGCCAAGGGGTGTTGCCCGCGCCAGCTCCACTGCGGACCCAGCCACCAGATGGCGACCAATATCAACAATGCGCCCAACCCGAGCAGCAGCGGCATGGCAAGGCCGATTCGTGTGGCCAGTGGCATGCCCCAACGTTTGAATAGCTTCCAGAATTGACTCATGAAGGTTTCCAGTCCTTGTTCTGATCGGTCAGCTCGGCATGAGCGCCGTACTGCTGAAGCCTCTGGAACACATCAGGTTCCCAGGCATCCGCCGTGGTTTGTTGCATCGTCAGGGCAATACCGCTGCACAGGTCCTGTGCCAGCCAGGAAACCCCACGCGCCGCCAGCAGATCGGCTGCAATCAGTGTGCTGTGGCAGCGCTCGCGCGGTGCGCCAAAATCCGCTTGCAGTGCCTGCAGGCGCAGCAGCACCGGCTCCATTCCACCCGCTTCCAGCTGGTTGGCCAGCTCTTCACGAAGCGCCGCAAACTCATGGGCAGGCGCGCCCCGGTCGACCTGCCCTTGCGCACCCTTGAGCCATGCCAGGCACGGCCCGTCGACAAACGCCGTGCCGTCGCTGAAGCACAACCGCTGCAGAGCAGGAAGGCGCTGGACAAATCGTACGGTGGTGGCGCGAATGGCTTCGGCTACCTCCCCCATCGCCAAGCGCTTTGCCACCGTTGCCGCCAGGAAGCTGCCGCGGATCCAGTACGGCGAGGCCGCCACGCTCTTTTCAATGCGCAATAGCAGAGCCAGGTCCGTCGCGTGGCTGGCGATGGCGTCCTCGTAGCCTCCGGCGATATCGGTCGGCACCGCCATCAGCTCGGTGCGGTGGTCCTGCCTGGACATCGGTGCGGCCTTGATCAGCGCCCACAAGCCAAAGCGGCGCAGCAGATAGCCCGCAGGGTCGTAATGGTCTTGCTGGTTGATGTATTCGGCCATGTTCAATAGCGCCCGCCGGGTTTCGCGTTCGTTGCCCAGAGACAAGCTGGCCTTGGGCGTAGCGAAAGCGTCGCCCAGCGGTGTGGGCGTTGGCCGAGGTGCAGCGACCGTGGCAGGCGCGCTTTCGGCGTTGCCGCCGGCACACTCCAGATGCTTGAACAACTGCCGTTGCAACGCGTCGAGCAAACTCGGCTCCAGTTGCGCCTTGTTCGTCTGCCGTTGCAGGCATTCCATCGCCTGGCGCGCCACCGATGCCTGGGCGGGACCGAAAGTGAAGCGGTCCAGACGTGGCAGCGCCTCAAGCAAGCGGTTGAGCACCAGCGCCACCAGTTTGCGTTTGCCCGGCAAGCCCTTGGGCCCGGGCTTGGGGTGTGCGGTCTCCCAATAGCGGTCCAGTACGCCGGCCAGCAGCCCGGCGGTGAAGCCCCAGCGCGCCCAGCAACGACTGCGCAGCCAAGCGGCACTCAGGTGCGCAACGATACGGAAGTGCTTGCAGCGTTGACTCAGATACTCGCGGGAAGCCTCCTCGATGTAAGGCCAATCGATAGTCGCTTCGTGCAGGCCGCCGAGCTTGACCATTTCCTGGTCGACTGCCTGGTAGCTATCGTCCTCCATGTCGAACAGACCTGCCGGTGCTTCAGGATCTATGGGCGCTAGCAGCCGCTCGATGTCCTGCGCCGACACCTCCGCTACCAGCGACATGTCTTTCGCGCCTGATCGATCAGTGGATCCAGCCCCTGAGCATCGAACGTCAGCCCATCGATGCCCGGGTCATCGCTGACAACCTGCACCCGATGCGCACCGATCAAGCGCTTGATCTGTTCGATGGCCGGTAGTCCGCGGCCGGCATCGAGCACCTGGCCATTTTCCATCACCTGCCAGGCCGTTGCCTTGCTGGCTCCACGCGCCCCCTGCAGCTGCACCTTGACGCGATTGGCATCGATCGGCTGCCCAGTGATCAGCTGCAGCCTGGAAATGTTCTGGATACAGCTGATCACCAGGTAGCTACGGGGATCGGCCGAGGCTATCGCCGGTGCTGATATCACCAGCCATGGCTGCGCTGCACTCGCCTCATCGTGCGGATTACCGAGGCGGAAGGCCAGGTCATCGACGGGGCGGCCGGCCTCGTTCGCCATCACGCGTGACACACTTGGAGCCTGCTGCTCCGGAGCCGACCATGCCCGGCGGGGTGCCTGAACAGGCGTACCGGCGGCCTCGTCGAAGCAGGCCAGGCGCTCCAGGTTGGATACCACGCCTGGACAGTCCCGTACGGCACCCGCCAACGCCGGTTGCAAGACGAGCAGCAACGAAATACCAGCGGCATATGCACTGCGGGGAATCATCGTAAGTTGGCCCTCCTTCTAAAAAATCACTTTCGACCTGGAACCTGTAACCAAGTAATTCGCACTAGGCATAACCAAACTTCACGAAGACTATTCATGCCGGACGAGATATTCAAATAAATATTTACTTACACTTAATGCCTCGACCAACATACAACTACCGGCGCATGTTTTTAAGGGAGGAAAACTTGCCACCAGGCAATAGGTGCAACAAATACCCCTTATGTAGGACGCTCCTACAAAAAACAGGCAGCCACGAAAAACATCCTACAAAATAAATCACTCGAAATACTTGTACGAATTATCCTACAAACAGCGCGGGAAGTTTAAGTATGTCCAAGAATATGAATTCCGTGGCGCCAAAAGAGCGCATCAATATCCGTTACGTACCCGCTACAGGCGCTGAGCAGGCTGAAGTCGAGTTGCCCCACAAGATGCTGGTTATCGGTGATTTCGGGCTGGAGGACAGCCGTGCACTCGAAGACCGACCCGTCCTGCGGATCGACAAGCATTCGTTCGACAGTGTGCTGGAAGACGCCCAGGTGAGCCTGAACCTGTCGGTCCCCTCCCTGCTCGGCCAGGACTCGGACGCCGAGCTGGCCGTCAACCTGCAGTTCGCCTCGATCAAGGACTTCGGGCCAGACCGGATCGCACGCCAGGTGCCAGAACTGGACCGGCTGATCGAGCTGCGCGAGGCGCTGGTGGCCCTGAAAGGCCCGCTGGGCAACGTCCCGGCGTTCCGCAAGCAGCTCCAGCAGTTGCTGGCTGACGATCAGGCTCGCGAGCGACTGGCACAAGAACTGAACCTGGTGCTCGACGCACCACGACAAGACTGAAGACAACGGAGCGTCAGCATGCCGACCCAGACCAACACGCCCACCACGGCCGAAGTCTCATCCGAAGTATTGGGCGAGGCCACCCTGCTCGACCAGATCATGGCGCAAACCCAGCTGGTTCCGTCCCAGGAAGGCTATCAGGTTGCCCGCCAAGGCGTTGCCGCATTCATTACGCAGATTCTGCGCAGCGACGAGCCGGAGCAATCGATCAACAAGCACCGCGTCGATCAGATGATTGCCGAAGTCGACCGTGTGCTTGGCAAACAGATGGATGCCATCCTCCACCAACCGGAGTTCCAACAACTGGAGTCCGCCTGGCGCAGCCTCAAACTGCTGGTGGACCGCACGGACTTTCGCGAGAACATAAAGCTTGAGTTCCTGCACACCAGCAAGGAAGAGTTGCTCGACGATTTCGAAAACGCAGCCGATATCACCTGCAGCGGTATGTACAAGCATGTTTACACGGCCGGTTATGGCCAGTTCGGTGGCGAGCCGATTGCCGCCATGTTGGGCAACTACCATTTCGGGCCGTCATCGCCTGATATCAAACTACTAAGCTACATGGCATCCGTGGGCGCCATGGCCCACGCACCCTTTCTCGCGGCGCCAGCACCGGAATTCTTCAATCTCAGCAGTTTCGTAGACCTACCTGACCTGAAAGAGATCAAGGACATCTTTGCCGGCCCCCGTCATGCCAAGTGGCGAGCGTTCCGCGACAGCGAAGATGCCCGCCACACCGCGCTGGTCGCTCCTCGCTTCATGCTGCGTTCGCCGTACCACCCCGAGGAACTGCCGACCGAAAGCTTCAGTTACCAGGAGAACATGGACGGTCGCCACGCCAATTACCTGTGGGGCAACGCCGCGTTCCTGCTGGCCAGCTGCATCAACGACAGCTTTGCGCGCTACCGCTGGTGCCCGAACATCATAGGCCCGCAGTCGGGCGGCGCAGTGGATGACCTGCCGGTGCACCTTTACCAGTCACTGGGCCAGTTGCAGGCCAAGATCCCCACTGAAGTGCTGATCTCTGACCGCAAGGAATTCGAACTGGCCGAGGAAGGCTTCATCGCCCTGACCATGCGCAAGGACAGCGACAATGCGGCGTTCTTTTCGGCCAACTCGGTGCAGAAACCCAAGGCCTTCCCCAAGACCCCCGAAGGCCAGCAGGCCCAGACCAACTACAAGCTCGGCACCCAACTGCCCTACCTGTTCATCGTCAACCGCCTGGCGCATTACATCAAGGTCATGCAGCGCGAACAGATCGGCAGTTGGAAGGAGCGCCGCGACCTGGAGTCGGAGCTCAACAAATGGGTCAAGCAATACGTTGCCGACCAGGAAAATCCTTCGGCCGATGTCCGTAGTCGTCGCCCGTTGCGCGCCGCAGCAATCACGGTCTCGGATGTCGCCGGAGACCCGGGCTGGTATCAGGTCTCCATCGCCGTGCGCCCGCATTTCAAATACATGGGCGCCAATTTCGAAATCTCGCTGGTTGGGCGGCTCGATACGCAATGAGCGGCCTGTTCGAGCGCCTGGCCGCCGAGCGCCCGGCCAGTCGCGTGCTTTCCCGGCGGGAACAGGCCGCGCACAAGTTCGAGGTGATCAAACGCCACCTCGAAACGTTGCTCAATGCCCGCCAGGGTTGCTCCCGAAGTAGCCCTGAGCTGGGCCTGCGCGACTTCAACGGATACGACCTGAGCACTGGTGACCGGGTGCGGCAAGTCAGTGATGACATCCGCCAGACGCTCCAGCGCTTCGAGCCACGTATCCAGATCCGTGAAATGAAAGCCATGCCCGATACCCACACCCCGCTCGAGCTGCATTTGCGGCTCGATTGCCTGGTGCAGGTAAACGATCACTCCGAGCTGTTGCAGGTCGAGTTGCTGGTCAACGGCCTTAGCCGATACACACGAGTAAGGTAGCCATGTCATTGAAGGATCGATTCGGGGAGGAACTTCGCTACCTGCGCGAGTTGGGGGCGGACTTCGCCAAGGACAACCCGCAACTGGTGCGGTTTCTCGGCAAGGACAGTGGCGACCCTGACGTGGAGCGCCTGCTTGAGGGCTTCGCGTTCCTGACTGCCAAGCTGCGATTGAAGCTTGAGGACGACCTGCCGGAGCTGACCCACCCCATGCTGCAACTGCTCTGGCCCAATTACCTGCGCCCCCTGCCGAGCGCAACGATCATCCAGTTCTCACCAGAAAAACAGACGCTCAACCAGTCCCGCAGCATTCACAAGGGTACACGGTTGTTCTCCATACCGGTGGATGGCATCGCCTGCGAGTACCGGACCTGCACCGAGGTGAAGCTGCATCCTTTTGCCATCAGCGACGTCCAGGCGACCCACACACCGGAGCATTCCGTGGTGCGCGTCGAACTTGAGACGCTCGTCCAACGCCCACTGAACAGCTTGGGCTGCGACAACCTGGACGTTCACCTCAGTGGCGATGACTGTTGCGCGCAAACCCTGTACCTGTGGCTGTCGCAATACCTGAAGCACATCAGCGTGACCATCAACGGCGAGGTCCGTCGGCTACCGGCCAGCAGCCTGGCTTTTCCCGGCTTCGGCCCTGAAGAAGCCCTGCTGCCCTACCCACAGAACGTCTTCGACGGCTACCGGATCCTGCAGGAGTACTTCGTTTTTCCTCAGCGTTTCCACTTCTTCACCCTGACCGGCCTGGGCGACTGCTGGCCGGCGCAGAGCAGCGGGCAGATAAGCTTCGACTTCCACTTCAGCCGCCCACTGCCTGGCGCAATGCCGGTTGGCGTCGACGACTTCTGCCTGTTCTGTACGCCAGCGGTGAACCTGGTGCACTGTGAGGCCGAACCGATAGACCTGTCTGGCGAGCACGCCCACGCACTGCTGAAGCCAAGTTGCAGCAATGCGCGCGGCTACGAAATCTTCAGTGTCGACCGAGTGATCAGTACCCGTACCCTGGCCGATGGCGAGATGGGCGAGCCACTGCGGGCCTTTCTGCCTTTCGAGTCGTTCGCCCATGAAATCGAGCACGTCCAGGGCCGGGCCACGCTGTACTACCGTTGCCAGCTCGAAGAAGCATTGCTCGGCGATGGCGTGATTCACCGTATCGCTTTCGTGCGCGCAGACAACAGTATCTACCGCGGTGCGCTGGAAACGGCTTCCATCGACCTGACATGCACCAACCGCGACCTGCCAATGGCGTTGAATGTCGGCGACATCTGCGTCATCAACGAATTCACGCCACCGCTGACCACCTACCGCAACCTCCGGCGCCCGACCCGTCCATACCGCCCTGTGCTCGACGGCCAGTTGCAATGGGCGCTGATTTCCAACCTGTCGCTCAACTATTTGTCGCTGCTGTCGGCTGACCCGCTGAAGGCGGTCATCCGCGCCTATGACTTCGCGGCCCTGCATGACATTCAACAGGCGCGCACCACGCGCAAGCGCCTGGACGCCATCTGTGACGTGCAGACCGCGCCCCTGGACTGGCTGATCAACGGGCAACCGGTTCGCGGCCTACATACCCGATTGCAACTCGACCAGCAGGGCTTCCTCTGCGAGGGCGACCTGTACCTGTTCAGTTGTGTGCTCGCGCGCTTCTTTGCCCTCTACGCCAGCATCAATTCCTTCCATCAACTGGAAGTGACCAACACCACCAACAACGAGCACTACACATGGCCACCGCTGATTGGCAAACAGCCCCTGATCTAGCCGACTCGCTGCTCGCGCAGGCGCATCGGTTCGATTTCTTCCAGTTGCTGGAGCACCTGCATGGCTTGCATGGTGACAATCTTGAAGCGCGTTGGCCCGATGCTGCCACGCGCTTGCGGGTATGCCTGGGCTGCGATCCACGACTGCGCTTTCCCGCCAGCGATGTGCTCAGTGCCAAGCGAATGCCTGGCCATGATGCCCGCTATCGAGTCTGCACCACCTTCATGGGCCTGCACGGCAGCGACTCGCCGCTGCCCACCTATTATCTGGAGCAGATCACCCATGAACATGCCCAGGGTATCGGTGTCCGCCCGGCGTTTCTCGATTTCTTCAACCACTACCTGCTCGGCCTGCTGCATCGCGCCTGGCGCAAGTACCGTTACTACATTCGCTTTCAACCCGGCGCCAACGACCAGTTTTCCCAATACGTCTTCGCGCTGATCGGTCTCAATGATCGGCAATTGCGCGGTGACACTGCGCTGCCCTGGAGCCGCCTGCTGAGTTTTGCCGGTGTGATTGCCAGCCGCAGCCGTTCACCGGGCACCGTGGCCGGCATCATTGGCCACTGCTTCGACCTTGCGCAGGTACACATCCGCGAGTTCGAAACGCGCTCGGTGCCCACTGCCGCCCGCCAGCGGGTGCGACTCGGCCGGGCCAACGGCGAACTTGGCAGCAACTTCACGGTTGGCAGCCGAACACGAACTCGCAGCAGCAAGTTCACGATCGTGATCAGCGAGCTTGACCAGGCTCAGTTTCACGACCTGCTGCCCAGTGGCATCAACTTCGGCCGTTTGCGTGCACTGATCGACGTGCTGCTGCGGGATGGGCTGGCATACGACCTGGAACTGCGCCTCAAGCGCAACGTGCTGACGCCATTCAACCTGCACCGGAGCCAAGGTGCGTATCTGGGCTGGACCAGCTTCATCGATGACCGTCATGGGATGATCAGCCCGGTGGTGCGGTTCAGGGGGCGGGCATGAGCGCTTTGACCCTGCACGTCAGCAACCTCGAACAGTTACCACACGGGGTGAATCGCCAGCACCGGTTCGGCCGCAGTGGCGGCACTCTCGGCAGCCAGGGTGCGGACTGGCTGTTGATCGACAGGAGCCTGAAGGTGCGGCCCATCCACTGCGAGATTCGCTGGACGGAAGGCGGCTTCTGCGCCATCGATCGCAGCGGCCAGACGTACCTGAATGGCAGCACACACTGTCTTGGAAAACGCCCACCCATGCGCCTCAAGGATGGCGACATCCTGCGGGTCGGCGCCTACCGGCTACGGGTCGATCTGCAGCCGGAACAGGCATCCAGGCGCTCTCTGGAGGAAGTTTTCATGCCTCGGCTGGACGTGCACGAGGCCCTGGAGGCAAGCGCTTCGACCCGCCCGCGAGACAACGCCATCAATACCTTGCCACCCCTCCCCCCTACGGATGTGTGCTCGGCATTCGACCCGCTCCCGGGGCACGACCCCGTGGCTGCCCTCGATGCGAGGTTAGTGCCTTGCCCTGTGGACCAGAACCCGCTGCAGGATCTTATTACAGGACCGCGATCATGCTTCCACGCCTGATGCTTTGCGCTTCACTGTTGCTTGTGCTCACGGCCACTGCTGGCTGCACAGCCCTGGGCAAGATGTTCCAGGTGCTGAAAGACCCGTCCATCCCCGTGGGAGCACCGGAAGATATGCCGACCGAGTTCGCCATCAGCATCCATGTCAGCCCTACGCTGAATGGTGTTGCCGATAACGCCGAAGCCGCTGATGCAGCACCAGGTGAACTCGAACCAGGCCCATACACGGTCAGCCTGAGCGCAGACGACCCACGTGCGCTCACCGAAAAGGTCGCCAGCCTGTTCAGCTACCTGCAGGCACAGTATCCCGAATCAGTACCTGCCGATGAGAGTGCGCTCGGGGACTACGAGGCACCCACAACAGCGCTTGAGCGGTTTGACGCACCGCACAGCCACGGGCCCCAGATCGCCAGCCCCATCGCCGTCAAGGTCCTGCAACTGCGGGACGACTCACTGCTGCTCAACAGCGTTTACCAGCAACTGGCGCTGGACCCGGCCAAAGCGCTGCGCAGCACTTACATCCGCGATGACGATTACCTGCTGTCGCCCGGCCAGTTCAAGTTTGTGCCGTTCCAACCCCTCCATGACGACACCCGCTTCATTGCAGTGATCGCCGACTACAGCAGCCTGGAGAGCTCGACATGGCAACAAGTACTGCGCATTGCCCCACGCGGCCGCCGGGTGGTGCTCTCGCTGCAAGTCCATGACGCGCAGATCGAGCTCAAGGAAGAGGACCGATGATCGATCTGCCGGCCTGCTACCTCTCATCCCTGACATGGAGTGCCCATGAGCTCACGTAACCCTGTGCTATGGCCTGAAGGCCTGTTCGTCAAACCGCAGCACTTCCAGCAGGCGGCCCGGGCCAGCGAGGCGGCGCTGCATCAACGCCTGAGCAGCCTGAGTGCTGCGTTCTACGGATTCAGCGAACTGCAGTTGAACGATGAATACCTGTGCCTTGGCAAGGTCGCCATCACCCGGGCCAGGGGCATCATGCCCGACGGGGCCGTCTTCGATATCCCTGGCGACCTGCCCCCACCGCCACCGCTGGAGATCAGCGACGATGGCGCGCAGCACGGCGAGATCTACCTGTGCCTGCCGCTGCGCACCGACGGCGGCCGTGAAGTGAGCTGGCCGGACAGCATGGCAAACCTGCGTTATGTCGCCCATGCCCAGGAAATCAAGGATACCCACACCGCCGATGGCGACCTGGTGCAGGTGGACCTCGCCGTGCCCAACCTGCAGCTGCGGCGGCAAAGTGAAGACAGCAGTGCCTATACGTGGCTCGCCCTGGCAAGAATCCTCGAGCGTCGCCCCGATGGCAGCCTGCAGCTGGACGAATCGTTCTACCCCACCAGCCTGTCGGTGCGCGCGGTGCCGGCACTGATGCGCTTCCTTGAAGAAATCAGCAACACCTTGCGCGAACGTGCGCGCAACCTGGCGGCACGTATCGGCTCGTCAGGCCAGTCCGGCATCGCCGATATCCGTGACTTCAACCTGTTGCAGGCCCTGAATCGCTGGTGGCCTTGCTTCGCCCATCTGGCCCGGCAACCGCAGACCCACCCGGAGCAGCTCTATCTCTGCATGAGCCAGGCCTGTGGCGAACTGGTGACCTTCACCGACGAGAATCGCCTGCCACAAGAGTACCCGGCGTATCACCACAACGCCCTGCGCACTTCCTTCAAGCCACTGGAAGACACGCTGCGCCGTGCACTGAGCACGGTGCTGCAGCCGCGGGCGGTGTCGTTGCCGCTGCAAACCCTCGAGTGGGGCGTGATGACCACGACGCTGGAGGATCGGCGCCTGATCGACGAGGCGGACTTCATCCTCGCGGTGCGCGCCAACCAGACCGTGGAGTCGTTACGTCAGGCCTTCGTGCACACGGTCAAGGTCAGCGCGCTGGAAGCGATGAACGAGATGGTCCTGCATCACTTGCCGGGCATCCCGCTGGTGGCGTTGCCCGTGGCGCCACGCGACCTGCCCTTCCATGCCGGGTTCAGCTACTTCGAGCTGGACCGGCGCAGCCCGGCCTGGGCTTCCATGAAGGACAGCCACGGGTTCGGCATCCACATCGCCGGGAAAATCCCAGGCCTTGAATTGCAATTCTGGGCGATCAGGAGTGAATGAAATGGACGCGTCCGGCAGCAAGGCCGTTGATACACCGCCAACCAGACGTGAACCGCTAGAGACGGCGCTTCACCCGTCGAAACCCGGGGCTGCAGATGCGCGTGCACCTGACGCCGAAACCACTTGCGCAGGCTACCCGGCGGACCCGGATTTCCAGCTGCGCGGCACCTTCCAGAACCCCATGATCGATGCGGCAATGCCGCTGTTCGGTCTGGTGATGCGCCTGCGCACCCTGGATAGCTTGCCCAACATCCAGGAAGTGCACCATCAGGTGCGCACCCAGGTCGACAACATCGTCGAAGAAATGCGCCAGCGGGGCTACGAATCCGCGCAACTGCTGGCTTATTCCTATGCCCTGTGCATGTACCTGGACGAGGCTGTGATGAGTCGCCCCTGGGGCAGAAATTCTTGCTGGAGCCAGGAGTCGCTGCTGAGCATTTTTCACCACGAGACCTGGGGTGGAGAAAAGATCTACACGGTGCTGTCGCGCCTGATGCAGGAGCCCCAGCGCTACATCGACGTGCTGGAATTTGTGTACCTCTGCCTGTGCCTCGGTCTCAAAGGCAAATACGGCCTGGCACCCAAGGGTGATGAGGCTGTGAACGCCCTGCTCCAGCAGATTCACACGCTTATCCGCGAAGTGCGTGGGCCGGTCCCGGAGCAGGTCAGCGATCCCCTGGCCAATGTCGCTCCGAGCGACTTCCGCATGCACCGGCAGTGGCCGTGGTGGAGCCCGTTGCTGATCAGCGCCGCGGCCATGGCGGTGGTGTACGGGGTTTACAGCTATCGCCTGCATTTGCTGACCACTGAAGTGCTGGAGTCGCTTAACGGCATTCTTCAGCAGTGACCGAAGCATCGGTAAACCTTAATTCAACGAATTGGCGAGGCGACTGCCTTGCTGAGAAGCCCATCGCTACCGATGGCCATGCCGCCAATGGCGTACGTGTTTTATCTACAGGCATAAAGGAGAAACAGCCATGCCAACACCCATTTACATCTCAATTGAAGGCCGCCTACAAGGCAACATCACTGAGGGTGCCTTCACACCCGACTCAGTGGGAAACATATTCGTCGAGGGCCACGAAGACGAAATCCTTGTACAGGAAGTCAAGCACAGGATAACTGTGCCAAGCGACCCACAAAGCGGACAACCAACAGGCAGGCGCGTACACGGCCCATTCATCTTCACCAGTGCGATTAACAAGGCGACACCGTTACTGAACCAAGCGCTGACTGCAGGCGAAATACTTCCCACCGTCCTGGTTAGCTGGTATCGAACATCAGTGGATGGCAAAGAGGAACTTTTCTTCATGACCAAACTGGAGGACGCAATGATTGTTGAGATCAATTGCATCCTCCCTCATGTCCAAAATCCAAAAAACGCGAACTTCACGCAACTGGTCGAGGTGGCCATGACTTACCGCAAGATCACCTGGACTCACATGATCTCGGGGACGCAAGGCTCCGACGACTGGCGCAATCCAAAGATCTGAAGCCTCTGAACAGCTCCGGACAGGATTACCCTGTTCGGGCTTTCGTGTGACCCGACAATGGACAAAGATATTTCATGCTTAGCCAATCCGACCTGCGTTACAGCTTCCAGACCCTGGCGGCTGATATCGAACTCGAAGTCGTGTCGTTCGAGCTCAAAGAGGCCCTGAGCACCCCCTTCCAGTTGCAATTGGAGCTGGTCAGCTTCTACGACGACATCGACTTCGCCCGACTGCTCGACAAGCCCGCCTTGTTCACCCTCTGGGACGCAGACCGCCCAGTGCGTTACGTACACGGACTGATCAGCAGCTTCCGCCAGGGCGACAGCGGCTTCCACCGCACCTGTTACCACGCCCTTGTCGAACCACAGCTAGCCCGCGCCGGGTTGCGCTCGAACTGGCGCATCTTCCAGCAGAAAACCGTGCCGCAGATTCTCGAATTGATGCTCCAGCGCCAGGGCATCCTGCGCTTCGAACTGAGCACCCGCGTCGACCATCAGGTGCGCGAGTTCTGTGTCCAGGCCGGCGAAACCGACCTCGACTTCATCACCCGCCTCGCCGCTGAAGAAGGGTTCGTCTACAGCTTCGAGCACAGCCCCAAGCAGCACAAACTGATCATCACCGACCGCTTGTTGTCACTGGGCCTGATCAGACAGAGCCCCATTCAGGACGGGGGCAAGCACCCTGGCTCCTACGAAGCTGAGGATGCAAGCCACCCCGCCCCTGTGCTGTACCACGCCAACAGCGGCGGCGACCAGGCGCAGCCTTGCCTGCGGCGCTTCCACTACAGCGAGAACGTCCGCACGGCGCGCCAGGCACAGCGTGACTACACCTTCACCCACCCGGCCTATCGCCTGGATCAGCACGCCCGCGCCAAGGGCGAACTGCATCAGTCCATGGATTACGAGCGCTTCGACTACCCCGGGCGCTACAAGCGTGAAGCGGTTGGCATCCCCTTCACCCAGACCCGTCTGACCGGCTTGCGCCACGACGCCCACATTGCCGAAGTCACAGGTGACGACGTGCGTCTGCAGCCAGGCCGGGCCTTCACCCTCACCGGCCACCCGCGAGAAGACCTCAACGTGCTCTGGCGGGTA
>NZ_JBIVGA010000009.1:0-262344 GCF_044748405.1 Pseudomonas sp. NPDC089996 | reverse complement strand
AAGCCAGGTTCGGTCAAGCCGCACACCAAGTTCACCGCAGAAGTCTACGTCCTGTCGAAGGAAGAAGGCGGCCGTCACACTCCGTTCTTCAAAGGCTACCGTCCTCAGTTCTACTTCCGTACCACTGACGTGACCGGTAACTGCGAACTGCCGGAAGGCGTTGAAATGGTAATGCCAGGTGACAACATTCAGATGACTGTCACCCTGATCAAGACCATCGCAATGGAAGACGGTCTGCGCTTCGCTATCCGTGAAGGCGGTCGTACCGTCGGCGCCGGCGTCGTAGCCAAAATCATCGAGTAATCACTCGACCGATTGAAAAAACCCCCGCTCAGCGGGGGTTTTTTTTATTGGGTTGACACTAAATTGGGGCGTCTATAGAATCACGCCTCCTTTTAGCGGGCGTAGTGCGTCCGTTGGGAACAGCCTGGAGTCTGAAATCCAATGCAAAATCAGCAAATCCGTATCAGGTTGAAGGCTTTCGACCATCGCCTGATCGACCAATCCACCCAGGAAATCGTGGAAACCGCGAAACGTACTGGTGCACAAGTGCGTGGTCCAATTCCACTGCCTACCCGCAAAGAGCGTTTCACCGTTCTGGTCTCCCCGCACGTCAACAAAGACGCGCGTGACCAGTACGAGATTCGCACTCATAAGCGTGTTCTGGACATCGTCCAGCCAACGGATAAAACCGTTGACGCGCTGATGAAGCTTGATCTGGCGGCAGGTGTGGAAGTACAGATCAGCCTCGGCTAAGACTTCGGTCTAGTCGTGTAACGCTCTGAAATGGGCGGCCATAGCGGGTGAAAGCCCCGTACACTCATGAGGTTTACAACATGACTATTGGTGTAATCGGTCGCAAGTGCGGTATGACCCGCATTTTCACCGAAGAAGGTGTCTCCATTCCGGTCACGGTCATTGAGATCGAGCCGAATCGTGTCACCCAGTTCAAAACTGAAGAAACCGATGGCTACCGTGCAGTGCAAGTCACTGTCGGCGAGCGTCGTGCTTCGCGTGTGACTGCCGCTCAGGCAGGTCACTTCGCCAAGGCTAACGTTGCCGCTGGTCGCGGTGTCTGGGAGTTCCGTCTTGAAGAAGGCGAGTTCCAGGCTGGCGACTCGATCAAAGCTGAACTCTTCACTGCAGGCCAGCTGGTTGACGTTACTGGTCAGTCCAAAGGTAAAGGCTTCGCCGGTACCATCAAGCGCTGGAACTTCCGTGGCCAGGACAACACCCACGGTAACTCCGTGTCGCACCGTGTCCCAGGTTCCATCGGCCAGTGCCAGACTCCTGGTCGTGTGTTCAAGGGCAAGAAAATGTCCGGTCACATGGGCGCCGAGCGCGTGACTGTTCAGTCCCTGGAAGTAGTTCGCGTAGACGCTGAGCGCAACCTGCTGCTCGTCAAGGGTGCCGTACCTGGCGCTACTGGCGGCGACGTGGTTGTACGTCCAGCTGTCAAGGCTCGCGGTTAAGGGGATACTGACATGCAACTTAATGTAAATGACGCTCAGGCGATCGAAGTTTCCGAACTGGCTTTCGGTGGCGAATTCAACGAGACGCTGGTACACCAAGCAGTCGTGGCCTACATGGCCGGCGGCCGTCAGGGCACCAAGCAGCAGAAGACCCGTTCCGACGTGGCTGGTGGCGGTAAGCGCCCATGGCGTCAGAAGGGTACTGGCCGTGCTCGTGCTGGTACCACCCGTGGTCCGATCTGGCGTGGCGGTGGTGTAACCTTCGCAGCTCGTCCTCAAGATCACTCGCAGAAGCTCAACAAGAAGATGTACCGCGCAGCCCTGCGCTCCATCCTCGCTGAGCTGGTGCGTAGCGACCGTCTGGTCGTGGTTCAGGACTTCGCTGTTGAAGCGCCGAAAACCAAAGATCTGCTGAACAAGCTGAACGGCATGGGTCTGAACGACGTACTGATCGTTTCCGACGCTGTTGATCAGAACCTGTACCTGGCTGCTCGCAACCTGCCGCACGTCGATGTACGTGACGTTCAAGGTTCCGACCCGGTCAGTCTGATCGCATACGAGAAGGTGTTGATCACCGTCTCGGCCGTGAAGAAATTCGAGGAGCTGCTGGGATGAACCAGGAACGCGTATTCAAAGTCCTCCTTGGCCCGCACGTTTCCGAGAAGGCTACCGTTCTGGCTGAGAAAAAAGGCCAGTTCGTATTCAAGGTTGCTACTGACGCAACCAAGCTGGAAATCAAGAAAGCTGTCGAAGGCCTGTTCAACGTAAAAGTTGAAAACGTGTCGACTGTTAACGTTCTGGGTAAAACCAAGCGTACCGCACGTGGTCTGGGCAAGCGTAATGACTGGAAGAAGGCGATCGTCTCCCTTCAGCCAGGCCAAGATCTCGATTTCAGCAGCAGTGCTGAGTAAGGAAGGGGTGCATCATGGCAATCGTTAAATGCAAACCGACTTCCCCTGGCCGCCGTTTCGTGGTCAAGGTGGTCAACAAGGAGCTGCACAAAGGCGCTCCTCACGCACCGCTGATCGAGAAAAAATCGAAGTCTGGTGGTCGTAACAACAATGGCCGCATTACCACTCGTCACGTTGGTGGTGGTCACAAGCAGCATTACCGTCTGGTCGACTTCCGTCGCAACGACAAAGATGGCATCCCAGCCACTGTCGAGCGTATCGAATACGATCCAAACCGTACTGCTCACATCGCCCTGCTGTGCTACGCAGACGGTGAGCGTCGCTACATCATCGCCCCTAAAGGCGTGAGCGCTGGCGACCAGCTGATCGCAGGTGCCCTGGCCCCAATCAAGGCCGGTAACTCCCTGCAGCTGCGCAACATTCCAGTAGGTAGCACCATTCACGGCATCGAACTGAAGCCGGGTAAAGGTGCTCAGATCGCACGTTCCGCTGGTGCTTCGGCTCAGCTGATCGCTCGCGAAGGTGTCTACGTGACCCTGCGTCTGCGCTCTGGTGAAATGCGTAAAGTCCTGGCTGAGTGCCGTGCGACCCTGGGCGAAGTCTCGAACTCCGAGCACAGCCTGCGTTCGCTGGGTAAAGCTGGTGCCAAACGCTGGCGCGGCGTTCGCCCAACCGTTCGTGGTGTTGCCATGAACCCGGTTGACCACCCACATGGTGGTGGTGAAGGTCGTACCTCCGGTGGTCGTCATCCGGTATCGCCATGGGGCTTCCCAACCAAGGGTGCGAAGACCCGCGGTAATAAGCGTACCGACAACATGATCGTCCGTCGTCGCAAGTAACTAGAGGGATACGACAGTGCCACGTTCTCTGAAAAAAGGTCCTTTTATCGATCTTCACCTGTTGAAGAAGGTCGAAGTGGCGGTGGAGAAGAACGATCGCAAGCCAGTTAAAACCTGGTCGCGTCGTTCGATGATCCTGCCACAAATGGTCGGTCTGACCATCGCGGTTCACAACGGTCGCCAGCATGTCCCAGTTCTCGTGAACGAAGACATGGTCGGCCACAAACTGGGCGAGTTCGCCGGTACCCGCACCTATCGCGGGCACGTGGCTGACAAGAAAGCCAAGCGTTAAGGGGTAAGGAAATGGAAGTAGCCGCTAAGTTGTCGGGCGCTCGCATCTCCGCCCAGAAAGCCCGCTTGGTCGCCGACCAGATCCGCGGGAAGAAGGTGGGCGAAGCGCTCAACCTGTTGGCCTTCAGCAGCAAAAAAGCCGCTGAAATCATGAAGAAAGTCCTCGAGTCGGCCGTAGCCAACGCCGAACACAACGAAGGCGCTGACGTTGATGACCTGAAGGTCTCCACCGTCTTCGTCAACGAAGGGCGTTCGCTGAAGCGCATCATGCCACGTGCCAAAGGCCGTGCTGATCGCATCGTCAAGCGGTCTTGCCATATCACTGTCAAGGTTGCGGACAAGTAACGGAGTCGATCAGATGGGTCAGAAAGTACATCCCACTGGCATTCGCCTGGGAATCGTCAAGGAGCACACCTCCGTCTGGTACGCAGACGGTGCTACTTACGCAGATTACCTGTTGAAGGATCTGAAAACGCGTGAGTACCTCCAAGACAAACTAAAAAGCGCGTCCGTAAGCCGTATCGATATTCATCGTCCGGCTCAAACTGCACGCATCACCATCCACACCGCTCGTCCAGGTATCGTTATCGGGAAGAAAGGTGAAGATGTCGAGAAGCTGCGTCAGGACCTGACCAAGCAGATGGGTGTGCCTGTGCACATCAACATCGAAGAGATCCGCAAGCCGGAACTCGACGCAATGCTGGTTGCGCAGAGCGTAGCTCAGCAGCTGGAACGCCGCGTAATGTTCCGTCGCGCCATGAAGCGCGCCGTACAGAACGCCATGCGTATTGGTGCCAAGGGCATCAAGATCCAGGTGAGCGGTCGTCTCGGCGGTGCTGAGATTGCTCGTACCGAGTGGTATCGCGAAGGTCGTGTGCCTCTGCACACCCTGCGTGCCGATATCGACTACAACACCTACGAAGCTCACACCACTTACGGTGTGATCGGTGTGAAGGTTTGGATCTTCAAAGGCGAAGTTATTGGTGGTCGCCAAGAAGAACTGAAACCACAAGCACCAGCGCCTCGTAAAAAAGCTGCTAAGTAAGGGGTACGCCAAATGTTGCAACCAAAGCGTACAAAATTCCGCAAGCAGATGACTGGCCACAACCGTGGTCTGGCACTGCGCGGTAGCAAAGTCAGCTTCGGCGAGTTCGCCCTGAAAGCTGTTGCTCGCGGTCGCCTCACCGCTCGCCAGATCGAGTCCGCACGTCGTGCGCTGACCCGTCACGTTAAGCGTGGCGGTAAGATCTGGATCCGTGTGTTCCCGGACAAGCCGATCTCCAAGAAGCCTCTCGAGGTTCGTATGGGTAAAGGTAAGGGCTCCGTGGAATACTGGGTTGCCCAGATCCAGCCAGGTAAAGTCCTGTACGAGATCGAGGGTGTTTCTGAAGAGCTGGCGCGCGAAGCTTTCGCCCTGGCTGCTGCAAAGCTGCCTCTCGCCACCTCCTTTGTTAAGCGGACGGTGATGTGATGAAAGCGAATGAACTTCGTGAAAAATCTGCACAGCAACTGAATGAGCAACTGCTCGGCTTGCTGCGCGACCAGTTCAATCTGCGTATGCAGAAAGCAACTGGCCAGTTGGGGCAGTCGCACCTGCTCTCGCAAGTTAAGCGTGACATCGCTCGCGTGAAAACTGTGCTTAACCAGCAGGCAGGTAAGTGATCATGGCTGAAGCTGAAAAAACCGTCCGTACGCTGACTGGCCGTGTCGTCAGCGACAAAATGGACAAGACCATCACCGTTCTGATCGAGCGTCGCGTCAAGCACCCGATCTACGGTAAATACGTTAAGCGTTCGACTAAGCTGCACGCGCACGACGAATCCAACCAGTGCAAAATCGGCGACAAGGTTTCCATCCGTGAAACCCGTCCGCTGGCCAAGACCAAGTCCTGGGCACTGGTTGAAGTCCTCGAACGCGCTGTTGAAGTCTAAGGGCTAGGGGTCGGAGAAATTTTATGATTCAGACTCAATCCATGCTCGATGTGGCCGATAACAGCGGCGCTCGTCGCGTCATGTGCATCAAGGTGCTCGGCGGTTCGCACCGCCGTTACGCCGGCATCGGTGACATCATCAAAGTAACCGTCAAGGAAGCGATTCCGCGCGGTAAGGTCAAAAAAGGCCAGGTGATGACTGCTGTTGTCGTCCGTACCCGTCACGGTGTACGTCGCGCTGACGGTTCCATCATTCGTTTCGACGGCAACGCTGCTGTTCTGCTGAACACCAAGCAAGAGCCGATCGGCACTCGCATCTTCGGGCCAGTGACCCGTGAACTTCGTACTGAGAAGTTCATGAAGATCGTCTCGCTCGCCCCTGAAGTGCTGTAAGGAGATCCGACATGCAAAAGATTCGTCGTGACGACGAGATCATCGTGATCGCCGGCAAAGACAAAGGTAAGCGCGGTAAGGTGCTGAAGGTTCTGGCTGATGACCGTCTGGTTATCGGTGGCGTGAACCTGGTCAAGCGTCATACCAAGCCTAACCCGATGGCGGGCGTTCAGGGCGGTATCGTCGAAAAAGAAGCGCCTCTGCACGCTTCCAACGTTGCCATCTTCAACGGCGAAACCAACAAAGCTGACCGCGTTGGTTTCAAAGTAGAAGACGGTAAGAAAATTCGTGTCTTCAAGTCGACCCAAAAAGCGGTTGATGCTTGAACACTGCTAGGTAGAAGACCATGGCACGACTGAAAGAGATTTACCGGAACGAGATCGCTCCTAAGCTTAAGGAAGAACTTAAGCTGTCGAACGTGATGGAAGTTCCGCGCGTTACCAAGATCACCCTGAACATGGGTCTGGGCGAAGCGATCGGCGACAAGAAAGTCATCGAGCACGCTGTTGCCGACCTGGAAAAGATCACCGGTCAAAAGCCGGTCGTGACTTTCGCTCGTAAATCCATCGCGGGCTTCAAAGTCCGTGAAGGATGGCCGATCGGCGTCAAGGTGACCCTGCGTAGCGACAAGATGTACGAATTCCTGGACCGCCTGCTGGCGATCTCCCTGCCTCGGGTTCGCGACTTCCGCGGCTTGAATGCCAAGTCCTTCGATGGTCGTGGCAACTACAGCATGGGCGTGAAAGAGCAGATCATCTTCCCGGAAATCGATTACGACAAGATCGATGCTCTGCGCGGTTTGGACATCACCCTGACCACCACTGCTCGTTCGGATGACGAAGGCCGCGCTCTGCTGCGTGCATTCAAATTCCCGTTCCGCAACTGATTGGAGTAGGAAAATGGCCAAGAAGAGCATGAAAAACCGCGAGCTGAAGCGTCAGCTCACGGTAGCCAAGTTCGCCAAGAAGCGTGCTGAGCTGAAAGCGACCATCGTCAACGTGAACGCCTCTCCTGAAGAGCGTTTCGCTGCCGTTGTCGCTCTGCAGAAGCAGCCACGTGATGCCAGCGCTGCGCGTCTGCGCAACCGTTGCCGCCTGACCGGTCGTCCTCACGGTGTATACCGTAAGTTCGGCCTGGGCCGTAACATGCTGCGTCAAGCGGCAATGCGCGGCGACGTACCAGGCCTGGTCAAAGCCTCCTGGTAAACGCTGCAGGTGTGATCCCGGCGCAAGGGGAGCAATCTTCCGACCGCCGGTGACCTCGCCAACAAACAAGCCCCCTCGTGGGGCTTGTTTCGTTTCTGCCTTGTGTCTAGAATGACCGGCTCACCCGAGCCTGGGTTTTTTACCCTGCCCGTTCGGGTGGTTGTGATAGCCGCAAGGCTAATATTTCTTGTATCAGGAGCATCTAGCCCATGAGTATGCAGGACCCGTTAGCGGACATGCTAACTCGCATCCGTAATGCCCAGATGGCTGAAAAGTCCGTCGTAAGCATGCCTTCCTCCACCCTGAAGGTCGCGGTTGCCAAAGTTCTGAAAGACGAAGGTTACATCGCCGGCTACCAGGTAACTGGTGAGGCCAAGCCTTCTCTGTCGATCGAACTGAAGTACTTCGAAGGCCGTCCGGTCATCGAGGAACTGAAGCGTTCCAGCCGTCCTGGCCTGCGCCAGTACAAGGCCGTCACCGACCTGCCGAAAGTACGTGGCGGTCTGGGCGTGTCTATTGTCTCCACCAACAAAGGTGTGATGACTGACCGCGCTGCGCGCGCTGCCGGTGTCGGCGGCGAAGTTCTGTGCACAGTGTTCTAAGGGGAGATAGGCATGTCTCGCGTCGCTAAGAACCCCGTTAAGCTGCCATCCGGTGTCGAAGTCAAATTCGCCGGTCAGCAGCTTTCGGTGAAGGGTGCCAAAGGCACTCTCGAACTGAACGTTCACTCGTCTGTTGAAGTTACCGAAGAGTCTGGCGAGCTGCGTTTCGTCGCTCGCAACGGTGACCAGCAAGCTCGCGCCATGGCCGGTACTACCCGCGCCCTGGTGAACAACATGGTCCAGGGCGTAAGCCAAGGCTTCGAGCGCAAGCTCCAGCTGGTCGGTGTTGGTTACAAGGCACAGGCCAAAGGCGAAATCCTGAACCTGGCCCTGGGCTTCTCTCACCCAGTGGACTACGAACTGCCAGCCGGTATCACCGCTGAAACGCCTAGCCAGACCGATATCCTGATCAAGGGCATCGACAAGCAGCTGGTAGGTCAGGTGGCCGCTGAAATCCGCGGGTTCCGTCCGCCAGAGCCTTACAAAGGCAAGGGTGTGCGTTACGCGGATGAAGTAGTCCGTCGTAAAGAAGCCAAGAAGAAGTAGGGCCTAGCAAATGACCGACAAAAAAGTTATTCGACTGCGTCGCGCTCGCAAAGCACGCCTCAAGATGCACGAACTCGAAGTCGTGCGCCTGTGCGTGTTCCGCTCCTCGCAGCACATCTACGCCCAGGTCATTTCGGCCGACGGCAGCAAGGTTCTGGCAAGCGCCTCGACCTTGGACAAAGACCTGCGTGATGGCGCCACTGGCAACATCGACGCGGCCACTAAGGTTGGCAAGCTGGTAGCTGAGCGTGCGAAAGCCGCCGGTGTATCTCAAGTTGCCTTTGACCGTTCCGGCTTCAAGTACCATGGCCGCGTCAAAGCGCTGGCTGATGCTGCTCGTGAAGGCGGGCTGGAGTTCTAAGTTATGGCAAATAACGATCAAAAGCGCGACGAAGGCTACATCGAGAAGCTGGTTCAAGTTAACCGCGTAGCCAAAACCGTTAAAGGCGGCCGTATCTTCACCTTCACCGCGCTGACCGTGGTAGGTGATGGCAAGGGTCGCGTTGGTTTCGGCCGTGGCAAGTCGCGCGAAGTACCTGCTGCGATCCAGAAAGCCATGGAAGCTGCTCGTCGCAACATGATCCAGGTTGACCTGAAGGGCACCACCCTGCAGTACGCCACCAAGGCTGCCCACGGCGCCTCGAAGGTTTACATGCAGCCTGCCTCGGAAGGTACCGGTATCATCGCCGGCGGCGCCATGCGTGCCGTCCTGGAAGTTGCTGGTGTTCAGAACGTCCTGGCCAAGTGCTACGGTTCGACCAACCCGGTGAACGTGGTTTACGCCACCTTCAAGGGTCTGAAAGCCATGCAATCTCCTGAGTCCATTGCTGCCAAGCGCGGCAAGAGCGTTGAGGAGATCATCTAATCATGGCAACCGTAAAAGTAACGCTGATCAAGAGCGTCTCGGGCCGCCTGCCTAACCACAAACTGTGCGTTAAAGGTCTGGGTCTGCGTCGCATCGGTCACACTGTAGAAGTCCAGGATACTCCCGAGAACCGCGGGATGATCAACAAGGCTTACTACATGCTGAAGGTCGAGGGTTAATCGATGAAACTCAATGATCTGAGTCCAGCGCCGGGTTCCCGTCGCGAGAAGCATCGTCCAGGTCGTGGTATCGGTAGCGGTCTGGGTAAGACCGGCGGCCGTGGCCACAAAGGTCAGACTTCCCGTTCGGGCGGTTCGATCGCTCCTGGCTTCGAAGGCGGTCAACAGCCGCTGCACCGTCGTCTGCCGAAGTTCGGCTTCGTTTCCCTGAAAGCCATGGACCGCGCTGAAGTGCGTCTGTCCGAGCTGGCCAAAGTGGAAGGCGACGTGGTTTCCGTACAGTCCCTGAAGGACGCCAACGTGATTGGCCAGAACGTACAGCGTGTGAAAATCATGCTGTCTGGCGAAGTCACTCGCGCAGTCACCATCAAGGGCATCGCAGCCACCAAGGGTGCGCGTGCGGCTATCGAAGCAGCTGGCGGCAAATTCGAGGAATAAATGGCTAAGCAAGGTGCTCTCTCTTCGCTCGGTAAGGGCGGGATGTCGGAACTCTGGGCTCGTCTGCGCTTTCTGTTCATGGCGATCATCGTCTATCGGATAGGTGCGCATATCCCGGTTCCTGGCATCAATCCAGACCGTCTGGCGGATCTGTTTCGGCAGAATGAGGGGACCATTCTTAGCTTGTTCAACATGTTTTCCGGTGGCGCGCTTGAGCGCATGAGCATCTTTGCACTGGGGATCATGCCGTACATTTCGGCATCGATCATCATGCAGCTGATGACTGCGGTCAGCCCGCAACTGGAGCAGTTGAAGAAGGAAGGTGAAGCTGGCCGTCGCAAGATCAGCCAGTACACCCGCTACGGCACCGTTATCCTGGCACTGGTTCAAGCTATTGGCATGTCCATTGGCCTGGCCAACCAGGGCGTGGCGTTTTCTGCAGGCCTCGGCTTCCATGTCGTTGCCGTCTCCACCTTCGTGGCAGGCGCGATGTTCATGATGTGGCTGGGTGAGCAGATCACCGAGCGCGGTGTGGGCAACGGTATCTCGATGTTGATCTTCGCAGGTATCGTTGCCGGTCTTCCGAGAGCAATCGGGCAGTCTTTCGAGTCTGCACGCACAGGCGATATCAACATTTTCGCCCTGGTCGCAATCGGTTTGCTTGCAGTAGCGATCATCGGTTTCGTGGTGTTCATTGAGCGTGGTCAGCGTCGAATCGCCGTTCACTACGCCAAGCGTCAGCAGGGCCGCAAGGTCTTCGCGGCGCAGACCAGCCACTTGCCGCTGAAGGTGAACATGGCGGGGGTTATCCCGGCCATTTTCGCGAGCAGCATTCTGCTGTTCCCGGCTTCGCTGGGTGCCTGGTTCGGTCAGTCAGAAGGTATGGGCTGGCTGCAGGACATCTCGCAGTCGATCGCTCCTGGTCAGCCGTTGAACATTCTGCTGTTTAGCGCAGGGATCATTTTCTTCTGCTTCTTCTACACAGCGTTGATGTTCAACCCGAAAGACGTAGCGGAAAACCTGAAGAAGTCCGGTGCCTTTATTCCGGGTATCCGTCCTGGTGAGCAGTCCGCACGCTACATTGATGGCGTTCTGACTCGTCTGACCATGTTCGGTGCTCTTTACATGATGGCCGTCTGCCTTCTGCCCCAGTTCCTGGTGGTGGCAGCAAATGTGCCGTTCTACCTTGGCGGGACCTCGTTGCTGATTGTGGTAGTGGTTGTGATGGACTTCATGTCCCAAGTACAATCGCACCTCGTTTCGCACCAGTACGAATCCCTGATGAAGAAAGCCAACCTGAAAGGCTACGGCGGCAGCGGTTTGCTGCGCTGATACGCCCCTAAGGTTCGAGGAGTCGGTAATGAAAGTTCGTGCATCGGTGAAAAAGCTGTGCCGTAACTGCAAGATCATCCGTCGCGAAGGCGTCGTACGAGTGATCTGCAGCGCGGAACCGCGTCACAAACAGCGCCAAGGCTGAGTGTGATCTGCGCTTCAAACCCAGCAGCTAGTGTGCTGCTGGGTTGATTATTCGTTTCTACAGCGATATTATCTCGCGCCCTATTTCTTGGCTTCCGGGGCGTAGGTAGCTGTCAATTGGAGTCCCACTGAATGGCCCGTATTGCAGGCGTCAACATTCCAGATAACAAGCATACTGTTATCTCGCTGACCTACATCTATGGTGTCGGTCGCACAACTGCACAGAAGATTTGTGCAGACGCTGGTGTCAACCCAGCCGCAAAGATCAAGGATCTGAGCGACGAGCAAATCGAAACCCTGCGTGGCGAAGTCGCGAAGTTCACCACCGAAGGTGACCTGCGTCGTGACATCAACATGAAGATCAAGCGCTTGATGGACCTGGGTTGCTACCGCGGCCTGCGTCATCGTAAAGGTCTGCCGGTTCGCGGTCAGCGCACCAAGACCAACGCACGCACCCGTAAGGGCCCGCGTAAGCCGATCCGCAAGTAATCGCCCAGGAATATAGACATGGCAAAACCTGCTGCTCGTCCTCGTAAGAAAGTCAAAAAGACAGTGGTTGATGGCATCGCCCACATCCACGCTTCTTTCAACAACACCATCGTGACCATCACCGATCGTCAGGGCAATGCATTGTCCTGGGCTACTTCCGGTGGTTCGGGTTTCCGTGGTTCGCGCAAATCCACCCCGTTCGCAGCTCAGATTGCTGCTGAGCGTGCTGGTCAAGCTGCGCTGGAATATGGTCTGAAGAACCTCGACGTCAACGTCAAGGGTCCAGGTCCAGGTCGTGAATCCGCCGTTCGTGCACTGAACAGCTGCGGCTACAAGATCGCCAGCATCACCGACGTGACGCCTATCCCGCATAACGGGTGCCGTCCGCCGAAGAAGCGTCGCGTGTAATCAGGAGACAGAAGAATGGCACGTTACATTGGTCCAAAATGCAAACTGTCTCGTCGTGAAGGCACCGACCTGTTCCTGAAGAGCGGCGTTCGCGCTCTGGAATCGAAGTGCAACATCGAAGCAGCCCCAGGTATCCACGGCCAGCGCCGTGGCCGTCAGTCCGACTACGGTACCCAGCTGCGCGAGAAACAAAAAGTCCGTCGTATCTACGGTGTTCTGGAGCGTCAGTTCCGCGGTTACTACCAAGCTGCTGCCTCGAAAAAAGGCGCAACCGGTGAGAACCTGCTGCAACTGCTCGAGTGCCGTCTGGATAACGTCGTTTACCGTATGGGCTTCGGCTCGACTCGTTCCGAGTCCCGTCAGCTGGTTTCGCACAAAGCGATCAGCGTCAACGGTAAGACTGTAAACATTCCATCCTACCAAGTTCGTCCGGGTGACGTGGTCGCGGTTCGCGAGAAGTCGCTGAACCAGCTGCGCATTGTTCAAGCCCTTGAACTGTGCGCCCAGCGTGGCCGCGTTGAGTGGGTAGACGTAGATTCCGCTAAAAAGTCGGGCGTTTTCAAGAACGTTCCAGCTCGTGGCGATCTGTCTGCCGACATCAACGAAAACCTGATTGTCGAGCTCTACTCCAAGTAAGGGCTAGAAATAGGTGCATCCATGCAGATTTCGGTAAATGAGTTCCTGACTCCCCGCCACATTGATGTGCAGGTAGTCAGTCCAACCCGCGCCAAGATCACGCTCGAGCCTCTCGAGCGTGGCTTTGGCCACACCCTGGGCAACGCGCTGCGCCGCATCCTGTTGTCCTCCATGCCTGGCTGTGCAGTAGTCGAGGCCGAGATCGATGGTGTACTCCATGAGTACTCCGCGATCGAAGGTGTTCAGGAAGACGTAATTGAAATCCTGTTGAACCTGAAAGGCCTGGCTATCAAGCTGCACGGTCGTGACGAAGTTACGCTGACCTTGTCGAAAAAGGGTTCGGGGGTGGTTACCGCTGCCGATATTCAGCTGGATCACGATGTCGAGATCGTCAACCCCGATCACGTGATCGCGAACCTGGCGTCCAACGGCGCCCTGAACATGAAGCTCACCGTAGCTCGTGGTCGCGGTTACGAGCCGGCCGACTCCCGTCAAACCGACGAAGACGAAAGCCGTAGCATTGGCCGTCTGCAGCTGGACGCTTCGTTCAGCCCGGTGCGTCGTATCGCCTATGTGGTCGAAAACGCCCGTGTTGAACAGCGTACCAACCTGGACAAGCTGGTCATTGATCTGGAAACCAACGGCACCCTGGATCCTGAAGAGGCTATCCGCCGCGCTGCGACCATCCTGCAACAGCAGCTGGCCGCGTTCGTCGACCTCAAAGGTGACAGCGAGCCTGTCGTAGTCGAGCAGGAAGACGAGATCGATCCGATCCTGCTGCGCCCGGTTGACGACCTGGAACTGACTGTACGTTCGGCCAACTGCCTCAAGGCGGAGAACATCTACTACATCGGCGACCTGATTCAGCGTACCGAAGTAGAGCTGTTGAAGACTCCTAACCTTGGCAAGAAGTCCCTGACTGAAATCAAGGACGTCCTGGCCTCTCGTGGTCTGTCTCTCGGCATGCGCCTCGACAACTGGCCGCCTGCAAGTCTTAAGAAAGACGACAAGGCGACCGCCTGATCGTCGTAATCACCGAACGTAGTGTTTGGTAAGGAATGAATCATGCGTCATCGTAAAAGTGGACGTCACCTGAGCCGTACCAGCTCTCACCGCAAGGCTATGTTCCAGAACATGGCAGTGTCGTTGATCGAGCACGAGCTGATCAAAACCACCCTGCCGAAAGCCAAGGAACTGCGCCGCGTTGCCGAGCCGCTGATCACCCTGGCCAAGGAAGACAGCGTTGCTAACCGTCGTCTGGCCTTCGACCGTACCCGTTCGAAGTCCGCTGTTGGCAAACTGTTCAACGACCTGGGCAAGCGTTACGCCACCCGTCAGGGCGGCTACCTGCGCATCCTGAAGTGCGGTTTCCGCGCTGGCGACAACGCGCCTATGGCGTACGTCGAGCTGGTTGATCGTCCGGTCGGCGGTGCTGTAGAAGCTGCTGAGTAAGACGTTCTGTCTGCTACAAAGAACCGGGCCCAGTGCCCGGTTTTTTGTGCTTGCAGGTATTGTTAATTTCTATTGATGCAAGTCATGTAATGAATTTGTTATGAGATGACCGCTCGTCGATACTCCTTGTCAACCCGATAACGGTGCACGAAGCCCGATAAGGAGAGCCCATGAGCAAGATTCTCACCACCGCCAGCGGTGCCCCCGTTGCTGACAACCAGAATTCCCGTTCCGCTGGCCCGCGTGGCCCGCTGCTGCTTGACGACTTTCATCTGATCGAGAAGCTTGCCCACTTCAACCGCGAGAACATCCCTGAGCGCCGTGTACATGCCAAAGGCTCGGGTGCCTACGGTACGTTCACGGTGACCCGCGATATCACCTCATACACCAGCGCCAGGCTGTTCGAACAGATCGGCAAGCAGACCGAGAGCTTCCTGCGGTTCTCGACCGTCGGTGGCGAGCGCGGCTCGGCGGACACCGAGCGCGACCCACGCGGCTTTGCGGTGAAGTTCTACACAGAGGAAGGCAACTGGGACATCGTTGGCAACAACACGCCTGTGTTCTTCATCCGCGATCCCCTCAAGTTTCCGGATTTTATCCACACCCAGAAGCGCCACCCCCACACCAACCTGAAGAACGCCCAAATGATGTGGGACTTCTGGTCGCATTCGCCCGAGGCGCTCCATCAGGTCACCATTCTGTTCTCTGATCGAGGTATCCCGGACGGTTACCGGCACATGCACGGTTTCGGCAGCCACACTTACAGCCTGATCAATGCACAAGGTGAACGCACCTGGGTCAAATGGCACTTCAAGACCCAGCAAGGCATCAAGAACCTTGCCCCGGCCGACGCAGCACGCCTTGCTGGTACCGACCCAGACTACGCCCAGCGCGACCTGTTCGAAGCCATTGAGCGTGGTGACTTCCCGCGCTGGTCCGTGTGCATCCAGGTAATGAGTGAGGCCGAGGCGGCCGGCCGCGACGAAAACCCATTCGATGTGACCAAGACCTGGTCGCAGAAGGATTACCCGTTGATCGAAGTCGGTGTACTGGAACTTAACCGCAACCCGCTCAACTACTTTGCCGAAGTGGAACAGGCGGCGTTTGCTCCGAGCAACATGGTCCCGGGTGTCGGCCTCTCGCCTGACCGCATGCTGCAGGGCCGCGTATTCGCCTATGCCGATGCACATCGCTACCGCGTGGGCACCAACCACCAGCAGCTGCCGGTGAACGCCCCGCGCAGTCCGGTGAACAGCTACCAGCGTGACGGTTCCATGGCCGTGGGCAGTTATGGCAGTGCTCCGAACTACGAGCCCAACAGCTACGCCGATGCGCCGAAGCAGTCGCCACGGCATGCCGAACCAGCGCTCGCCCTCAGTGGAGCAGCGGATCGGCACGATCATCGTGAAGACAACGACTACTTCAGCCACGCCGGTGCGCTGTTCCGCCTGATGAGCGGCGATCAGAAGGCCCTGCTTGTCAGCAACATCGCCGGCACGATGGCGGGCGTCAGTGAGGATGTGGTCCAGCGCCAGTTGCAGTACTTCTTCAAGGCAGACCCGGCCTATGGGGAAGCTATTGCCGAGGCATTGGGCATTCATCTCGCCTGAGTCGAAATGATAAGTAGAACCGCCCTCATTTGGGCGGTTTTTCAATGAATATCACTACTGTTTAACCGATTATTTGCATCTTATTGCGCGTTTTTCAGTGACCGCGAGCAAAAGCTGGTTCACACTATCTGCATCTAGCCGTTTTCACATGGAGAAGCAGGGCGATGCAAGGTCACCCGGACGTAATCAATTACCTCGTCACGTTGCTGAAGGGCGAACTGGCCGCACGTGACCAGTATTTCATCCACTCGCGCATGTACGAAGACTGGGGCCTGTCCAAGCTCTACGAACGTATCAACCACGAGATGGAAGAAGAAACGCAGCACGCCGATGCCCTGATGCGCCGTATCCTCATGCTCGAAGGCACACCTGATATGCGTGCGGACGACCTGGAAGTGGGCAGCACTGTGCCCGAGATGATCGAGGCCGACCTCAAGCTCGAATACAAGGTGCGGGGCGCGTTGTGCAAAGGCATTGAGCTGTGCGAACTGCACAAGGACTACATCAGCCGTGACGTCCTGCGCGCGCAGCTGGCCGACACCGAAGAAGATCACACCTACTGGCTGGAAAAGCAGCAGGGCCTGATCAAGGCGATTGGCCTGGAAAACTACCTGCAGTCGCAGATGTAAGTTATCCACAGCCTCACAAAAAAGCCCCTGGCACTCACGGTACCAGGGGCTTTTTCATGTCACCGAGGCTGCTCAGGCCCGGTCACGCTCCAGCAGTGGCTTGAGATAGTGCCCGGTATACGACTGCTTCATCTTGCTTAGTTCTTCTGGCGTACCGCAGGCGATGATCTGACCGCCCTTGGAACCGCCTTCCGGCCCCAGATCCACCAACCAGTCGGCGGTCTTGATCACATCCAGGTTGTGCTCGATCACGACCACGGTGTTGCCGTGGTCTCGCAGGCGATGCAATACGTCCAGCAGTTGCTGGATATCGGCAAAGTGCAGGCCGGTGGTCGGTTCGTCGAGAATGTACAAGGTCTTGCCGGTATCGCGCTTGGACAGCTCCCGGGACAGCTTCACCCGCTGCGCCTCGCCACCGGACAAGGTGGTCGCCGACTGCCCGAGCTTGATGTACGAGAGGCCCACGTCCATCAAGGTCTGCAGCTTGCGCGCCAGCGCCGGCACCGCATCGAAGAACTCGCGGGCATCCTCGATGGTCATTTCCAGCACCTCGTGGATGTTCTTGCCCTTGTATTTGATCTCCAGGGTTTCGCGGTTGTAGCGCTTGCTCTTGCACACGTCGCAGGGCACGTAGATGTCCGGCAGGAAGTGCATCTCCACCTTGATCAGGCCATCGCCCTGGCAGGCTTCGCAACGGCCACCTTTGACGTTGAACGAGAAACGCCCTGGGCCGTAGCCACGCGAACGCGATTCCGGCACGCCGGAGAACAGTTCGCGAATCGGGGTGAAGATCCCGGTGTAGGTCGCCGGGTTCGAGCGAGGTGTGCGGCCGATCGGGCTCTGGTCGATATCCACCACCTTGTCGAGGTGCTGGAGGCCGTCCATGCTGCCGTGCGGTGCGGCTTCCAGGCTGCTTGCGCCATTCAGTGCGGTGGCAGCGAGGGGGTACAGCGTATTGTTGATCAGCGTCGACTTGCCCGAGCCGGACACGCCGGTCACACAGGTCAGCAGGCCGATCGGCACTTCAAGGTCGACGTTCTGCAGGTTGTTGCCACGCGCACCCTTGAGCTTGAGCTGCAGCTTCTTGTTGCGCGGGGTGCGCTTGGCCGGCACGACGATCTTCTTGCGCCCGGACAGGTACTTGCCGGTCAATGAGTCAGGGTGGTCCATGACCTCCTGCGGCGAGCCCTCGGCGACGATCTGGCCGCCGTGCACACCGGCACCCGGGCCGATGTCGACCACGTAGTCGGCCAGGCGGATGGCGTCCTCGTCGTGCTCCACCACGATCACGGTGTTACCCAGATCGCGCAGGTGGTTGAGGGTGGCCAGCAGGCGATCGTTGTCGCGCTGATGAAGACCGATGGATGGTTCATCGAGGATGTACATCACCCCGACCAGGCCCGCACCGATCTGGCTGGCCAGGCGGATGCGCTGGGCTTCACCGCCAGACAGCGTATCGGCGCTGCGGTCCAGGGTCAGGTAGTCGAGGCCGACATTGACCAGGAACTGCAGGCGCTCGCAGATTTCTTTGAGGATCTTCGCCGCGATTTCGCCGCGTCGGCCAGTCAGGGTCAGTTCGCCGAAGTAGCTGCTGGCTTCGCCGATCGGTAAATTGGTCACCGCCGGCAGGGTTTTCTCGCCCACCCACACATGGCGCGCTTCGCGGCGCAGGCGGGTGCCGCGGCAGTCCGGGCAGGGTTGGGTGCCGAGGAACTTGGCCAGCTCTTCACGCACGGTGGCCGACTCGGTCTCACGGTAACGCCGCTCCAGGTTCGGCACGATGCCTTCGAACGGGTGCGAGCGCTTGACGATGTCGCCGCGGTCGTTGAGGTACTTGAAGTCGACGCTCTGCTTGCCGCTCCCTTGCAGGATGACTTTCTGGTGCTCGGCCGACAGTTCGCCGAACGGCTCCTCCAGGCTGAAGCCGTAATGAGCAGCCAGCGAGCCGAGCATCTGGAAGTAATACACATTGCGCCGGTCCCAGCCGCGGATCGCGCCCTCGGCCAGAGTCAGCTCGCTGTTGACCAGGCGCTTGGTGTCGAAGAACTGCTTCACGCCAAGGCCGTCACAAGTGGGGCAGGCACCGGCCGGGTTGTTGAAGGAGAACAGTTTCGGCTCCAGTTCGCTGATCGCATGGCCGCACACCGGGCAGGCGAAGCGTGCGGAGAAGATCATCTCTTCACCGGGCTCGTCGTCCATTGGCGCTACCAGAGCAATGCCGTCTGCCAGCTTCAGCGCAGTCTCGAACGACTCGGCCAGGCGCTGCTGCAGGTCGGCGCGGACCTTGAAGCGGTCCACCACCACGTCGATGCTGTGCTTTTTCTGCTTGTCCAGTTTGGGCAGTTCGTCCAGCTCGTAGAGCTTGCCGTTGACCCGTGCACGGACGAAGCCCTGGGCGCGTAGTTCGTCGAACACCGCCAGGTGCTCGCCCTTGCGCTCGCGCACTACCGGCGCCAGTAGCATCAACTTGCTGCCTTCCGGGCGCTCCAGCACCAGGTCGACCATCTGGCTGATCGTTTGCGCTTCCAGGGGGATGTCGTGGTCCGGACAGCGCGGCGTACCAACGCGGGCATACAGCAGGCGCAGGTAGTCGTAGATCTCGGTGATGGTGCCGACCGTTGAGCGCGGGTTATGCGAAGTCGACTTCTGCTCGATGGAAATGGCTGGCGACAGGCCCTCGATGGTATCGACGTCGGGCTTTTCCATCATCGACAGGAATTGCCGGGCATAGGCCGACAGCGATTCCACGTAGCGACGCTGACCTTCGGCATAGAGGGTGTCGAATGCCAGGGACGACTTGCCGGAGCCGGACAGGCCGGTGATCACGATCAGCTTGTCCCGCGGCAGGGTCAGGTCGATGTTCTTCAGGTTGTGGGTACGCGCCCCACGAATCAGGATCTTGTCCACTGCGGCCTCGCTCGGCGGGCATAAACAAGGAAGTATACGGCGCGCTGCCAGTACGCGGCAAAGCGTCGCGTAGATGCCGTCAAGCTGTCGGACTGATAGAATCGCCGCCGGTTCACACGAGGTTTATCCATGCACGACACCCACAACGAGCGCATGAGCAGCGGCGAAACCCGTGCTGCTGGCGGCCTGGCCCTGGTCTTTGCCTTTCGTATGCTGGGCATGTTCATGGTCTTGCCGGTGCTGGCCACCTACGGCATGGACCTGGCTGGCGCCACGCCCGCGCTGATCGGCCTGGCCATTGGCGCCTATGGCCTGACCCAGGCCGTACTGCAGATCCCGTTCGGGATGATTTCCGACCGCATCGGCCGCCGCCCGATCATTTACCTGGGGCTGTTGATCTTTGCCCTGGGCAGCGTACTGGCAGCCCAGGCCGATTCCATCTGGGGCGTGATCGCCGGGCGCATCCTGCAGGGCGCCGGGGCGATTTCCGCAGCGGTCATGGCACTGCTGTCCGACCTGACCCGCGAGCAACACCGAACCAAGGCCATGGCCATGATCGGCATGAGCATCGGGTTGTCGTTCGCCGTGGCCATGGTCATCGGCCCACTGCTGACAAGTGCCTTTGGTTTGTCAGGTTTGTTCCTGGCCACTGCAGGACTGGCCCTGGTCGGCATCCTGCTGGTCGCCTTCGTGGTGCCCAACTCCCACAGCATTCTGCAGCACCGCGAGTCAGGTGTAGCGCGCCAGGCCATCGGCCCGACCCTGCGCCATCCGGACCTTCTGCGCCTGGACGTGAGCATTTTCATCCTCCACGCCATCCTCATGGCCAGCTTCGTCGCATTGCCGCTGGCCTTCGTCGAGCGCGGCGGTCTGCCAAAAGAGCAGCACTGGTGGGTGTACCTGACCGCGCTGTTCATCTCATTTTTTGCAATGGTCCCGTTCATCATCTACGGCGAAAAAAAGCGCAAGATGAAACGTGTGTTGGCCGGTGCGGTCAGTGTGCTGCTGCTGACGGAGATATTCTTCTGGCAGTGGGCTGACGGTTTGCGCGGACTGGTGATTGGCACCGTGGTATTCTTTACCGCATTCAACCTGCTGGAGGCTTCGTTGCCTTCACTGGTGAGCAAGGTGTCGCCTGCTGGCGGCAAGGGGACGGCGATGGGGGTGTATTCCACCAGCCAGTTCCTCGGCGCCGCACTGGGAGGAATCCTCGGTGGCTGGCTGTTCCAGCACGGCGGGCTGAACATGGTGTTCCTTGGTTGCGCAATCCTGTGTGCCATCTGGTTGGTCGTCGCCTTGCGCATGAACGAGCCGCCCTATGTGACCAGCCTGCGCATGCCGCTGACGCCAGAAGCCGTTCGGGAAGCCGGCTTGACCGAGCGCCTGATGGCCGTGCCGGGTGTGAGCGATGCCGTGGTGGTGGCAGATGAAGCCGCTATCTATATCAAACTGGATACGAAAATTTTGGACCGTGCGACCCTCGAGCGACTGGTTAATCCAGCCTCTTCGGCGTGCGAAGCCTAGGAGAACGTTATGGCCCGTGGGGTTAACAAAGTCATTCTGGTCGGCACCTGTGGCCAGGATCCCGAAGTCCGCTACCTGCCCAACGGTAACGCCGTGACCAACTTGAGCCTGGCCACCAGCGAGCAGTGGACCGACAAGCAGTCGGGCCAGAAGGTCGAGCGTACCGAGTGGCACCGTGTGTCGCTGTTCGGCAAGGTTGCCGAAATCGCCGGCGAGTACCTGCGCAAAGGTTCGCAGTGCTACATCGAAGGCAAGCTGCAGACCCGCGAGTGGGAAAAGGACGGCATCAAGCGCTACACCACCGAGATCATTGTCGACATCAACGGCACCATGCAGCTGCTCGGCGGTCGTCCGCAGGGCCAGCAGCAGGGCGGCGACCCGTACAACCAGGGTGGCGGCAACTACAACCAGGGCGGTGGCCAGCAGCAGCAGTACAACCAAGCTCCGCCACGCCAGCAGGCCCAGCGTCCGCAGCAGCAACAGCAGCGCCCGGCGCCACAGCAGCCTGCGCCGCAGCCGGCGGCTGACTTCGACAGCTTTGATGACGATATTCCGTTCTGATTGAACGGTCAGGCGTTTAGCTGAAACAGAAACCCAGGGTAGTTGCTCTGGGTTTTTTTATGCCTGTTCAGGCATCGCTATCCAGCGCCGCCTGAGCAAACTGTGTATCCAGCTCTGGCGTTGCACCACTGATGCCGATACCTCCGATGTGCATGCCGTTCTTGTCCATTATTGGCAAGCCTCCCTCCAGCAAGGTAAACCCCGGTAATGATGCATAGGGGTTGGCCGGGTATGCGGAGCTGCGTTCGCCAAGTGAGCGTGAAGACAACGGGAACCGGGCAGAGGTCGCGGCCTTGAGTTGCGCCACCTTGATACTGCCGCTGCTGGTGCCGTCCATGCGGTGGAAGTGTTTCAGGTTGCCATGGCTGTCGATAATGCTGATGACGATCGCATAGCCTTGGGCAGCGGCCGCTTGTTCGGCGGCCGCCGTCATTTTTCGCGCTTGTTGTGAAGTGAGTGGCGAAGGATTTTCACCCAAGGCAGCTGCATAAATTGGAGCAGTGGTGCATGGGCCGGCGACGAGTACACTCAGGGCGAGTGCCTTGAAATTCATGAGGACAGCTCCCTTTGTCGGAATTTGCCTAAACCTAGCCAGACTCCACGCAATTTGATGTAGTCCTTTTCCGAAGCTGCCGAGCGGGAGTGGCTCGGCATACCGCTCAATAAAACAACCCCGGCTCCGGCGAGTCCAGGAAGCTCGCCAGTTTGGTCAGGGCAAAGCCCGTTCGCCAGTTCAGCCTCAAACTGCGTGCCGACCTGGCAGGCACCCGCGTGCGGGTGAGCAATATCGAGCCGGGGTTGTGCTCGGGCATCGTCTTTTCGGTGGTTCGCCTGAACGGCGACCTGGATACGGTGCAAACCCTCTACCGCGACGTGGAGGCCATCTTGCCAGTGGACATCGCCACTACGGTGGCCTGGATCGCTGAGCACCCGGGGCATGTGAACATCAATACCGTCGAGATCATGCCGATGGCCCAGAGCAGCGCGGCGCTCAATGTGGCGCGTAACTGCCGCGGTGTTGATTGGCGTATGCGATGACCCATGTCATCGCACCTTCTCTATGCCAAGCGAGGTGCCGGGATTGAAACTAATTATTTCCATTGAGGGGGTGTACTGATGAATACGAAAAGTTTCTTGAGATTAGTGGTGCTTGGCGTAGGACGTAAGGTGGAATCTTGTGGGAAAGTTCCTATATTGCTCTTTTGATACTTATTCTTGTGTCGGTAGTATTGACTAATTGTGTTGATTCTATTGTTGAGTTGGTAGTCGGGCAAAAGTGCATGCACGTGTTTGATTTTTGACATTGTCCCGATTACTGTCTGATGGAGAACAGGGATAATTTGTAATAAGGAACATGACTGTGGACGTATTCATGGGTCTGTTAGCGGCGGCGCTCTGGGGGGCTACGGACTTTTTGGTCGGCGTGAACGCACGAGCGGTTGGAGTCAAGCGGGCGGTTTTTTTCGGGCAACTGCTGGGGCTTTTGTTAATGACGATCATTATTGTCATCTCAGCGAGTCAGTGGGAAAAGCTCATATCTGCACCATGGCGTGCGCTAGGGGTGGGCGTAGTAGCTTCTCTGTGTACCGTAGTGGGGGCGTTGGCGCTGTCGAAGGCCTTTGCTGTTGGCAAAACTGCGGTTGTGGCACCTTTGGTCACTTCGTATGGCGTTTTTACAACCTTGCTGGCATGGCTGGGCGGAGATGCGCTATCAGCCTGGCAGGTGAGCGGCATACTCGTTTGCTTCTTCGGGGTTTTACTGGCCAGCCGCAGTGATCACGGAGGTGATTCCGAGCGCAGGACCACCAGCACGATATCAGTAGGGTTTGCGTTATTAGCTGCGATGCTTTACGGCATCAGCTTCTGGATTCAGGGCAAGTTCGCCTTGCCGGTGCTAGGGCCGGTGAACATGCTGGCGCTGGGCTATGCAGTGGGGGTCATATTTCTCATCCCTGAAGCCTTCAGGTTGCTGCGGGACCACGCGACGATCAGGTTGAAGACCTTTGGATCACTATGCAGCGCCAGTCTTTTCAACCTGGGCGGGTTCTCCGCGTTTTCCTGGGGAGCGCTCAATGGCTCGGTTTCCGTCGTCACCGTCATCAGCACCCTTTCGGGCGGCATTGCTGCGATCCTGGGCTACTTGTTCTATCGCGAGCGACTGTCGATAGTTCAGATTGGTGGAGTCAGTCTGGTGTTGTCAGGGGCTGTTCTTCTGCATCTTTACGGGTGACATTTTTCGTGTGGCTCTTCCACAAAATGAAAGAGGGCCGTTTGGCGCTCGTCACACCATGGTTAGCGCCTATGAGATCGAACGCCATAAATCTCGTGTCATGCGCCTGGATGCGGGCTGTAAATGTTCGAGTTACGTCGCTCTTTTCTGCTTGCTCGTTACAAGGTAATTGGCATTAATGGTAAGGATGCTAGAGAACATGTAGAAATCCATCATATAGCAGAGGACGACTTCGATATTTCATTGAGACCATCAGGGCCGACGGTGGAGTTGTAGGGGCGGCCGTATGACGCGAAAGGGCCGCATTGCGGCCCCGGATTCTCTGTCGTGTGTTAACAACAGCTGAAGTCAATGCCAACAACCTGACCCATGTCATCGCACCTTCTCGTTTCTTGACTAGTCTTACCTATCGGCAGCCATCAAAAAGCCGCCACCGTGACTACTCAAGAGGCGCCGGCCATGTTCCGTGCGTCCAAACCTGATCAGGAGTGCACGATGGACCTCAACCGTCGGCAGTTCTTCAAGGTCGCCGCCGTCGGCCTTGGAGGCTCTAGCCTGGCGGCGTTGGGCATGGCCCCGACGCCGGCCTTCGCCGAGCAGGTGCGTCACTTCAAGCTGGCGCACACCAAAGAAACCCGCAACACCTGCCCCTACTGTTCGGTCGGCTGTGGCCTGATCCTGTACAGCCAGGGCGATGCGGGCAAGAACGTCAAACAGAACATCATCCACATCGAAGGCGATGCCGACCACCCGGTCAACCGCGGCACACTATGCCCTAAAGGCGCCGGCCTGCTCGACTTTATCCACAGCCCCAGCCGCCTCAAGTACCCCGAAATGCGCAAGCCGGGCAGCAACGAGTGGGTGCGGGTCAGCTGGGACGAAGCGCTCGATCGCGTCGCCGACCTGATGAAGCAGGACCGCGACGCCAACTTCATCGAGAAGAACGCCCAGGGGCAAACGGTCAACCGCTGGCTTACCACCGGTTTCCTGGCCGCCTCCGCCGCCTCCAGCGAGGCCGGCTACCTGACCCACAAGGTCATCCGCGCAACCGGCATGCTGGGGTTCGATAACCAGGCACGTGTCTGACATGGCCCGACGGTGGCAAGTCTTGCCCCGACGTACGGCCGTGGCGCCATGACCAACCACTGGTCCGATATCGCCAACGCGAATCTGGTCCTGGTGATGGGTGGCAACGCAGCAGAAGCGCACCCGTGTGGCTTCAAATGGGTGACCGAAGCCAAGGCGCACAACCAGGCGCGGCTGATCGTGGTCGACCCGCGGTTTACCCGTACCGCTTCGGTGGCGGACTACTATGCGCCGATCCGTACCGGCACCGACATCGCCTTCATGGGCGGGTTGATCAACTACCTGCTGAGCAACGACAAGATCCAGCACGAGTACGTGCGCAACTACACCGACGTGTCGTTCATCGTCAAAGAGAACTATGGCTTCGAGGACGGGCTGTTCAGCGGCTACGACGAGGCCAAACGTGTGTATGCGGACAAATCCGGCTGGGGTTACGAGCTGGGCGAGGATGGCTTCGCCCAAGTCGACCCGACCCTGCAGCACCCGCGCTGCGTGTATCAGCTGATGAAGCAGCACTACAGCCGCTATACCCCGGAACTGGCCAGCATGACCTGCGGCATGCCGCAGGACGCCATGATGAAGGTCTGGGAAGAGATCGCCACCTGCTCGGTACCGGGCAAGACCATGACGATCCTCTACGCCCTCGGCTGGACTCAGCACTCCATCGGCGCGCAGATTATCCGCAGTGCGGCCATGGTCCAGCTGCTGCTGGGCAACGTCGGCATGCCCGGCGGCGGGGTCAATGCCCTGCGCGGGCACTCCAACATCCAGGGCCTGACCGACCTCGGGCTGTTGTCCAATTCACTGCCGGGCTACCTGACCCTGGCGGGCGATGCCGAGCAGGACTACGCCACCTACATCGACAAGCGTGCGTCGAAGCCGCTGCGTCCGGGGCAGCTGTCGTACTGGCAGAACTACGGCAAATTCCACGTCAGTCTGATGAAATCCTGGTACGGCCCCAACGCAACAGCGGAAAACAACTGGGGCTACGACTGGCTGCCCAAGCTCGACGTGCCGGCCTACGACGTGCTGCGCATGTTCGAGATGATGAGCCAGGGCAAGGTCAACGGCTACATGTGTCAGGGCTTCAACCCGATCGCCGCACTGCCGGACAAGAACCGCGTCACTGCGGCGCTTGGCAAGCTCAAGTGGCTGGTGGTCATGGACCCGCTGGCCACAGAGACATCGGAGTTCTGGCGCAACGCCGGGCCGTTCAACGACGTCGACACGGCCAATATTCAGACCGAGGTAATCCGCCTGCCCACCACCTGTTTCGCCGAGGAGGATGGTTCGCTGGTCAACAGCAGTCGCTGGCTGCAGTGGCACTGGAAGGGCGCCGACGGCCCGGGCGAGACCCGTACCGACGTGCAGATCATGAGCGAGCTGTTCATCCGCCTGCGCCAGCGTTACCAGGCAGAAGGCGGCGCTTATCCGGACGCCATGATGAACATCCACTGGCCCTACAAGATTCCTGAAGAGCCTTCACCCGAGGAGTTGGCCAAGGAGATGAACGGCTGGGCAGTGACGGATGTCACCGACCCGACCGGTGCGGTCATCAAGGCTGGCCAGCAGCTGGCGGGCTTCGGCCAGCTCAAGGACGACGGCAGCACCGCGTCCGGCTGCTGGATCTTCGCCGGCTGCTGGACCGAGCAGGGCAACCAGATGGCCCGCCGCGACAACAGCGACCCGTACGGCATGCACCAGGTGCAGAACTGGGCGTGGGCCTGGCCGGCCAACCGGCGCATCCTCTACAACCGTGCTTCCAGCGACCCGCAAGGCAAGCCATGGGACCCGGAGAAGAAGCGTCTGGTGTGGTGGAACGGCAAGGCCTGGACCGGCACTGACGTGCCCGACTTCAAGGTCGACTCGCCACCCGAGGCGGGGATGAACCCGTTCATCATGAACCCCGAGGGCGTAGCGCGGTTCTTCGCCATCGACAAGATGGCCGAAGGGCCGTTCCCCGAACACTACGAGCCGTTCGAGACGCCAATCGGCATCAACCCGCTGCACCCGCAGAACAAGAAGGCGACCAGCAACCCGGCCGGGCGGATCTTCGATTCGGTGTGGGACACCCTCGGCAAGCACGACGAGTTCCCCTATGCGGCGACCACCTACCGGCTGACCGAGCACTTCCACTTCTGGAGCAAGCATTGTCGGCTCAATGCCATCGCCCAGCCCGAGCAGTTTGTCGAGATCGGCGAGGTGCTGGCCAACGAGAAAGGCATCAAGGCCGGTGACCGGGTGCGGGTGTCGAGCAAGCGTGGGCACATCGATGCGGTGGCTGTGGTGACCAAGCGCATTCGCCCGCTGCAGGTCAACAACCAGACCGTGCACCAGATCGGCATCCCGTTGCACTGGGGCTTCACCGGGAGCACGCGGCATGGCTACCTGACCAACACCCTGGTGCCGTTCCTCGGTGACGGCAACACCCAGACGCCAGAGTCGAAGTCGTTCCTCGTCAAAGTGGAGAAACTCTGATGGCCAGCCAAGACATCATCGCCCGCTCGGCCACCACCACCGTTCCGTCCTCGGTACGCCAGCTGGAAGAAGTCGCCAAGCTGATCGACACCACCAAGTGCATCGGTTGCAAGGCCTGCCAGGTGGCGTGCTCGGAGTGGAACGAACTGCGTGACGAGGTCGGCCACAACCACGGCACCTACGACAACCCCCAGGACCTCACCGCCGAAACCTGGACCCTGATGCGCTTCACCGAGCACGAGCGCGACGACGGCAACCTGGAGTGGCTGATCCGCAAGGATGGCTGCATGCATTGCGCCGACCCGGGTTGCCTGAAGGCTTGCCCGAGCCCCGGGGCGATCATCAAGCACGCCAACGGCATCGTCGACTTCAATCAGGACCACTGCATCGGTTGCGGATACTGCATCACCGGCTGCCCGTTCAACATCCCGCGCATCTCGCAGAAGGACCACAAAGCGTACAAGTGCACCCTGTGTTCCGACCGCGTGAGTGTGGGGCTGGAGCCGGCCTGCGTGAAAACCTGCCCGACCGGCGCGATTGTGTTCGGTAGCAAGGATGAGATGAAAGTGCATGCCGCCGAGCGCATCGTCGATCTCAAGTCGCGCGGTTACGACCAGGCCGGGCTGTATGACCCGGACGGTGTCGGCGGCACCCACGTGATGTACGTGCTGCACCATGCCGACACGCCGAAGCTCTACGCCGGCCTGCCGGACCAGCCGGTTATCAGCCCGCTGGTGGGGTTGTGGAAGGGCTTCACCAAGCCGCTGGCGCTACTGGCCATGGGCGCGGCGGTGCTGGCCGGGTTCTTCCACTACGTGCGGGTGGGCCCACAGCGGGTGGAAGAGGACGAACACCCCACAGCGCCGGACGAAAGCGTGCACAAGGTGGACCCGTCGGTGCATATCTATGACCCGACCAGGCCCGGCGGGCAAGGGGAGCAGCGGCCATGAACGACAACAAACCCATACTGCGCTACAACGCCAACGAGCGGACCAACCACTGGATCGTCGCGATCCTGTTCATGACGGCGGGGCTGTCCGGGCTGGCGCTGTTCCACCCGGCACTGTTCTGGCTCAGCCATCTGTTCGGTGGCGGGCCATGGACGCGCATCCTGCACCCGTTCCTGGGCGTGGCGATGTTCGTGTTCTTCCTTGGCCTGGTGTTCCGCTTCTGGCGTGCCAACTTCATCACCGCCAACGATCGCCTGTGGCTGCGCCGCATCGACCGGGTAATGATGAACAAGGAGGAGGGCGTGCCGCCGATCGGCAAGTACAACGCCGGGCAGAAGTTGCTGTTCTGGACCCTGTTGGTGTGCATGCTGGTACTGCTGCTCAGCGGCGTGGTGATCTGGCGCGCGTACTTCAGCCACCTGTTCGGCATCGAGGCCATTCGCCTGTCGACGCTGGCCCATGCCTTGGCGGCGTTCGTGCTGATCCTCAGCATCATCGTGCACATCTACGCCGGCATCTGGATCAAGGGCTCGGTTGGCGCCATGCTGCATGGGTGGGTCAGCCGTGCCTGGGCACGCAAACACCATGAGCTGTGGTATCGCGAAGTGACCGGCGACAAGACGCCGGGCGATCACGGACGCAAAGAAGGATGAACGCTTGAGCACGATACTCGAACCCGGGCAGATCGAAGCGTCGGCGGTGATGCCGCCGTTTCTGCATCTGCCACCTGCCGATCTGTTTGGACTGCGCGCTGCGCGCCTGGACTACCTCGCCCAGGGCAATGCCCTGGGTGAGTATTTGCGGCTGATCGCCCAGCTGTGCCGGGTGCAGCAGGAGCTTGTGGATAACCCGCCCGGCGGGTTGCCGGTGGCCAAGGAGCGCCAGCGCCTGTGCATAAGTCATGGCCTGCCACCGCTTGCGGCCGACAGCCTGGTGCGTGAAGGGTCGTGGCTGGTCTGGCTGCAGGCTTTGCTCATGCACTTCGACAGCGAGGCCAGTGGCGCGCTGGGCGAGGCACTGCAAGCCCTGCGCAAGAGTGACGACACTCAGCGCAAGGGCTGGGGTATCGCCTTGCTCGGAGGGCAGTACGGTGCGCTGCCGGCGGCGCTGGTACCGTTCATCGGCGCTGCCTTGCAGGCCGCCTGGTCGAGCTGGTTGCTGGCGCTGCCAGCTGTCGAGCTGAAACCCTCCGGTAGCCTGGCCCAGTGCCCGGCCTGTGGTTCGCCAGCGATGGCCGGTGTCGTGCGTAACCGCGGCAAGCACAACGGATTGCGTTATCTGGCCTGTTCGCTGTGTGCCTGTGAGTGGCATGTGGTGCGGGTCAAGTGCGTGTATTGCGAGTCGAGCAAGGATTTGCGCTACACCAGCCTCGAAGATGACCGACATGCGCCGGGCAAGGCGCCGCTGCGGGCGGAATGCTGCCCGGGGTGCGAGAGCTACCTGAAGCAGAGCTATCTGGAAAACGATGCAGCGGCCGAGCCGTTGGCGGACGATCTGGCCAGCCTAGCGCTGGATATCCGGCTGGACGAGGAGGGCTTTCATCGTCTGGCACCCAACCTGATGCTGGCACCCGGGAGTGGGTGAGTGTCTACACTGTAATACCGAGTCGCCTGCTTCGCGGGTGAACCCGCTCCTACAGGGGCATGCGTTTTCCCTGTAGGAGCGGGCTTGCCCGTGAAAGGGTCAGCACAGACAACGGATCAGTCCAAGGTAGTACTGCATGTCCTCCAGCCTAGCCAGCGACATCCCACGCCTGCCCTCTATCGATACCCTCCTGCGCCACCCGGCCTGCCTTCCGCTGATCGACCGCCATGGCCGCGACGCCGTCCTGGCCACCTTGCGCCAACTGCTCGACGACCTGCGCGATCCCGCCCGCAACGGCGAACTCAGCAGTGCCGAACTGGCCCCTGAAATCCTCCTCGGCCGCGCCGGCGAGCGCCTGTCGATCCAGCAGCGCAGCCAGGTCCGCCGGGTGTTCAACCTCACCGGCACCGTGCTGCACACCAACCTCGGCCGCGCGCTGCTGCCCGAGGAAGCCATCGAGGCCATGCAGACTGCCGCCCGCTACCCGCTCAACCTGGAGTTCGACCTGGCCACCGGCAAACGTGGTGACCGCGACGACCTGATCGAAGGCCTGATCCGCGAGCTGACCGGCGCCGAAGCCGTGACCGTGGTCAACAACAACGCGGCCGCCGTGCTGCTGGCGCTCAACAGCCTGGGCGCACGCAGGGAGGGCATCATCTCCCGCGGTGAGCTGATCGAGATTGGTGGCGCCTTCCGCATCCCCGACATCATGGCCCGCGCCGGGGTGAAGCTGCACGAGATCGGCACCACCAACCGCACCCACGCCCGGGATTATGAAGCCGCCATAGGCCCGCGCACCGGCCTGCTGATGCGCGTGCACTGCAGCAACTACAGCATTCAGGGCTTTACCCACCAGGTGCCGACTGCCGAACTGGCACGTATCGCCCACCAGCATGACCTGCCGCTGCTCGAAGACCTGGGCAGCGGCAGCCTGCTCGACCTCACGCGCTGGGGCCTGCCCGCAGAACCCACGGTGCGTCAGGCCTTGGCCGATGGCGCCGACATCGTCACGTTCAGTGGCGACAAACTGCTGGGTGGGCCGCAAGCCGGGATCATCGTCGGCAGCAAGGCCTTGATCGCCAGGATCAAGAAGAACCCGCTCAAACGCGCGCTTCGGGTCGACAAGATCACCTTGGCCGCACTCGAAGCAGTGCTGGCGCTGTACCGCAACCCCGACCGCCTGGCCGAACGCCTGCCGAGCCTGCGTCTGCTCACCCGTAGCCAGGCCGAAATCCACGCCCAGGCCGAGCGCCTGGCCCCCGAACTCATGGCGCATCTGGGTGAGCAATGGCGGGTCAGCATCGAGCCTGCACTGGGCATGATCGGCAGTGGCAGCCAGCCGGTGGCGCGCCTGCCCAGTGCGGCGTTGTGCCTGCGCCCACAGGTGTCGAAGAAGCTGCGCGGTCGCAGCCTGCATGTGCTGGAGCGGGCCCTGCGCGATCTGCCGGTGCCGGTGCTTGGCCGTATTGATGACGATGCCCTGTGGCTGGATTTGCGCCAGCTCGACGATGAGGCCCAATGGCTTGCGCAACTGCCAGCCCTGCAACTGGGGGCGGTGCAGTGATCGTCGGTACCGCCGGCCATATCGACCATGGCAAGACCGCGTTGCTTCAGGCGCTCACCGGCCAGGCCGGGGATCAGCGCCGGGAAGAACGCGCCCGTGGCATGACCATCGACCTTGGCTACCGTTACGCGGCGCTGGCTGAAGGGGCGGCATTGACCGGCTTTATCGATGTGCCAGGCCACGAACGGTTTATCCACAACATGCTGGCCGGCGCCCATGGCGTCGACCTGGTGCTGCTGGTGGTGGCCGCCGACGACGGGGTGATGCCGCAGACCCGCGAGCACCTGGCGATCATCGAGCTGCTGGGCATTCCCCAGGCGCTGGTGGTGATCAGCAAATGCGACCGGGTCGAGCCCGCGCGACTGGCAGAGGTGCAGGCTCAGGTCAGGGACTTGCTGGCTGAGGGGCCTTATGCCAAGGCACGGCAATTCCCCGTGTCGAGCATCACCGGGCAGGGTATGGAGGTGTTGCGCCGGGCCTTGCTAGAGGCTGAGGTGCGGGTGCGTCAGCGCAGCGTGCGCGGTGGCTTTCGCCTGGCAGTCGATCGCGTCTTCGCCGTGACCGGTGCCGGGGTAGTGGTCACCGGCACGGCACTGGCCGGGCGGGTTAGTGCCGGTGACACCTTGCTGCTGGGCAAGGCCGGCAAGCCGGTGCGGGTGCGTGGCCTGCACGCGCAGAACCAGGTTGCCTTGGTGGCCGAGGCCGGCCAGCGAGTGGCGCTGAACATCGCCGCCGAACGCCTGGCGGTGGACCAGGTGCACCGCGGCGACTGGTTGCTGCCCGAATGGCTATATGCGCCTGGCGTACGGGTGGATATCGAACTTTACCTGCTACCCGGTGAGCCGCGCGTTTTCGAACATTTCAGTGCCGTTCATGTGCACCTCGGTACCCAGGATGTGACGGCGCGGGTGGCCTTGCTCGAAGGTGAAACCCTGGCCGCCGGCCAGCGCATGTTTGCCCAACTGCTGCTCAACGCGCCGTTGCAGGCGGTACATGGTGACCGTCTGGTGCTAAGGGACCAGCGTGCCCAGCGCACCCTCGGCGGTGGCAGGGTGCTGGACCCGTTCGCGCCGAGTCGACAGCGCCGCAGTGTGGAGCGCCTGCGCCAGCTGCAGGTGTTGTGCGATGCAGATGACCTGGAGGAAGCATTGCCGGCCATGCTCGCCAGTGCGCTCGGTGGGCTCGACCCGCAGCGCCTGGAACGCCAGTTCAATCGTCAGCGCGAAACCTGGCTATTGCCCAATGATGTGCAGGTGATAGCCACACGGCAGGGCCCGTTGCTGTTTGCAAAAAGCCAATGGCAGGCACTGAGGCATCAGGTGCTGGAGCAGCTGGCGCGGTTTCACGAGCAGGAGCCCGACCAGCTCGGCCCTGACCGCGACCGCTTGCGCCGCTTTGCTGCCTTGCCCCTGGAGCGCTCGGCATTCGTGAGCCTGCTCGATGAGCTGCTCAATGACGCGATGATTGCCAGCAGCGGGCCATGGCTGCACCTGCCTGATCACAAGGTGCAGTTGAGCGAAGCCGACAGTGCCTTGTGGGCGCGGCTACAGCCAAAGATGCTTGAAGGGCAGTACGACCCGCCCTGGGTGAGGACGCTGGCCACGGAAGAAAAGTGTGCAGAGGCGGATGTGCGCCTGCTGCTGCGCAAGCTGGCCAGGCTCGGCCTGGTGCATCAGGTGGTGCGTGACCTGTTCTACCCCGAGGCGACGCTACGGCGCATGGCAGAGCTGTTGCTCGGGCAAGCCAGGGAGACACCGGTAGTGCAGGTTGCCGCGTTTCGCGATATGTTGGGCATCGGTCGCAAACGCAGTGTGCAGGTTCTCGAATACTTCGACCGCATCGGCCTCACCCGCAGGGTGGCCGATCAACGTCACATCCGCGCCGACAGCGCCCTGGCCCAGCAGCAGGCCAGGGACTGAGTTCAAGGAAGGCAATCGCGCCCGGTGGCGCGGCCGGGCTTCAAACCCGGTTGGGGACGGCAGCCGTTCCCGGGCAGGTTCGACTCCCGCTGCCTTCCGCCATTTTCGTGTACCTGTCAGGCCCTTCGCGGGTGAACCCGCTCCCACAAGGACAGTGTCAGCATTGAGGGCAACGCAGACTGTGTGGGAGCGGGTTTACCCGCGAAGAGGCCAGAGCAAGCATCAATCAGGCCCGCTCCCCACACAGGTCAAGCGCAAACCACTGCTCTGCTGCATCCACATTCAGCCCGGCCCCCAGCAACGCAAACATCTTGCCCAGCGCCGCCTCGCGGGTCATGCCGCCACCACTGACCAGTCCGGCACCGCGCAAACGGTTACCCGCAGCATAGGTATCGAACACCACCGACCCTTCAGGGCACTGGCTGATGGCAACCAGCAGCACACCACGCTGGCGCGCCGCTCGCAGCACCTCCAGCAATGCCTGGTCATCCGACGGCCCGGTGCCACTGCCATAGCACTCCAGCAGTAACCCTTGCACGTCACTGTCGAGCAGAGCCTTCAGGTGCGCGGCCTGCAAGCCGGGGAACACCGGCATCACCGCGAGGTTGACCGGCTGGCGCTGCTGGCGATAGCTCAAGGCGACAGGCAATTCGCCGGCACGCTCGCCTTCACGATGGCGCGGCAGCGCCGCGAAAGCATCGAAGGCTTCGCTGCGCAATTTCGAAGCCCGGCAGCCATGCAGCAGCTGGCCGTGGAAGTACAGCTGCACGCCATCTTCCAGGCCTTGTTCGACCAGGCGCAGGGCCCCGCACAGGTTATCCCAGGCATCGCTGCCCGGTGCCCCGGCCGGCAGCATCGAACCGGTCAGCAGCACCGGCACCGGCAGGCCCAGCAGCAGGAACGACAGCGCTGCGGCGCTGTAGGCCAGGCTGTCGGTGCCATGCAGCACCAGCACGCCGTCGTGGCCGGCATCCACCGCCGCGACGATGGCATCGCGCATCGCCAGCCAGTTGTGCTGCTGCATGTTGGCGCTATCGAGCAGTGGGTTCATTTCCTGCAGCGTCCATTGCACCTGGGGTGCATCGGTCAGCTGGGCGAGGTGTTCGCGCATCCGCGCGTCGAAACCACCGGCCGGCGCCAGGCCTTCGGCGGTTTCGAGCATGCCGATGGTGCCACCGGTGTAAAGCACGAGGAGATTCTTGACTGCACGCATGGAGAGCATCCGAAGCGGTGAGCGGAGGTAAAGCAGCCGCCCACGGACGGGGCGGCTGGGCAGGGCAGGATATCAGCGCTGCGGCTGAGCTTGGCCGACGGCTTTGTCAGTGGCTGTTTCCACCTGCGGATTGGCAGGCCAGGCGTTGCGGTCCAGGTCCAGGTCGGCGAACTTCGACGAGTCGAACACGGGCTGCTTGATGCCAGCCTTGCGCTGGTCATCGTAGTCGCGCATCACCCGCAGGCCGACCTTGAACAGCAATGCCAGGGCGATCAGGTTGACGAAGGCCAGGCAGGTCATGGTGATGTCAGCGAAGGCGAACACGGTCGTCAGGTCTTGCATCGAGCCCCACACCACCAGCGCCAGCACCAGGCCACGGAAGGCCATCAGCACGCCGCGGTTGCGGGTGAGGAACTGCAGGCTGTTCTCGCCCAGGTAGTAGTTGTAGAGGATGCAGGTGAACACGAACAGCGACAGCGCCACGCTGACGAACAGGCGGCCCCAGTCACCGACCACGGCGGCCAGCGAGTTCTGGGTCAGGACGATGCCGTCACCCTCGAAGCCTGGGGTGTAGAAACCCGACAACAGGATCAGCAGCGCGGTGCAGGTGCAGATCACGAAGGTGTCGAGGAACACGCTGAAGGCCTGAACCACGCCTTGGGCGCCTGGGTGTTTCACGGCGGCCACGGCAGCCACGTTTGGCGCACTGCCCAGGCCTGCTTCGTTGGCGAACACGCCACGCTTCACGCCCATGACGATGGCGCTGCCGAGCAGGCCGCCGAATGCCGGGTCGAGGCCGAAGGCACTCTTGAAGATGGTTTCCAGCATGGCTGGCACGTGTTCGATCTGGGTGCCGATCACGTACAGGGTCACGCCGATGTAGGCCAAGGTCTTGACCGGTACCAGCAGGTCCGACACAGCGGCGATGCGCTTGATACCGCCGATGAAGGTGATGGCCAACAACACGGCCAGGACGATACCGGTGTGGCTTGGGTCGAAGGCGAAGGCGTTCTGCAGCGAGTGGGTCACGGTGTACGACTGCAGGCCGATGAAGGCAAAGCCGTAGGTAACCAGCAGCAGGATCGAGAACACGATGGCCATGCTTCTGCGCTTCAGGCCATGCAGGATGTAGTACGCCGGGCCGCCACGGTACAGGCCGTCGCCGTCGGCGCGCTTGTAGACCTGCGCCAGGGTGCATTCGAAGAAGCTGCTGGACATGCCCACCAGTGCAGTGACCCACATCCAGAACACCGCGCCTGGGCCGCCCAGGGTCACGGCAATGCCGACACCGGCGATGTTACCGGCGCCAACGCGGCCGGCCAGGCTCAGCATCAGGGCCTGGAAGGAGCTCAACTGGCCTGCCTGGCCCCGCAGCGATTCCTTGAACACCCCGAACATGTGGGCGAAGTGGCGGAACTGGACGAATCGGGAGCGGATGGTGAAGTAGCTACCCAGCCCTACGATCAGCACGATGAGGAGTTTCCCCGAAAGGAAATCGTTGATTACTTCGAGCATTGGAAAATGACCTCGATTCTTATTCTTCGTGTGGAAAGACCAGCGGACGGCAGGCGCACCGCTATGCGTTGGGGCGCATGGTTGGCCATGACAAGAGTGGTTACAATTTCGCGCATTGCTCCGTTTTGGTGCGACTTGATGCTACACTGGCATCATTCGCGTCACCTGAGTTCCCTGCCATGAGCGATCATTTCGCTACCAACCTCAAACTGGCCTGCAGCCATTACCGCTCTATCTCGGAAGTTTGCCGCCAGCTCTCGATCAACCGCGCACAGTTCAACAAGTACCTGAGCGGCCAGAGCCGCCCGACGCCTTTCAACCTCAAGCGCATCGGGGACTTCTTCGGTGTCGAGGATTACGAGCTGAATCTGCCGGCCGAACAGTTCGCCCGCCTGATCGGCGCGCGCGTCTCGGCGGTGACCGAGCAGCCCGGCGACCCGATCAGTGAGCTGTTCCGCCCGCTGCACGAGCACGCCGGCAATCTGTCGCGCTATTGCGGCTATTACTTCGAGTACTCCAACAGCATGTCGGTACCGGGCAACATCCTGGTATCGCTGGTACACCTGTGGGAAGAGCGCGGCCGTTTCCTGTTCGAGCGCCAGGAACGCCAGGAACGCTCCAGCGCCACCGACCAGCATGCCGAGGTGCGTTGCCGCTACCTGGGCGCCGCGTTCCAGCTGCAGGACCGAGTGTTCCTTATCGACTACGAGTCGCTGACCTTCAACGAGATGAGCCAGACCATCCTCATCCCCAGTTTCAAAAGCCGCATCACCCGCCTGAACGGCCTGAAGTCCGGGGTGTCCAGCGGCGACCGGCGCAACCCGGCGTGTACCCGGGTTGTGTGGGAATACCTGGGGGAGGAGATCAACCGCATCAACGCCTATCGGCAGGTCAGGCTGTACCGGCCGGACGATCCTCGGATCGATGACGATGTGCGTGAACGGTTGAGTGTGGGGCCGTTGCGTAACAGCTTGTTCGAGATTGAGTGAAATATTCAGCGCATCGCTGTGTAAGCGCGCAGCCATTCACCTACCGGATGACCATCACCTAGCAACAACTTCACCGCCATCAGGCAACACACCGTGATCAACAATGGTTTGACCAGTTGCGGCCCGAAGTAGAGGGCGCAGCGTGCGCCGAGTTGAGCGCCGATGATGGCGCAGGCCGCCATGGCCAGCGCCAAAGGCCATATGATGGCCCCACCGAAGGCAAATACCGACAACGCTCCAAGGTTGCAGGATGCATTGAGCAGTTTGCTGCTACAGATTGCCTGCATTAGGTGCTGCCCCAGCAGCAGTGTGAAGGCGACCATAAAGAATGATCCGGTACCCGGGCCAAAAATGCCGTCATAGAAACCGATGCCTGGAGCAACCACGAGCGCAAAGCAGAAATACGACAGCCGCCGCTTGCGGTCCTGATCCTCGAGCTTGGGGCTTAGTGCAAAGTAGGTAGCGACCGTTATCAGCAAGAACGGCACAGTTGCTTCAAGGACTGCTCTGTCGAGCAAGCTGATTGACAAGGCGCCCGCTACACCACCGGCGAATGACAGCAAAGCCATTGGCCAGTCTGCTCGCCACTGGATCATGCGTTTGCGGGCGAACGCCCAGACTGCTGAAGAACTGGCCGAGGAGGCCTGGAATTTGTTGGTAGCCATTGCCGCCAGCGGATCGACTCCGGCAATAAATAGCGCCGGAAGCGTAAGTAAACCACCGCCACCTGCGATGGCGTCGAAGAAACCTGCCAGCAATGCAGTGGCGGCAAGAATCAACAAAGTTGAAGTTTCGATTTCCATGCGTGTTCGTCCGGTATTTGCTGCGGGCGGCAAATAAAGGTTTGGCCTCGAAAGTAATTGTCTATGGGGATGTGCTGAAGCTTGTTGCTTTGGCTGGATTATTGAATCGAGCTTTGTTGGGATAGGAAGTCGGCAAAGGGCGGTGCGTCGCGTAGGGCAATTCCGAGTCGCTGATGCGGCCAAGCGGCATCTGGTGATAAGCCCCCCAAGGTTGGACTTCCCTGCCAGGAAACCGCAAAATGACTCCTTTCCCTCAATCAACCTGTTCGGATCTGCTGACTCTATGCGTATGCGCCTGATGCTGTTGGGTGGTGGCAATGCCCTCGGGCAAGCGCTGATTCGTCTCGGGGCCGAGGAGGACATCGCATTCCTGGCACCGCGTCCGCCAGAAGACGGCTGGGCACCGGCCAGCCTCACTCAGCTGCTTGACGATCATCGTCCCGATGCCGTGGTCAACCTGGCCTACTACTTCGACTGGTTCCAGGCCGAGTCGGTCAGCGACCAGCGCCTGGCCCAGCAGGAACGGGCGGTGGAGCGGCTGGCGGAGTTGTGCCAGCACCACCAGATCACCCTGGTGCAGCCTTCCAGCTACCGAGTGTTCGACGGTTCGCGGGCCACGGCCTACAGCGAAAAGGACGAGCCGGTTCCATTGGGCCAGCGTGGCCAGGCCCTGTGGCGTATCGAGCAGAGCGTGCGCGCGGCATGCCCGCAGCATGTGCTGCTGCGCTTCGGCTGGTTGCTGGACGAGAGCATCGACGGTGCCCTGGGCCGCTTCCTGACCCGCGCCGAGCAACCTCAGGAGCTGCTGCTGGCCGATGACCGGCGTGGCAACCCGACGCCGGTCGACGACGCCGCGCGGGTCATCCTGTCGGTGCTCAAGCAGCTCGACTGCAGTGCGCCGCTGTGGGGCACCTACCATTACGCTGGCAACGAGGCGACCACGCCGCTGGCGCTGGGCCAGGCGATTCTCAGCGAGGCCGGGCAGTACCGTCAGCTGGCCGTGCAGGCACCGACCGCGCAGGCCCATGCCGCACGGCCGGATGCCAGCGAGGAGCCGCAGCACGCAGTACTGGCCTGCAAGAAAATTCTTCACACTTTCGGCATCAAGCCGCGTGCCTGGCGCGCGGGTTTGCCGCCACTACTGGATCGATTCTACCGCCATGGCTGATGCCCCCATCCTGATCACCGGCGGCGCCGGCTTCATTGGCTCCCACCTGTGCGATGCGTTACTGGCCAAGGGCTACGCCGTACGTATTCTCGACGACCTTTCCACCGGCAAGCGCGACAACCTGCAGCTGGATAACCCGCGCCTCGAGCTGATCGAAGGCGATGTGGCCGATGCCGCGCTGGTTCAGCGTGCCGCTGCCGGTTGCCGTGCCGTGGTTCACCTGGCTGCGGTGGCGTCGGTGCAGGCGTCGGTCGAAGACCCGGTGAAGACTCACCAGAGCAACTTCATCGGCACCCTCAACGTGGCCGAGGCCATGCGCGTGCATGGCGTGCGCCGGGTGCTGTTTGCCTCGAGCGCGGCGGTGTATGGCAATAATGGCGAAGGTGAGTCGATTGCCGAGGACACGCCCAAGGCGCCGCTGACACCCTATGCCGTGGACAAGCTGGCCAGTGAGCAGTACCTGGATTTCTACCGCCGCCAGCATGGCCTGGAGCCGGTGGTGTTCCGCTTCTTCAACATCTTCGGCCCGCGCCAGGACCCGTCCTCGCCGTATTCCGGGGTGATCAGCATCTTCAGCGAACGGGCCGCCCAGGGCCTGCCGATCACCGTGTTCGGTGATGGCGAGCAGACCCGTGACTTCCTCTACGTCGGCGACCTGGTGCAGGTGATGGTGCAGGCACTGGAGCAACCGCAGGTGGAAGAGGGCGCAGTGAACGTCGGCCTGAACCAGGCGACTTCGCTGAACCAGATGCTCAAGGCGCTGGAGCAGGTGGTGGGCAGCTTGCCGGCGATCAGCTACGGCCAGGCGCGGTCGGGTGACATTCGCCATTCCCGGGCTGACAACCAGCGTTTGCTGGCGCGTTTCGATTTTCCGCCGGCGACGCCGATGGTCGAGGGGTTGGCCAAGCTGCTCGGCAAGGCTTGAGATAGCCGGGGCTGCTGCGCAGCCCTTTCGCGACACAAGGCCGCTCCCACAATGATCAGCGCAAACATCAAAACTTGCGCAAACCCTGTAGGAGCGGCCTTGTGTCGCGAAAGGGCCGCAAAGCGGCCCCAGGTTCATGAATGCCGCACAACTTTACGTAGGCAATCCTCTGCAGCCAGCAGCCGACCATCCTCGGCCCGCACCTGCAGAATCCCGACCGGCCGCCCCTTGGCACTGTCCACCAGCTCAGACCGCGCTTCCCCCGCCTCGAACAAAAAACGCTCCCCCCACTGGCGCAACCCCACCACGATCGGAAACACCGAGCGCCCCTTGTCGGTCAGCACATATTCCTTGTAGGCACTGCCATCCGACGCCGGCTGCAAAGCCAGCAACCCACTCTCCACCAGCAGCTTCAACCGCGACGCCAGGATGTTCTTCGCCAGCCCCAGGTTCTTCGGCGATCAGTGCGCTGGCACTCGGGTATTGGACATGGGGGCAACGTAAAAGGGCGGCCGAAGCCGCCCTGTCGTGTTCAGGTCAGAACTTGTAGCCAAGGCCGACCATGTACACCCAAGGGTCGACATCCACGTCGACCTTGGTCTTGCTGTAGCCCAGCGCGGTCGGGCCGTCGACGCTGGCCTTGGTGTCAATGTCGACGTACCAGACCGAGGCGTTGACCAGCAGGTTGTCAGTGATCATGTAGTCCATGCCCAACTGGCCGGCGATACCCACCGAATCCTGCAGCTTGAGATTGCTGAAGCCCTGCTGCTTGCGCTCGCTGGTCAGGTCTTCATCGAAGAACAGGGTGTAGTTGATGCCCACGCCTGCATAGGGCTGGAACTTCGAGCTCGGCTCCATCGGGTAGTACTGCACGGACAGGGTCGGTGGCAGCTGTTTGATGTCGGCGAGCTTGCCGTCCAGCCCGCCGCCCAAGCCTTTGACGCCAACGCTGTGCTTGAACGGGGTGGCGGCCAGCAGCTCCAGGCCGATGTGGTCGGTGAGCATGTAGGCGAAGGTCAGGCCCAGCTGGGTGTCGCTGTCCAGGGTCGCCTTGGTGCCCGACACCTTGCTGCCGTCGAATTTCAGATCGCCGCTGCTTTCGTTCGGGGCCGTGGTGATGGCACCGGCGCGGACGATGACATCACCCGCCTGGTGGGCGTGGGCGGTAGGGGCGGCGAGCGCAAGGGCCACAAGCGAGGCGCCAAGCATGGACTTGTTCATGGAAGCTCCCAAAGGACGTGAGTAATCGAATGGTCCAATGGTACGGAGCTGTTTAAACAGAATGTTTGACCCAGCTCAAAGAAGCGTCGTCATGAATTCGAAACAGTTCTCACTTGAGCACATAAGCGTAGATTTTCTCGGCTTCCATCTGGTAACCGGCGTCGGCCAGTTCGCTGCTGGAGGCTCTGACCTGCATCTTTCCCTCGATCCAGTAGGGCTGGTAGAGGTCCTCCACGCGCACACCCATTTCGCTGAAAATGTGCACGATCTGGTTCGACGGCGGCGGAGGCACATGGATGCAGGCGCCATAGTAGGGCACCAGCAGGAATTCGGTGGTGCGGCCCTCTTCGCTTACCTCCAGCGGCACGATATAGCCCGGGATCTTGACCTGCTGGCCATCGAGGCTTTTCACCACCGGGGCGTCGGGCCCTTGCTGGCGTGCTGGTGGCGCCGATTCGGCAGACAGCGCATCGCTCAGTTGCGACATGTCGTGCAGAGGGGCCAGTTGTGGCGGGATGACCGGCGCGCCTTCGGGGATGAGCGCAGGCCAGTCCAGCTCGCGAGGCTCCGCGGCCCAGGCAGGTAGTGCTAGCGAGAGCAGCACAGCTAGCAAAAGTTGTGCTGCCTGTCCCGGCCCTTTCGCGGGCAAGCCCGCTCCCACAGGGTTCGGCGCGCGCCTTGTGGGAGCGGGCTTGCCCGTGAAAAGGGCGGTGAGATCTCGGATCATTGCAAGGGTTCTCAGAGGTGAATGGACAGGCCATCGGCCAGCGACTGCCGATAGGCGCGCCACGCCGGTACGCAGCCCATCAACAGCGCAGCGCCAAGGATGATAGCCAGTAGCGTCCATTCATGTGCAGTTGGCAAGGCCAGCGGCAGGTACAGACCGTAGTTGGCCTGAACATAGCCCTGGGCCAGGGCGATACCCGCGTAGAGCAACCCGAGCCCCGCCGCGATGCCCGTCACCGCCAGCGCCAGCGCTTCGAGCACCAGCAGCCCGGCAATATGCCACGGGCGTGCGCCCACCGAGCGCAGGATCGCCATCTCCCGGCGGCGTTCATTGAGACTGGTAAGGATCGCCGTGAGCATGCCGATCAGGCCGGTCAGCACCACGAACAGCGACACCACGAACAGTGCCTGCTCGGCAGTGCCCATCAGGCTCCACAGCTCCTGCAGGGCAACCCCGGGCAGAATCGCCAGCAACGGCTCGCTGCGGTACTCGTTGATCTCGCGCTGCAGGCTGAAGGTGGCGATCTTGCTGTTCAGGCCGAGCATGAACGCGGTAATGGCCGCCGGCTGCAAGTCCATGGTCCGCGCCTGCTCGGCACTGATGCGCCCGGCACCACGGGCGGGCACGCCGTTGTGCCAGTCGATGTGGATGGCCTCCATGCCGCCCAGGCTGATGTGCAGGGTGCGGTCGACCGGCGTGCCGGTGCGCTTGAGCACGCCGACCACGGTGAACGGCTTGTCGTCGTGTTTGACCAGGCTGATCGCTGCCACGCCATGGGCCAGGACCAGCTTGTCACCAAGCTTGTAGTGCAGCGCGTCGGCCACTTCGGCGCCGAGCACCACTTCGAACGGGTCGCTGGCGAATTCGCGGCCCTGGCTCAGTTCCAGATGTTGCCGGCGCCCGTACTGATAATGGCTGAAATAGTCCGTGGTGGTGCCCATGACCCGGTAACCCCGGTGCGAGTCGCCCAGCGAAATTGGGATCGCCCACTTCACGCGTGGGTCCTGGGCATAGTGCTGGTAGCTGTCCCAGCGAATGTTGTTGGTGGCGTTGCCGATGCGGAATACCGAATACAGCAGCAGGTTCACCGAGCCCGAACGGGCGCCGACGATCAGGTCGGTGCCGCTGATGGTGCTGGCGAAGCTGGCGCGAGCTTCGGTGCGCACGCGCTCGACAGCCAGCAGCAGGCACACCGACAGGGCGATGGCGAAGGCCGTGAGAAACGCGGTGAAACGGCGGTTGGCCAGGCTGGCCAGGGCAAGGCGGAACAGGTACATCAGGCCTCCCGGGGCTTGGCGGCGCGGTTGAGTTCGGCCAGGGACAGGTGACGGTCGAACAGCGGTGCCAGGCTCTGGTCATGGCTGACGAACAACAGGCTGGAACCGGCCGCGCGGCACTCGTCGAACAGCAGGCGGATGAATGCCTCGCGGGTGTCGGCATCCAGCGCCGAAGTCGGCTCGTCGGCGATCACCAGCTCGGGCTGGCCGATCAGTGCGCGGGCTGCTGCGACGCGTTGCTGCTGGCCGATCGACAGGCTGTCGGCACGCCGCGCAAGCAGCGCCGGGTCGCCCAGACCCAGGTGCGCGAGCAGTTCGCTGGCGGCCTGGTCGATGCTGCCGTGGCGCTGCATGGCCCGTTCGGCGCGGCTGCGCGAGAAGCGGCACGGCAGCTCGACGTTTTCCCGCACGGAAAGGAACGGCAGCAGGTTGAACTGCTGGAAGATGTAGCCGGTGTGGTCGACCCGGAAGCGGTCACGCGCGCCTTGGCCGAGCAAGGCAAGGTCCTGCCCGAGCAGCCGGATACGCCCCTGGCCCGGCCGGTTGACCCCGCCGAGCAGCCCCAGCAGCGTGGTCTTGCCACTGCCGCTGGGGCCCTTGAGGAACAGTGCTTCACCGGCTTGCAGGTGAAACGCCTGAATATCCAGCAGCGGCGCCTGGCCGGGCCAGGCGAACACCAGGTCCTGCAGTTCAATCAACGCCTGGCTCATTTCAGAATGCGACCATAGCCTTGGCGGGCGAGCTTTCGACGCCTTTCTGACCATTCGGACCGATCAGTTGCACGTTGATCTTCTGGGTGGCCGGGAAGGCCTTGTAGAACGGCGCGAGGTCGATCTGGGCGAGTTTGTCCGGAGCGGCGCAGGTCAGCTGGTAGTGGGCATTGATGTCGCTGTGCACATGGTCTTTCTCGTGCTCGTCACCATCGTCGTCAGTCTTGGCTGCATCTCCAAACAGCGGGCTTTCCAGTTCTTGCTGGTCTTCCTTGCAGCCGGCGGCAGATGCCAGGTTGAACAGCTTCAGCGGTTGCTCGAGCTGCTGGCGCACGGAGGCGACCTTGGCCTTATCGGCCTCGCTGCTGGCCACGTGTTCGAAACCGACCAGGTTCATCGCCGGGCTGTCCAGCTCCAGCTCCAGGGTGTTGCCGTCGAGCACCGCATTGAGCTTGGCCACGCCATGCTCGTGGGCGCCCAGGGTGCCGTGAGCATGATCATGGTCATGTTCGTCGTGGGCATGGGCCACAGCCAGGGGCAGAAGGGCAAAGGGCAGGGCGAGTAGCAGGCGGCGCATGGGCGACTCCGAGAGGGGGCTGGAATATTGAGTTATGTTATAACAACTTTTATTTGCGCCGCCAGCCTGTGTGGCACAGCTTTCATGTTGCGGTAGCATGGTTGCATTGACTTGAGCTCAAGGGGCGCATCGTGAGAATTCGTGGGCAGATTGGTGACTGGCCGGTAGACCTGACCATCGAGCTGGAGCCGCAGGAGTGGGCGCAGCTGGGGCGGCAGATCGAGGTGCCGGTAGCTGAACCGGTCGCCGTGGCCGCAGCACCGCGTCAGGATGATGGGCAGTGGCATGCGGCGCGTGAGCTGCTGCGTGAGGCGGGGCAGATGAGTGGGCCGGAGTTGCTCGACCGGCTGGAGGGGCTGACCGGGAGCACGGCGGCGGGCAAGCGGCTGCTGGTGCGTTTGCGCCACAGCAGTGAGGTGAAGGTGGAAAGTGGCGTCGATGCGCCGGTGTATCATTGGGTGGGGTGAGGTTCTGGATTCTGGGGCTGCTCTGCAGCCCTTTCGCGACACAAGGCCGCTCCTACAAGAGACCGCGCGATCCCTTGCAGGAGCGGCCTTGTGTCGCGAAAGGGCCGCAAAGCGGCCCCAAAATCTCAAGGTCAGAACATGGCCGAAGACAAACGACGGCGGTACACGCCCACCAGCGGATGATCACTGCCCAGCAACTCGAACACCTGCAGCATCGCCTTCTGCGGCAAGCCATTCTCGTACCCGCGATTACGCTGGAACAGCTTCAGCAACCCTTCCAGCGCCGCCTCGTACTGCTGACGCGCCAGTTGTTGAATGCTCAGCTGGTAGGCCGCCTCGTCATCCTGCGGGTTTTGCGCCAGGCGGCTCTTCAGGTCGGCGACTTCCGGCAGGCTGGCAGCCTGGCGCAAGAAGGTCAGCTGGGCCTTGGCGCCGGCCAATGCAGCCTTGTGCTCATCGGTCTTGACGGCGTCCAGCACCACCTGAGCCTCGCCCAGTTCACCGCGCTCAGCCAGGCAGCGGGCATACAGGATCAATGCCTCGGCATTGCTGTTGTCTTCGCCCAGCAGTACCTGCAGTGCAGCTTCGGCCTCGGCAAAACGGCTTTCGGCAAACAGTGCCTTGGCCTGCTCCAGCGGCGAAGCAGTCGGGGCGGCCGGCATCTGTACATGCGGCTCGAGCATGGTGCGGATCGCCGACTCCGGCTGCGCGCCGGCAAAGCCGTCGACCGGCTGGCCATCCTTGAACAGCACCACGGTCGGCAGGCTGCGGATACCGAACTGGGCAACTACCTGCTGTTCGACGTCGCAGTTGATCTTGGCCAGCAGCAATTCGCCCTGGTAACCCTCGGCGATCTTGGCCAGCAGCGGCATCAGCGCCTTGCACGGCGCGCACCACTCGGCCCAGAAGTCCACCAGTACCGGCTTGTGGAAGGAGTTCTCGATCACCAGCTGCTGGAAGTTGGCATCGGTGGCGTCAAAAATGTACGGGGTTTGCTGGCTCATCGCGACTCTCGTAAATCCGTGAATGGCACCACTATAAAGGCTCGCGGCTGGCGTGGTACAGGCTGACCCGGCGGAATTCGTGTGGCTCGGCCAGGTCCGGCAGGGTCAGGGCTTCGAGCACGCCAAGCGGCTGGTACAACGGATGGCTGAAATCACGCACACGCGAGTCGGCCACCAGTGCCTGACGGCCACGGCCAAGGAAGGCATCGAGCAGCGGAAGGTTGGCGCGATCGTACAGCACGTCGGCGACCAGAATCAGGTCGAAGCGGTCGGCTTCGGCGAAGAAGTCGGTGCTGTAACCCAGTTCGACATCGTTGAGCTGGGCGTTGGCGCGGCAGGCTTGCAGGGCCAGTGGGTCGAGGTCACAGGCGACCACTTCCAGCGCCCCCGCACGGGCCGCCGCGATCCCGGCGATGCCTGAGCCGGCACCGAAGTCCAGCACGCGCTTGCCAGCAACCCATTCGGGATGCGCTGCCAGGTAGCGGGCCATGGCCAGGCCGCTTGCCCAGCAGAAGCTCCAGTACGGTGGCTCTTCGAGGATGCGACGGGTTTCTTCGCTGCTGAAGGCGCGGTCCATGTTCTGATCATCGATCAGCCATAGCTTCAGTTCGCACCCGGGCAATTCGCTTACCACCAGTCGCGCTTCGCCGATCAGGCCGCTGAGGGCATGTTGCAGGGCAAGTGGCACCACTTATGGCGCCTTCTCGAAACGCAGCGGGCCGGTGGCCTGGGTCTGGGCCTGGCTGATGCGCACGGGGGGCAGGTGCATAATCAGCTGGCCGGAGTTGCTGGCGCGCCCGCGCAGCTCGACGCGGGCACCGGCCGGGAAGGCTTCGGGGTTGAAGCGCAGGTGATAGGGCAGGGCCTGGCCGGTGCCGGTCAGGGTGCTGCTGGCCAGCAGCTGTTGCGGGCGGTCGCGCTCGTCGATGACCAGCAGCGCCAGCTCCACATCCGCGCCGGCGGGGATCTCCAGCAAGGTGCCGCTCAACTCACGCTGATAGGCCGGCAGCGGGCCAAGCGGTTGGGCGTTTTTCGCCACCTTGGCCGGTACGGGCACGGGGGTTGCTTCGTTCTTGGGGCGGTCACTGCCGCAGGCAGCGAGCAGGGAAGCGCAGCACAGCACGAGGAGCGCACGAAGATACATGGGTGGGTCCTTTACAGGCAGAATTGTATGGATGTTAACCCCTTTGGCTTGTCTTGCCAGTGCAATGCGCTACCATGGCCCTCCCTTTTTTTGTTGCCTGCCACCATGCACTGTCCCTTTTGCGGTGCCAACGACACCAAGGTCATCGACTCGCGTCTGGTCGCCGAGGGCGAACAGGTGCGCCGCCGCCGTGAATGCGTCGCCTGCGGCGAGCGCTTCACCACCTTCGAAACCGCCGAACTGGTGCTGCCGCGGCTGATCAAGCAGGACGGCACACGCCAACCCTTCGATGAAGACAAGTTGCGCGCCGGCATGCAGCGCGCGCTGGAGAAGCGCCCGGTGAGCGTCGAGCGGCTGGAAGCGGCACTGGCGCATATCAAGAGCCGCCTGCGCGCCACCGGCGAGCGTGAGGTCAAGTCGCTGGTGGTGGGTGAAATGGTCATGGCCGAGCTGCGCAAGCTCGATGAAGTCGCCTACATCCGCTTCGCCTCGGTGTACCGGCGCTTCCAGGACCTCGACGAATTCCGCGAAGAAATCGACCGCCTGGCCCGCGAGCCGGCCAAAGAGTGAGCATGCCCAGCCAGACCGCGTTTCTCGATGCCCATTACATGGCCCGCGCGCTGGAGCTGGCGCGCAAGGGCGTGTACACCACCCACCCCAACCCGCGTGTGGGTTGCGTGATCGTCCGCGATGGCGAGGTGGTCGGTGAAGGCTGGCACGTGCGTGCCGGCGAGCCGCATGCCGAAGTGCATGCCCTGCGCCAGGCCGGCGAACTGGCGCGCGGCGCCTGTGCCTATGTGACCCTGGAGCCGTGCAGCCACCATGGCCGCACCCCGCCGTGCGCCGAGGCGCTGGTCAAGGCCGGAGTGGCCCGGGTGGTCGCCGCCATGCAGGACCCCAATCCGCAAGTCGCAGGCCAAGGCCTGCGGCGCCTGGCAGACGCCGGCATCATCGTGGCCAGCGGCGTGCTTGAAGCCGAAGCCCGCGCCCTCAACCCCGGCTTCCTCAAGCGCATGGAGCACGGCCTGCCGTTCGTCCGCGCCAAACTGGCGATGAGCCTGGACGGCCGCACCGCCATGGCCAGCGGCGAAAGCCAGTGGATCACCGGGCCCGCTGCGCGCTCGGCAGTACAGCGCCTGCGCGCCCGCTCCAGTGTGGTGCTGACCAGTGCCGCCAGCGTGCTGGCCGACAACGCCCGCATGACCGTGCGTGGCGCCGAACTGGGCCTGGATACCGAAACCACCGCCCTGGCGCTGAGCCGCACACCCTTGCGCGTGCTGGTCGACGGCCGTCTGCGCCTGCCGCTGGACGCTCCGTTCTTCCAGGCCGGCCCGGCGCTGGTGGTCACCGCCGTCGCAGATGACCCGCGCTATGCCGCTGCTGGCCATGAGCTGCTCAGCCTGCCGGGCGACAATGGCCAGGTGGACCTGCCGGCACTGCTGCAGACGCTGGCCGCGCGCGGCGTCAACGAAATCTTGCTGGAGGCCGGTGCCGGCCTGGTCGGCGCCTTTGCCCAGCTGGGTCTGGTCGACGAGTACCAGCTGTTCGTCGCCGGTACCTTCCTCGGCTCCCATGCCCGGCCATTGCTGGACTGGCCGCTGGACAAGATGAGCCAGGCGCCGCGGCTGAAAATCACCGAAATGCGCGCAGTGGGCGATGACTGGCGGGTCACAGCCATCCCCCTGCCGGCACCCGGCGTATAATGCCGGGCTTGCCCCGCGCAACCCGTTTCTGAGGAAGTCCCCATGTTCACCGGCATCATCGAATCCATCGGCACCATCCGCAGCCTGACCCCCAAGGGCGGTGACGTGCGCGTCTACGTCGAAACCGGCAAGCTCGACCTGGGTGACGTCAAGCTCGGCGACAGCATTGCCGTCAACGGTGTGTGCCTGACCGCCGTCGAGCTGCCGGGCAATGGTTTCTGGGCCGACGTCAGTGTCGAGACCCTCAAACGCACCGCGTTCATCGACCTCAAGAGCGGCAGCAAGGTCAACCTCGAGAAGGCCCTGACCCCGACCACCCGCCTGGGCGGCCACCTGGTCAGCGGCCATGTCGATGGCGTCGGCGAAATCATCTCGCGCAGCGATAACGCCCGCGCCATCCAGTTCCGCGTGCGTGCGCCCAAGGAGCTGGCCAAATACATCGCCCACAAGGGTTCGATCACCGTCGACGGCACCAGCCTGACGGTCAATGAGGTCAATGGCGCCGAATTCGAGCTGACCATCGTCCCGCACACCCTGTCCGAAACCATCATGGCCGACTACCGCGCAGGGCGTCGGGTAAACCTTGAGGTCGACTTGCTGGCCCGTTACCTGGAGCGTCTGCTGCTGGGCGACAAGGCTGCCGAACCGAGCAAGGGCAGTGGCATTACCGAAAGCTTCCTGGCCGCCAACGGCTTCTTGAAATCCTGATTGAGAAGGGGGTGCCGAGTGGCGCTCAACAGCATCGAAGAACTGGTCGAAGACATCCGCCAGGGCAAAATGGTCATCCTCATGGATGACGAAGACCGCGAGAACGAAGGCGACATCATCATGGCGGCCGAGTGCTGCCTGCCCGAGCACATCAACTTCATGGCCAAGCACGCCCGCGGCCTGATCTGCATGCCGATGACCCGCGAGCGCTGCGAAACCCTGAAGCTGCCGCTGATGGCACCGCGCAATGGCTCGGGTTTCGGCACCAAGTTCACCGTGTCGATCGAAGCCGCCGAAGGCGTCACCACCGGCATCTCCGCGGCTGACCGCGCGCGCACCGTGCAGGCTGCCGCTGCCAAGGACGCCAAGGCCGAAGACATCGTCAGCCCAGGCCACATCTTCCCGCTGATGGCCCAGCCAGGCGGCACCCTGGCCCGCGCCGGCCACACCGAAGCAGCCTGCGACCTGGCGCGCATGGCCGGTTTCGAGCCGAGCGGTGTGATCTGCGAAGTCATGAACGACGACGGCACCATGTCGCGCCGCGCCGAGCTGGAAGTGTTCGCCGCCGAGCATGGCCTGAAGATCGGCACCATCGCCGACCTGATCCACTACCGCATGATCCACGAGCGTACCGTGCAACGCGTCTCCGAGCAGCCGATCGAGAGCGAGCTGGGCGAGTTCAACCTGGTTACCTACCGTGACGCGGTGGAAGGCGACGTGCACATGGCCCTGACCCTGGGCAACATCTGCGCCGAGCAGCCGACCCTGGTGCGCGTGCACAACATGGACCCGCTGCGCGACCTGCTGCTGGTCAAGCAGCCGGGCCGCTGGAGCCTGCGCGCGGCCATGGCCGCCGTGGCCGAGGCGGGCAGTGGCGTGGTGCTGCTGCTGGGCCACCCGCTGGACGGCGACGTGCTGCTGGCGCACATCCGCGAAAGCGCGGGCGATGCGCCGACCAAGGCACCGACCACCTACAGCACCGTCGGTGCCGGTTCGCAGATCCTGCGCGACCTCGGCGTGCGCAAGATGCGCCTGATGAGTTCGCCGATGAAGTTCAATGCGATATCCGGATTCGATCTGGAAGTTGTAGAATACGTGCCCTCCGAGTGACTTGAGGCGGCATTGACGCCCTTGAGCTTGAGTCCAGACCCCTGCCGAGGCCGCTTGTATGCGGCCTCGCTCTTGAAGATGAGAATATCGGAATGACCCTGAAGACCATCGAAGGTACCTTCATTGCCCCCAAAGGTCGCTATGCTTTGGTGGTTGGCCGCTTCAACAGCTTCGTCGTCGAAAGCCTGGTAAGCGGCGCCGTTGATACCCTGGTACGCCACGGTGTCAGCGAAAGCGACATCACCATCATCCGTGCCCCGGGTGCGTTCGAAATCCCGCTGGTGGCACAGAAAGTCGCCCAGCAGGGTGAATACAACGCGATCATCGCCCTGGGCGCAGTGATCCGTGGCGGTACCCCGCACTTCGAATACGTGGCGGGCGAATGCACCAAGGGCCTGGCCCAGGTGTCCATGGAGTTCGGTGTACCGGTGGCCTTCGGCGTGCTGACCGTCGACTCCATCGAGCAAGCCATCGAGCGCTCCGGCACCAAGGCTGGCAACAAAGGCGGTGAAGCTGCCCTGTCCGCACTGGAAATGGTCAGCCTGCTGGCGCAGTTGGAGGCCAAGTGATTAGCGACGAAAGCGATCGTTTCAACCCGCGCGATCCAAAACCTGCGGATGCCGGCAAGCCATCGAAGAGCGCCAAGCGCCGCGAAGCCCGCAAGCTCGCGACCCAGGCGCTGTATCAATGGCACATGGCCAAGCACTCGCTGAACGAGATCGAAGCGCAGTTCCGGGTCGATAACGATTTTAGCGATGTCGACGGTGCCTATTTCCGCGAGATCCTGCATGGGGTTCCGGCGATCCAGGGCGAAATCGACAACGCGCTGAAGCCGTGCATGGCAATCGCCATGGATGAGCTCGACCCGGTCGAACTGGCCGTGCTGCGCCTGTCCACCTGGGAGCTGATCAAGCGCGTCGACGTGCCGTACCGCGTCGTGATCAACGAAGGCGTGGAACTGGCCAAGGTCTACGGCGCCACTGACGGCCACAAGTTCGTCAACGGTGTACTGGACAAGCTGGCGCCATCGCTGCGTGAAGCCGAAGTCAAGGCGAACAAGCGCTGATCCTGGCGCTGTCGAGCCATGGGTGAGTTCGAGCTGATCAACCATTATTTCGCAGCCGCGCCTTGTGCGCGGGGCGGCGAGGGCGTGGTTCTGGGCATCGGCGACGACTGCGCCCTGCTGGACCTTCCCCCCGGTGAGCAACTGGCGGTGTCGACCGACACCCTGGTCGCCGGGGTGCATTTCCCCGCTGTCTGCGATCCGCTGCTGCTTGGCCAGCGCTCGTTGGCCGTGGCGGCCAGTGACCTGGCGGCCATGGGCGCGACGGCGATCGGCTTCACCCTCGCCCTGACCCTGCCGGATGTCGGCCCCGACTGGCTGGCGGCCTACGCCGACGGCCTGAGCCGTATGGCTCACCGTTGCCGCATGAGCCTGATTGGTGGCGATACCACCCGTGGTCCTCTGAGCATCACCGTCACCGTGTTCGGCCGTGTGCCGGCCGGCCAGGCGTTGCGCCGCAGCGGCGCGCGGCCAGGTGATTTGTTGTGTGTCGGCGGTTCGCTGGGCAAGGCGGCCGGAGCGTTGCCGCTGGTGCTGGGTGAGCGTGAGGCACCGGCCGAACTGGCCGAGCCGCTGCTCGATCACTATTGGTCACCGATGCCGCAGCTCAACCTTGGCCAACTGCTGCGCGGCCGTGCCACGGCGGCATTGGATATTTCCGATGGCCTGCTCGCCGACTGCGGGCACATCGCCAAGGCCTCCGGGGTCGCACTCGAGGTGAACCTGGCGCAGGTGCCAGTGTCTCCAGCATTAGAGGCCTTCCTTGGCCATGAGGCGGCCCGGCAGGCAGCGCTGACCGGCGGCGACGACTACGTGCTGGCCTTCACCCTGCCGCCGTCGGCGCTCGCCGCGTTGAGCGGGCCCGGTGTCGCCGAGGTGCACGTGATCGGTCGCGTGCTCGAAGGCCAGGGCGTGACCCTGCGCGATCCGCAGGGGCAGGACATCACCCCGGTTCAACGGGGCTATCAACACTTTAGGGAGACACCGTGACCGACCACCCCAACCAGGTGCCAGCGGAGTTCGTTCCGCCATCGGTCTGGCGCAACCCGTGGCACTTCATCGCCTTTGGCTTCGGCTCCGGCACCCTGCCCAAGGCCCCCGGTACATGGGGCTCGATGGTAGCGATCCCGTTCATCCCGCTGTGGCAGATGCTGCCCGACTGGGGCTACTGGTTGCTGCTGGGCGTGATGATGCTGTTCGGGTTCTGGCTGTGCGGCAAAGTTGCGAATGACTTGCGTGTGCACGACCATGAAGGCATTGTCTGGGACGAGATGGTCGGCATGTGGATCACCCTCTGGCTGGTGCCGGAAGGGTGGCAGTGGATCCTCGCCGGGTTCCTGATGTTCCGCTTCTTCGACATCCTCAAGCCCTGGCCGATTCGCTGGATCGACCGCCATGTGCACGGGGGTGTCGGGATCATGCTCGACGATATCCTGGCTGGGGTGTTCGCCTGGCTGGGCATGCAGATTCTGGTGTGGGCGGTAGGCTGAAACAGGGAGCATTTCGATGGCCATAAGGACTGTGCTGCTAGCAATGCTGCTGAGCCTCGCCCCTTGGGTGATGGCGGCCGATGCGCTACCCAGGCAGATTCACCTGGTCAGCGAGGAGTGGATCGACTACACCAATGCCGATGGCAGTGGCGTGGCCTGGGATGTGCTGCGCAAGGTGTTCGAGCCTGCCGGCGTCAAGGTCATGACCCAGAGCGCGCCTTACAGCCGCGCGGTCGGCCTGGTGAGGCGTGGCGAGGCCGATGCCTGGGTCGGGTCGTACAAGGAAGAAAACGACGACAACCTTTATCCGCGTTGGCATTTCGACATGGACCACATCTATGCCCTGGGCCTTGCCAGCAAGCCGGTGCCGACCTTGGCCACTGTCGGTCAGTACCGCCTGGCCTGGGTGCGCGGCTATGACTATGGCAGCTACCTGCCCAACGCGAGCAACTTCCGTGAAATCCAGCGCCGTGAGGGTATCTTGCCGATGCTCGAGCATGAGCGGGTGGATTTCTACATCGATGCGCAGACCGAAGTCGACTATGTGCTCGGGCAGAGCTCGCAGCCTGAGCGTTTCCGCAGGACCCATGTCGCCGAACTGCCGCTGTACCTGGCTTTTTCCAGGAACGAGCATGCCAAGGCCCTGAGTGACCTGTTCGACAAACGCATGGCCGAACTGGTGCGCAGTGGTGAGTTGAAGCCGATCTTCGAGCACTGGAACCAACCGTACCCCTTTACCCCGGACAGCAAACCGCAATAACCCGCTCTGGCACAGACCCTGTGGGAGCGGGCGTGCCCGCGAACACCGGCGCAGCCGGTGCCATGCACCGCGTTGGATTCTTCGCGGGCGCGCCCGCTCCCACAGGGGCAGCTAAGCATCGAACTTTTCGATCTTAAGCCACGGTATTCAACGAGCGCACACGCGCCGACCTGCTGATACAATCGCTGCAGAGAAATTTCCTACTTATCCAGGAGCACAACGTGCCCGTCGTCTTTGTTGCCGCCTCGAAACTCCCGACTCCCTTTGCGATCTTCACCATGCATGGCTTCCTCGACGAAGCCACCGGCCGTGAGCACGTGGTGCTCAGCCTGGGTGATTTCGCTGACGGCGAGCCGGTGCTCGGGCGCCTGCACTCCGAGTGCCTGACCGGCGACGCCCTGTTCAGCCAGCGCTGCGACTGCGGCTCGCAGCTGGAAGCCGCACTGCAGGCGATCGCCCGCGAAGGCCGTGGCGTGCTGCTGTACCTGCGTCAGGAAGGCCGTGGCATCGGCCTGTTGAACAAGATTCGCGCCTATGAACTGCAGGACGGTGGTGCCGACACCGTCGAGGCCAACGAGCGCCTGGGCTTCGCCGCCGACCAGCGCGACTACGCGATGTGCCTGCCGATGCTCGAGCACCTGGGCGTGAAATCGCTGCGCCTGATGACCAACAACCCGCGCAAGGTCAAGGCGCTGACCGACATGAACATCAAGGTCGCCGAGCGCGTGCCACTGCACACCGGGCACAACCCGCACAACCGCTACTACCTGGCGACCAAGGCCGGCAAGCTCGGCCACATGCTGGGCAACGAACACCAGGGCGAGGTGCCCCAGGCGTGACCCGTGGCGAGGTCAAGCGGCGCCTGACGCTGGCCTGGTGGCAGTACCTGGCGGTCGGCCTGGTGCCGCTGCCGGTCATGGCTTGGGCCTTCGGTGGTGGCGATGCGCTGATCCCGGTGCTGGCGATGCCGCTGTTCATCGCCGGTGCCGCGACCATGTTTCTCAGCCTGCCGCGCTTCGGCGCCTACAAGCGGGCGCTGATCGCCACCTCGAAGGTGCTGGGTACGTCTGAAGAGCCATCCGCCTGGATCACCCTGGCGCAAGTGCGGCGCATGGCCATGCTGTTCGCCTGCTTCCCGGCCTGGGTTGCCGCGCTGTCGGTGCTGGTCGGGCTCGAAGCGGTGCCACAGTTCCTGCTTGCGCTGTCCACCGTGGTGTTGCTGTACCTCTATCGCATTCCTCGTCAACTGGGCTGATGCGCGTCCTGCTCTGCTTGCTGGCGCTGCTGGCCTTTGGTGCGAGAGCAGGCGAGCCTTTGCGCGTGGTCAGCCTTGCACCTTCGATGACAGAAATCATGCTCGAACTGCACGCCGACGACCTGCTGGTAGGCGTGCTGGATGGAGGCGAGCGGCCGCAAGCGCTGCAACAGCTGCCTTCGGTCGGGCGCCAGGGCCAGCTGGACATGGAAACCCTGCTCAGCCTCAAGCCTGACCTGTTGCTGCTCTGGCCCGGCAGCGTGGCGCCGGCCCAGCGCGACCAGCTCAAGCGCCTGGGCATTGCCACTTACAGCGCCGAACCCCACGACCTGAACCAGTTGCTCGAGCAGATCGAGGCCATTGCCGTGCGTGTTGGGCGGGGCGAACAAGGCCGGCCCTATGTACAGGCCCTGCGCGAGCGTTTGCAGCAGCTGCGCCGGCAGTATCGGCGCGAGCAGCCGCTGCGAGTCTTCTACCAGGTATGGGACCGGCCACTGTACACCTTGGGCGGACGGCAGGTGGTCAGCGATGCTCTGACGGTGTGCGGAGCGCGCAATGTGTTTGCCGACCTGAGCCAGCCGGCACCGCAGGTGAATGTAGAGTCGGTGCTGATGCGCGACCCGCAGGTGATTCTGGCAGCGGATCAGGCGCAGCTGGCGAGCTGGAAGGCTTGGCCACGGTTAAGCGCGGTGGCGGGGAATGGCTTGCTGGTAGTGCCGGACAAGGGGCTGGAGCGGCCCAGCGGGCAGATGATCGAAGCCACCGCCCGCCTGTGCGCGCTGCTGGCGGCTAGAGTGCCGGCGTCCAGGTGACGCTGAACAGCGCGGTGCGGCCTTCTTCGCGGTAGCCGTAGCTGGCACCGTCGAAGCTGTACAGCGCCCGGCTGTAACCCTTGTCCAGCAGGTTATCCAGCTTCACTTCCAGCTTCAGCTCCTCCGTTGCTGCCCAGCCCGCACGCAGGCCAAGCAGGCCGTAGCCGCCCAGGCGGTTGCGGTTGGCTTCATCGTCGTAGCTGGCGCTGACCGCTTGCCAGCTGCCGCCCACACTGAACCGTTCGAATTGGCGATCCAGGTCCAGGCTCAGGGTGCGCCGGGCGCGGCGGGCGAGGGTGTGGCCACTGTCGCGGTCGCGCGGGTCGATCAGCGCCAGGCCCAGTTGGCTGCGCCATTCGCCCCATTGCTGGTCGAGGGCCATTTCCAGGCCGTTGATGCGCGCCGAAGCCACGTTACGCGGGATCGAGTCCTGGCCAAAGATGATCGCATCGCGCAGGTCGGTGCGGTACAGCGAGGTTTCCAGGCGGCTGTCGTGGGTGAGCTGGCTGCGCCACTGCACTTCATAGCTTTTCGAACGCTCAGGCTTGAGGTCCGGGTTGCTGAACTGCGGGTAGTACAGGTCGTTGAACGTCGGGGCGCGGAAGCCTTCGCTGTAGGACAGCAGCACGTCGTTGCGGGCATCCAACGGTACGGTGAGGCTGCCACTCCAAGTGGTCTGGCCGCCGAACTGCTGGTTCTGATCGCGCCTTACACCGACCTCGGTGGAAAAATCTTCGCCGCTGTAGCGGTGCTGGATGAAGGCCGCACGGTTCCACCGGCTGTCCTCGGTAAAGTCGGTGCTGCCGTGTACGCGGTCCTGGTACCAGTCACCACCCAGCAGCAGGTTGTGCCGCTCGGTCAGTGCGAGGTCGTTCTGCCAGGTGACCTGGTCGCGGTAGGTGTTGAACACGAAACGCTCATCGCTGAGCTTGTCGCGTTTGTCATCACGGTTTTCGCTGTGGCCGAGCTCCAGGCGCGAATGCCAGAGGTCGCTGAACTGGGCGTCTAGGTAGCTGCCCAGGCTGCTGACGTCGAAGTCGGTGTAGGGCTTTTGCCCGAAGCTCTGAAACGTAACAGGGTCGAAGCGGCCGAACGGGTTGTCGTATTCACTGCGTCCGCGGCTGTCGAGCAGGTTCAGGCCGGCTTCGAAGCGCTCGCCAAAGGTATGGCTCAGGCTCAGGTTGAGCGACTTGTTGCGGTAGGCATCATGGTCACCATCGCTGGCAAACGACGGCCCGGTCGAGTCGATGCCGGCGGTTTCATCCAGGCTGGCGCCGAGGTTGAAACGGGTGGCGTCGTCCCCGCCAGACAGCCCCAGGCTGCGCTGGAACGTCTGGTTGCTGCCCGCTGCCAGGCGCAGGCGCGGTTGCAGGCCGGGGCCACTGCTGCGGCGGGTGAAGATCTGGATCACCCCGCCTATGGCATCGCTGCCATACACCGCCGATCGTGAGCCGCGCAGCACCTCGACGCGCTCGATCTGGTCGACATCCAGAAACTGCAGGCCGCTGTCGCCGGAGGTGGCGTTGGCGATGCGCACGCCATCGACCAGTACCAGGCTCTGGGCGGCCTTGGTGCCACGGATGAAGATGCCCGGCAGGCTGCCGCGACCCCCGGTGGGCGCGACTTGCACGCCGGGCACGCGGGCGAGCAGGTCGGTGACGCTGCCGGGCTGCAGGCGGTCGATGTCGGCGCGGGTGAAGACGGTGTTGGCGGCGCTGGTGGCGGTGCGTGATTCGACCTGGCGGTTGGCGCTGATCAGCACATCGGGGAGCTTGAGGGCGTCGTCGCGTTCGGCGGCCAACAATGGCATGGGGAGGCAGAGCAGGGTGGCAAAGGTCGAAATTTTCACTGGCTGTTCCATTTTGCGAGGGCTGCGCCCTCGATCGCGACACAAGGCCGCTCCTACAGGATTGCGCGATCCTGTGTAGGAGCGGCCTTGTGTCGCGAAAGGGCCGCAAAGCGGCCCCAAAATTTACAGGCCGAGCCTGTCGATACGGGCTTTCACCGAGGCTTCGATGCCAACCGCATCCAGCCCACACTCGGCTAGCATCTGCGCCGGCTTGGCATGTTCGACATAGATATCCGGCAGCCCCAGGTGCAGCAATGGCTTGACCACGCCCTCTTGGGCCAGGAACTCGCCCACGGCCGCCCCGGCGCCCCCCATGATGCTGTTCTCTTCGATGGTTACCAGCAGCTCATGGCTGGCAGCCATTTCCAGCACCAGAGCCTCGTCCAGTGGCTTGACGAAGCGCATGTCGACCACAGTGGCGTTGATCTGCTCGGCAACCTGCAGGGCCTCGGTCAACTGCACGCCGAACACCAGCAGGGCCACTTTCTCGCCTTGGCGGCGTACCACGCCCTTGCCGATTTCCAGCGGTTCGAGGTCGCCGCTGATCGGCGCATTCGGGCCGGTGCCACGCGGGTAGCGCACGGCCGCCGGGCCGTTGTACAGGTGGCCGGTGCTGAGCATCTTGCGCAGCTCGTTCTCGTCGCTCGGGGTCATCACCAGCATGCCCGGGATGCAGCGCAGGTACGACAGGTCATAGCTGCCTGCGTGGGTCGGGCCGTCTTCGCCGACCAGGCCAGCACGGTCGATGGCGAACAGGACATCGAGGTTCTGCACCGCCACGTCGTGGATCAACTGGTCGTACGCACGTTGCAGGAAGGTGGAGTAGATCGCCACCACCGGCTTGCTGCCTTCGCAGGCCATGCCGGCTGCGAGGGTGACCGCGTGCTGCTCGGCGATCGCCACGTCGAAATAGCGTTGCGGGTAGCGCTCGCTGAAGGCGACCAGGTCGGAACCTTCCTTCATCGCCGGGGTGATGCCTACCAGGCGCTTGTCGGCAGCAGCCATGTCGCACAGCCACTGGCCGAACACGGCGGAGTACTTCGGCCCGCTGGCCTTTTTCGGCGCAGCCGGCTTGTCGGCGGGTTCGAGCTTGGTGATGGCGTGGTAGCCGATCGGGTCGATCTCGGCCGGGGCGAAACCCTTGCCTTTCTTGGTCACCACATGCAGGAACTGCGGGCCCTTGAGGTCACGCATATTGCGCAGGGTGGCGATCATGGTCGGCAGGTCATGGCCGTCGATCGGGCCGATGTAGTTCCAGCCCAGTTCTTCGAACAGCGTGCCCGGCACCAGCATGCCCTTGGCATATTCCTCGGTGCGACGGGCGATTTCCCAGGCACCGGGCAGGCGCGACAGCACCTTCTTGCTGCCTTCGCGCATGCTCGCGTAGGTGCGGCTGGAGAGGATCTTGGCCAGGTAGTTGGACAGGCCACCGACATTGCGCGAAATCGACATGTCGTTGTCGTTGAGGATCACCAGCATGTCGGCGTTGACTTCCTGGGCGTGGTTCAACGCCTCGAAGGCCATGCCGGCAGTGAGGGCGCCGTCGCCGATCACGGCGATCGACTTGCGCGCGCTGTTCTGCAGCCGGGCGGCAATGGCCATGCCCAGCGCCGCGCTGATCGAGGTGCTGGAATGGCCGACGCCGAAGGTGTCGTACTCGCTCTCGCTGCGGCGCGGGAAGGCGGCGATGCCGTCCTTCTGGCGCAGGCTGAGCATGCGGTTGCGGCGCCCGGTGAGGATCTTGTGGGGGTAGGCCTGGTGGCCGACGTCCCACACCAGCCGGTCATCCGGGGTGTCGAAGACGTAATGCAGGGCGATCGTCAGCTCGATGACGCCCAGGCCGGCGCCGAAATGCCCACCGGTCTGACCAACGGTGTAGAGCAACTCCTGGCGCAATTCGTCAGCCAGGGTCTCCAGGTCGGCTTCGGCCAGCCGGCGCAGGCCGGCAGGCGTGTCAGCACGGTCGAGCAACGGCGTGACCGGGCGTTCGCGGGGGATCTCTTGAAACGTCGTGGGCATCAGGCGAGTCGTTATAGGTGTGTGAAGACGCGGCAGTTTACCCCATTGTGGGAAATACTGCCCATTCAGACGGGTATCACGGGGGGCTGCTTCGCAACCCTTCGCGGGCACGCCCGCTCCCACAAGGACAGCGCATCACCTGTGGGAGCGGGCGTGCCCGCGAAGGGTCGCGCAGCGGCCCCATTCAATCAGTGACGGCGTTCGACGATGTAACGCGCCAACGCCCGCAGCGGCTCGGCGTTTTCGCCAAACCCTTGCAGTGCGGCCAGCGCCTGGTCGCGCAGTTCGACCGCATAGGCCTTGGCGGCTTCCAGCCCCAGCAACGCCGGGTAGGTCGGTTTGTCGCGGGCGATGTCGGCGCCCTGGCGCTTGCCCAGGGTGGCGGTGTCGCTTTCCACGTCGAGAATATCGTCCTGCACCTGGAATGCCAGGCCGATGGACTGTGCATAAGTCTGCAGGGCATCCAGCTGCCCCTGCTCGGCGCGGGCACTGGCCAGGGCGCCCAGGCGCACGCTGGCTTCGATCAGGGCGCCGGTCTTGTGCCGGTGCATGAACTCCAGGGCCTGCTGGTCCAGCTTGAGGCCGACCGAGCCGAGGTCGATGGCTTGGCCGCCGACCATGCCTGCAGGTCCTGCGGCCTTGGCCAGGGCCTGAACCATTGCCAGGCGGGTGCTGTCGGCCTGCGGGCTCAGGCGCGGGTCGAGCAGGGCGCTGAAGGCCAGGCTCTGCAAACCGTCACCGGCGAGAATCGCGCAGGCTTCGTCGAAGGCTTTGTGGGTAGTGGGCTGACCACGGCGCAAATCGTCGTCGTCCATGGCCGGCAGGTCGTCGTGTACCAGCGAGTAGGCGTGGATCAGCTCCACTGCACAGGCAGCACCGTTGGCGTGCTCAGCTGGCGCGCCAAGGGCTTCGCAGGCAGCATAGGCAAGCAGCGGGCGTACACGCTTGCCGCCGTTCATCACGCTGTAGCGCATGGCGGCATAAAGACGTTCCAGCTCTTTTGTCGGGGCGCGGAACAGCGGTTCGAGCGCGGCGTCGACACGGGCCTGGCAGCTGGCCTGGTAAGCAGTGATCATGCTTCTGGCTCCGCATCGAACGGCTGAGCGGCGAGTTCGCCGTCACGTTCCAGCAGAATTTGTACTTTCTGTTCGGCCTGGGCCAGGGCACCCTGGCAATCGCGGGTCAGGGCGATGCCTTGCTCGAACGCGGCCAGCGAGTCTTCCAGCGACAGTTCGCCGTTCTCCAGGCGCTCGACCAGGGCTTGCAGGTCGGCGAGGGATTGCTCGAAATCGATGGAGGCTTTTTTGCGGGCCATGGCGACAGTCTCGTTGGCGGATCAGAACCGCGCGACGTTAGCAGAGCGGGGCGGGGGGAGCAAACATCCGGCTACCTGATCGGTTAACGCGCTGATTTGTAGGGGCGGCCTTGCCGGGGCGCCGGACCGGTCGGAAAGGGCTGCAATGCAGCCCCGGCCATTCTTGCATTTGCGCTCAAATTTTGGGGCCGCTATGCGGCCCTTTCGCGACACAAGGCCGCTCCTACAGGTGTTGTGTCAGCTCTGAAGCCTGGGCGATGGATCAGGCAGGCTCGGCTTCCAGTTCAACCATTGCCTCACGGCACCGCGCCAGTTCTTCAATGGTCAGCACCGGCAGGTTGTACTGCCGCGCATACACCGCCACCTGCTCACCCCTCGCCATGCTGCCATCGGGGTTCATCAGCTCGCACAGCACCGCTGCCGGGCGCAAACCCGCCAGGCGTGCCAGGTCCACCGAGCCTTCGGTATGCCCGCGACGGGCCAGCACGCCACCCTCACGCGCGCGCAGCGGGAACACATGACCCGGGCTGACGATAAGGCGTTGCTCGGCAGTCGAGCGCAGCGCCGCCTCGATGGTGGTGATGCGGTCCTGCGCGCTAACGCCGGTGCTCACGCCTTCAGCGGCCTCGATGGTGACGGTGAAGCCAGTGCCGTGGCGGGCCTGGTTGTTCTGCACCATCGGCGCCAGCTGCAGGGCATCGACAGTGGCTTCGTCCAGGCACAGGCAGACGATGCCGCTGCAGTCGCGGATCATCATGGCCATGGTCTGCAGCGACAGGTTTTCGGCGGCGGCGACGATATCGGCTTCGTCCTCGCGATCATCATCGTCGAGCAGCAGCACAGGGCGCCCAGCCTGGAAGGCGGCGACGGCGGCGGACACATTGGGAAATTGTTTTTGCAGCAAAGGGGACATGAAACGCTCCTCGTGAATGATCGATGAACGTCTCGGGGCGAACAAAATGCGCGCGCAAGGGCGCCCGAATGGCCCCTGCCTGACGCCTTCTTTCATCCGGACTATGACCGTCGGCTCTGGAGTCGCACCAGATCTGCTGACCCCCGGCATGGCCGGGGCGCTCGCGGGCTCATCTTTCGATTTACCGCCGGTGGGGACTTACACCCCGCCCTGAAGACCGGGCAAGCATACAGCACTGTGCCACCCTGCTGGCAACCCGGCGTTCTACGACTTTTGGCTGCCTGTACCGGCCTCTTCGCGGGCACAGGTTTACCGCGACATTTCTTCAACCACTTTGTGCAGCGAAGCCGGCAACATCGGGCCATGCCCCAGCCCTTCGAACCGCTCGAAGCGCACCTGCAACCCCGGCACCCTAGCCAGATCCGCCGCCAGCTCCCGCGCCGGTCTTTCCACATCGCCTTTCACCGGCATACGCGGATTGGCCGGCTCGTCGCTCCCGCGCATCAACAACAACTGCGGCCGGCTATCCCCCAGGCGCTGCTGCAACCCCTGCGCCTCACGTACGATCACCCCGTCGTTCCACCACAGCGAAGGGCTCGCCGCCGCATAGTCACTGAACAGCGCCGGCCGGGTGAACAGCGCATGCAGCACTGCCAGGCCACCATAGGAATGCCCCCACAGCGTCTGCCGCTGCAGGTCGATCGGTGCCACGCCGGCCACCATCGGTCGCATCTGCTGGGTCAGCAGGTCAAGGAACGCATCGACGCCGCCACTGGGTTGGCCGCTCAGCGGATCGCGCTGTTCGGCCTGCCCAGGCAATGACGGGGTGTAGTCGAAGGTGCGCCCGGCGCGCTCGATACGCTGCTCGGTCTGATACCCCACGGCCACCAGCAATGGCGCCTGGCCGGCAGCGAGCTTGCTAAGTTGCTGGCCATCAAGCGCGCCCAGCGCGGCATTGCCGTCGAGCATCCACAGCACCGGATAACCGGCGGCAGGGGCCGGACGGTCCGGCCTGCCGATCCACAGGCGGTAGTGGCGCTGGCCGTCGGCCGAATCCAGGTCAAGGTGGCTGAAGCGGTAGGCCAGGTCCTGACGCTGCAGTAGCGATGTATCCATCTTCTGGTCACGTTCCGGCTGCGCCACGGCAAGGGGGGCGGCCAGTGCCAGTGCCATGATCAGGGGCAGGGTCATCTTGCTCATCAGGCTTCTCGTCAGGGCTTGGCATGGAAAAAGCCAGATGATAATCAGTGCTGTTTGGGCGTAAAGCGGATTAACTTTCTAAACAATCCTGGCCAACCGGCAGCACCACATGCAGGCACAAACCCGGGTGGCCATTGCTGGCCCACAGCCGGCCGCCTTGCAGTTCGATGGCGCGGCGGGCGATGGCCAGCCCCAGGCCGAAGCCTGCACCGCTACCCGGCAACCGCTGGTAGGGCAGGAAGATGCGTTCAAGGTCAGCTTGCGCCACGCCGTGGCCCTGGTCGCTCAGGCGCAGGTGCCAACAGTCGCCCTCACGCCAGCCATCGAGGCTGACCCGGCCGCCGTCGGGCGAGTGGCGGATGGCATTGCGCAGCAGGTTTTCCAGTGCCTGGGCCAGGCTGTCCAGATGGGCCTGCACCCGGCATTCGATGCCCAGCGAGCAGGGCAGGCGCGAGGGATCCCAGCCACTTTCGAAGCAAATGTCCTGGCACAGCGCCTCCCACACGGACAGCATCAGCACCGGCTCGGTGGCCAGTTGCGGCTGCTCGGTGTCCATCCATGCAAGGTCGAGGGTGTCTTCAAGCAGCTTTTGCATGTCGTTGACTTCGCGCGCCAGGCGCTCGCGCAGTTGTGCCGGCGGCAGGCCGCTGTCCTGGGCGATGCGCAGCCGCGCCAGGGGCGTGCGCAATTCGTGGGACAGCGTGCGCAGCAGCAGGCGCTGTTGCTCAAGGCTCTGGCGCAAGCGCACGGCCATGTGTTCGAAGGCCTGTGCCAGCTCCCCCAGCTCATCACGGCGTTCCTGCAGGGGCAGGCCCGGGCTGTCCAGGTCGTCTGCACGCAGGGCGTCGGCGCGGTCGCGCAGGCGGTTGAGCGGCACCACCAGCTGCCGATAGATCGCCAGGCCCAGCAGCAGGGCGAGCAGTGTGGGCGCGACGCCATGGGTGATGACATGGGTCCAGGGTGTCAGGCCTGTGGGCAGCAGGCGCTCGGGCAGCTGCATCACCAGGCGGCCGTTTTCGGGGTGTTGCGGGAACTCGATGCTGACGTAGGGCAGTTCATCCTGCAGGCGCCGGCTCATCGGCCAGTCGAGCTTGCGCATGAAGGTGAGGTGGCTGGCCTCTTCAGCCTCCAGGGCCGTTGTGCCAAGGCTTTGCAGGTGCGGCCCGAGCAGCACTGCCCAGGTGTCTTCGGCGTGTTCGAGCTTGCGCCGGAAGGTCTCGGCCCCCGGCGCCCCGGCTTGCTCCCAGGCCTGTTCGGCCTGCTGCGCGTAGCGTGCCAGATAGTCCTGGTCGGCCTGGGAGAGAAAATATGTGCTGCGCTCCACCGACAGGCCCCAGGTCCAGATCAGCCAGGTCAGCAGCAGGCAGAAGCTCACCTGCATGGCTGCCAGTTTCCACAGCAAGGGGTGGCGGCGCATCAAGCGTGTTCCGTGTCGACCAGGATGTAGCCCTGGCCGCGCACGGCCTGGATCTGCAGGTGCTGGGCCGCGATATCGGCCAGCTTGCGGCGCAGGTTGCACACGTGCACATCCAGGCCGCGGTCCAGGCGGGTGTAGGCCCGGTGCAGCACGGTCTGGTAAAGGAACGGTTTGCTCAGGGCTTCGCCGGGGTGGGCGTTCAGCAAGGCCAGCAAGCGGAATTCGGAAGCGGTCAGGCCGGCCGCCTTGCCGTGGTGCAGTACATCCTGCACATCCTGGTCGAAAACCAGCGGGCCAGCTTCGCTGCGCGGGAGCGTACTGCGGCCGAAGGCCACGCGCCGCAACAGGGCATCCACCCGGGCGTCCAGCTCCGCCAGGCTGAATGGCTTGGGCAGGTAGTCGTCCGCACCCCGGGTGAAGCCGCTGATGCGGTCCTGCTCGGCGCCCAGCGCCGACATCAGCATCACCGGCACGGCATGCTGGCGGCGCAGCTCGTCGAGCAGGCTGAGACCGTCGATGCCCGGCAGCATGATGTCCAGCAGTATCAGGTCGAAGCGGCCGTGCTGCACGGCGCTCAACGCCTGGGTACCGGTGGCGCAGGCGTTGACCAGGAAACCGCGGTTCAGAAAGTGGCGCTGCAGGTCCTCGCGCAGACGGGCGTCATCTTCGGCGAGAAGAAGTGAGGTGGGCATTGGCTGTCTTTAATGAGAATTCGTATCAGTTAGCCATCATCCCATTCTGGGCGGGGAAAGGGCAATCGCCCCGTGTCGGCTGCATGTGTTAAGAAGGTTAATCCTGCTGCACCCCCGTTTTTCGTCCGGTATCGTTCGCAAAAAGCAACTTGTTTCGTTTGCGATTAAATATCATTTGGGCGAAGGGTGTGACATGAGCGGTTTCAAAGGTTCGGGGAGCCCGCGACGGGTTCGGGGATGGCTGGTGCTGGGTTTGCTGGCGCCGTTTTCGCTGTCGGCACTGGCTGAAACGGTGGCAGAGCAGGCTGTTGCGGATGGCACTTCGCTCGACCTGCCGGCCCTGACCATCGAAGGCAACCGCCTCTACGACATGCTGCCCTCCGAGCAGACCGGTGGTTACAGCGTCGATGCCGCCACAGTGGGCACCAAGACCCCGGCGGCACTCAAGGACATTCCGCAATCGATCACCGTGTACACCCAGGACTACGTCAAGGACCGCCAGTTCGTACACTTGGATGACCTGGCCAAATACACCGCAGGCCTGCGTACCCTGACCAACGACAGCGGCCGTTCGTCGATCTACGCCCGTGGCTATGAGTACAGCGAGTTCAACATCGACGGCTTGCCGGCGCCCATGGCCTGTATCTTCGGCACCGTGCCATCGCTGGCAGCCTTCGACCGGGTCGAGATCATGCGCGGCCCGGCCGGCCTGTTCAGCAGCACCAGCGAGCTGGGCGGCATCGTCAACATGGTGCGCAAACGCCCGACCGCCGAGTTCCAGGGCCATGTCGAAGGCAGCTACGGCACCTGGGACACCAACCACGAAGAAATCGACCTGAGCGGGCCGCTTGACGATGCCGGCCGCGTGCGCGGACGCTTCATCGCCTCGCGTGACGACACCAGTGGCGAAGTCGACTACAACGCGAACACCAGCAACAGCTACTACGGCGCGCTGGACATCGACCTGGACGACGACACCCAGCTGTCGTTCGGGCTGATCCACGAAGTGAAGAACATCACGCCGCACAACGGCTACCCCGCGACGCTATCGGGCGAAGTGCCTGATTTCAGCCACTCGAAGTTCCTCGGCGCCGACTGGAACTACTTCGATGGCAAGACCACCGACCTGGTTGCCGAGCTGACCCACCGCTTCGACAACGGCGGCTATGGCCGCGTCGCGGCGCGCGGCTCGCACCGCGATACCAACTACCTGTACGCCTTCACCGCAACCAATGCCACCACCGGGGCCAATTCCGAGCGCGCCAGCGCCCGCGATTTTACCCAGGACACCTACTCGCTGGATGCCAGCTACAGCCAGCCGTTCGAAACCTTCGGCCAGGTCAGCGAGTTCGTGGTCGGCACCGACTACAAGAACTACGACACCGAGTACCTCAACGGCGCCACCAACCTGGGTGGCATCAACGTCGACACCTACACGCCCAAGCGTTTCGCCAAGCCGTCGCCGAACTACACCACCGAGACCGGCATGCAGGAAGAGGAATACGGCCTGTACTCCAAGGTCACCTTCCGCCCGATCGAGCGCCTGGCCCTGATTGCCGGTGGTCGCTTCAGCTGGTACCGCGGTGATTTCTACACCACCACCCTGAGCAGCAGCTCGACGGTCGATGACGACAAGCGCGTCGATGGCCGCTTCACCCCGTATGGCGGCCTGGTCTACGACCTGACCGAAAACCACGCGCTGTATGCCAGTTACTCGCAGGTGTTCAAGCCGCAGTCGGACACCGACGGCAATGGCCGGGTGCTCAAGCCGCGCCAGGGCGAGCAGTATGAATTCGGCCTGAAGAGCAGCTACTTCGGTGGCGACCTGAACACCCGCTTCTCGGTGTTCCGCCTGACCGACAAGAACCGCGCCAGCACCGAATACGATGCCGATGGCGTGGACACCGGCTTCTCGGTCGCCTCTGGCAAAACCCGGGTCAAGGGCGCGGAAGTGGAAGTCAGCGGCAAGCTCACGCCGAACTGGGAGTTGCTGGCGGGCTATACCTGGATGGAAACCGACACCGTCAAAGGTGATGCCGAAACCACCTTCTTCATCATGCCGCGCAACCAGGCGTCGCTGTGGAGCAAGTACACCATCAGCCAGGGCCCGCTGAACGGACTGGCGATTGGTGGCGGTGTGTCGGCGATGAGCAACTTCTACTCCGAGAACGGTGGCGTGCGCATCGATGCGCCGGGCTATGCCACCGTGGATGCGATGCTGTCGTACCCGGTGACGTCGAAGCTGACCGCGACCTTGAACGTCAACAACCTGTTCGACCGGGATTACCTGTCGCGGGTGGGGTCGACTTCGACGTTCAACTTCTACGGGCCATCGCGGAGCATGATGGTCGGGGCGCGGTATGACTTCTGAGTAGGGCTTTGACCTTGCGTCGCCTGTGAGATCGAACGCCGCGCGGGCGGCGCTCGATCTGATAGGCGCTGCAAAACGGTCGACATACGAAAAAAGGGCATTAAAAAGCCGGCTTGTGGCCGGCTTCTCGGGGACGGTTCCGACTAATTTATGGTAAGTCGCAGCCGCCTTAACGGTGTGGCCAGCAAGGGCCTGAAAGAGATGGCATACGCTCGTGTGGAGCGTCGCCGAGCCCTCTGGAATGCGGCTTGCGCCGACCGGGGCTGAATGTGCCGCGTAGCATACAAGGGTCGGCGCGGTATGCCCAGCAAAAAATGGCGCAGCATGTGTCAGTCGGGGCGCCGCTGGCGGTAATGCGACCAATGGAACACCCAGCCCAGTATTTCCAGCTTCTGCGCTTTGCTCTGCAACGGTGTGTAGCGCTCTACGATCTCATGCCGGTTGTTGCTGTGCAGGCACAAGGTGCCTCGGTGGCCAAGGCTCAGGCTGTTTACCCTGAGCCTGCCGTTGTGCAACAAGGCATAGATCTCGCCATCAACCACCTTGGTGTAGCTGAGGTCGATCGCCAGGAGAGCATCGCGTGGGATCCACGGCGCCATGTTGGAGGCCGGCATGGTCATGCAAATGGCATGATCCTCCGGTACGTCCAGTGCCTCCAGCGCAGATGCCGGCATTGCCAGATGTTGATTGTCGAGCGCTACGAGCTGGCCATTGCACAGCTCGTGAAAGGGCACTTGCACCAGCGGCACAGGCTTCTCCGGTGAGGCACCGAATGCATCTATCTGGGTTGCCTGGGGCGCGTACATGCGCAGAAACGACTGCGGGTGCTTGGGGCCTTCACCCGTCTGCAGCCAGCGACGCTGCACGCAGAACAACTCGGCCATTTCGTCCAGGCGGGCAATCGGGATGCCGCGGGTGAACCAGTTGTTGATGTGCTGCGAGGTAACGCGGCGCTGGGCAGCGAAGTCTGAGGGGGTCAGGCCACATTCCTTGAGGAGTGCCTTGAAGCGGTCGCCGGATCTATTCATGCAGCCGAGTGTAGCGGCCGGTTGCTGGTAACGAAATGAACGTGATGTTGATATAAACGGTGCGAAAAAGGTCTGAAAGTAGGAAGTGGGTGTAGGACTATGTAGGACTTTTTACCGGCCTGTTGCGTTATCCATAAAAAAACCCCGCCGAGGCGGGGTTTTCTACGCAAAGCGGTATCAGCCCTTGTAGGCAGCGACCGATTTGGTGATCGCGGCGCGGGCGGCGTCGGCGCCATCCCAGCCTTCGATCTTGACCCACTTGCCCTTCTCGAGATCCTTGTAGTTCGCGAAGAAGTGCTCGATCTGCTGGATCAGCAGGGCTGGCAGGTCGGTGTATTCCTTCACGTCGACGTAGAGCTGGCTCAGCTTGTCGTGAGGCACGGCGATGACCTTGGCGTCGCCGCCGCCGTCGTCGGTCATGTTCAGCACGCCGACCGGACGGGCGCGGATGACCGAGCCTGGGGCTACCGGGTATGGCGTCACGACCAGCACGTCCAGCGGATCACCGTCGTCGGCCAGGGTGTTCGGGATGAAACCGTAGTTGGCTGGGTAGAACATCGGGGTAGCCATGAAGCGGTCGACGAACAGGGTGTCGCTGTCCTTGTCGATTTCATACTTGATCGGCGCGTGGTTGGCCGGGATCTCGATGGCGACGTAGATGTCGTTCGGCAGGTCTTTGCCAGCCGGAATCTTGCTGTAGCTCATTGGGCAGTGCCCCCGTGTTTGATCAAAAAAGTGGCGGCGATTATAGGCACATTCCGCCAGGCCATGCCACGCCTGGCCTGATGTGCGGGCAGATGTGCGGGTGCATCAGGCGTGGGTTTGGCGGTAATCCGGGTGCTCGGCCTGAAGTTGCGTCAGGCGCGCCAGTGGGCTCTGCCGGTAGAACAATGACAGTTGCTGGTAGACCTGTGGATAAGCTTGATCAAGCAGGTCCGGCGCGCTGAAGAAATACTCGCTGGTGACGGCAAAGAACTCTGCCGGATTTTCAGCGGCGTAGGGGTCGATGGCGGTTTCGGCATCGGGATTGGCGTCCAGCTGACGATTGAGGTCGTCATAGGCCTGCGTCATGGCTGCGGCCCAATCTTCCACGCGCATGCCAGGGTGCAGCGGCGGCAGGCCATTGGCATCGCCACTGAGCATGTCGAGCTTGTGCGCCAGCTCGTGGATCACCAGGTTGTAGGCCTCCCAGCCGCCGCTGGCCAGCACGCCGGCCCAGGCCAGGATGACCGGCCCCTGTTGCCACGCTTCGCCGCTGTGCTCGGCATCCCACGTGTGCTCAACGCCGCTGGCATCGCGGTGGCGCTGGGGGCTCTTGAAGTCGTCGGGGTAGAGGATGATCTCGTGGAAGCCCTGGTACCAGTTCAACTCGCCCAGGTGCAGCAGCGGCAGCTGGGCCTGGGCGGCGAGAAACAGGCGCTGCTCGTCATCCAGCTCGACCCCGGGGAGGGTGGTCAGGTGCTTGTCGAGCAGGAACAGGATGCAGGCTTCGCGCAGCCACTGGTCCTCAGCATCGCTGATGCCGTCGAGCATCGGCAGGCGATCACGGATCACCTGCCATTGCCGTGCTTCGATCGGGTAGCGCGCGAGGGTGCGCTTGCGCCGCCAGGCGCTGAAGGACCACATCTCGGCTGTCAGTGAACCTTGGCTGCGCGACCCAGGCGGCCACGCAGCAGGCCGAGGATCATCGGTACCAGCGACAGCACGATGATGGCGACCACCATCAGCGACAGGTGCTGCTTGATGAACGGCACATTGCCGAAGAAGTAGCCCAGGGTCACCAGGCCGCCGACCCACAGCAGCGAGCCCGCCACGCTGAAGCCGAGGAAGCGCGGGTAGTGCATGTGCGCGATACCGGCGACGAACGGCGCGAAGGTGCGCAGGATCGGCAGGAAGCGCGCCATGGTGACGGTCTTGCCGCCATGGCGTTCATAGAAATCGTGGGTGCGCTGCAGGTAGTCGCGCCGGAAGATCTTCGAATTCGGGTTGTTGAACAGCTTCTCGCCTGTGGTGCGGCCGATCACGTAGTTGGTGCTGTCGCCCATGATCGCGGCTGCCATCAGCAGGCCTGCCAGCAGGACCGGGTCCATACCGCCGCCAGCGGCCACGGCGCCGGCGATGAACAGCAGCGAATCGCCCGGCAGGAACGGCATCACCACCAGGCCGGTTTCGCAGAAGATGACAGCGAACAGAATCGCGTAGATCCAGGGACCGTAGTTGGTAACCAGCAGATCGAGGTAGGCATCGAGATGCAGGATAAGGTCCAGCGGGTTGAATTCCATGTACAGCACCTGTGTTCTTGACCCGCGACGACGGGCACGCGATGACGGGCAATGCCCTGGGCGTCGGCATGATTACCTGTGGGTGGGTAAATTTTCACACATGACAGGAGGAAGCATTATACGGCGAAGTGGGAAAGCTGCCCGGGGAGTTTGTAGCGGGGGGTTACTGTCGCCTTACGCGGCCCTTGTGGGAGCGGCCTTGCGTCGCGAAAGGGCCGCTAGGCGGCCCCAGCAATTTTTGCTGCGAAGCTGAAAAACCGGGGCCGCTTCGCGACCCTTTCGCGACGCAAGGCCGCTCCCACAATGGTCAATCCTGGTTGATCGGTAAAATGTAGTTCTCGAACTCGGTGTCCTTGCGAAAGCCCATCGATTCGTAGGTCTTGCGCGCCACGTCGTTGTTGGCGCTGGTCGAAACCCGCATGCGCACCGCATTGGTTTCCTTGGCCATCTTCTTGGCCTCGCGCATCAGGTGGTCGGCTACCAGCATGCGCCGCGAGTCTTCGGCCACGAAGATGTCATTGAGTATCCACACCCGCTTCAGCGACAGCGACGAATAGCTCGGATAAAGCTGGCAGAAGCCAAGCAATTTGCTGTCATCGTCAACCGGCAAAGCCAGGTAGATGATCGATTCACCCCGCATGAGGCGCTTTTGCAGGAATTTGCGCGAGCTGTCCGGATAGGGCAGCTGCCCATAGAACTCGCGGTATCTGACGAACAGCGGGGTGAGCAGGTCGAGGTGTTCCAGGGTTGCCTTGATGATGCGCATGTGCGGCCCTCAGAGTCCATTTGGGGAAACAGCGGAATGCCTGCAACTTTCATGGGCATGCTGCCCCAATGCTGGCCATCAGTGCAATCCGCCTTCCGTGACATGTTCTTTAATCTTCGCCGAGCAGGAAGTTGCCGCGCTGGGTGGGGGCATTTTCGCTGTCGATGCTATGGACCTCGGCTTCGTCCTTCAGATTCACGCCGGAAAGCTGCCGCCGGCAGGCTTCGCGCATCAGGTATAGCAGGCGATGGGCGGCCATGCCGTAACTCAAGCCTTCCAGCCGGATATTGGAGATGCAGTTGCGATAGGCGTCGGTCAGGCCGACCTTGGGCGCGTAGGTGAAGTACAGGCCCAGGCTGTCCGGCGAGCTCAGCCCCGGGCGTTCGCCAATCAGCATCACGGTCATGCGCGCGCCCAGCAGTTGGCCGACTTCATCCGCCACCGCCACCCGGCCTTGCTCCACCAGCACCACTGGGGCGCTGGTCCAGCCATCGGCAGCGGCCTGCTCTTCGAAACGGGCCAGGAACGGCAAGGTATGGCGGTGCACGGCCAGGGCCGAGAGGCCATCGGCGACAACAATGGCCAGGTCGACTCCCTCGGGGCTGGCCAGGGCATGCTGGCGCAAGCGTTCGGCCGAGTCATCGTTCAGCCGCCGGCCAAGGTCGGGGCGTTGCAGGTACTGGTGGCGATCAGTGGCGGCGCTGTGCAGCACCAGGCTGTCGCGGCCACGGTCCTTGAGCTGTTCGCTCAGGGTGGCGTGATCGAACGCCAGGTGCACGGCATCGCGGGCCTGGGCGTGGGCGAACTGAAAGTCCAGTTGCGCGGCAGTGGGCAGGCTGGTGCCGCAGCGGCCCAGGGCGATGCGCGCCGGGGTCAGTTCGCGCAGGGCCCGCCAGGGGTTGTCCGGGGTAGGGGTACGGTCTGCCATGGTCACCTCTTATGCCAGCTGTGCCAGGGCCTGGCGGAATGCCGGCGGCAGGTTGTCGCCAAAGCGCACGCGGCCATCGGCCTGGGTGAAGATGCCGGTGCGTTGCAGCCAGGCTTCGAATTCCGGCCCGGGCTTCAGGCCCAGGGTCTGGCGTGCATACAGCGCGTCGTGGAATGACGTGGTCTGGTAGTTGAGCATGATGTCGTCGGACCCGGGGATGCCCATGATGAAGTTGATCCCAGCCACGCCCAGCAGGGTCAGCAGGGTGTCCATGTCATCCTGGTCGGCTTCGGCATGGTTGGTGTAGCAGATGTCGCAGCCCATCGGCACGCCCAGCAGCTTGCCGCAGAAGTGGTCTTCGAGGCCGGCGCGGATGATCTGCTTGCCGTTGTACAGGTACTCGGGGCCGATGAAGCCGACCACGGTGTTGACCAGAAACGGTTTGAAGTGGCGGGCCACGGCGTAGGCGCGGGTCTCGCAGGTCTGCTGGTCGACACCGTGGTGGGCGTTGGCCGACAGCGCGCTGCCCTGGCCGGTCTCGAAGTACATCAGGTTCTGCCCGAGGGTGCCGCGCTTGAGTGACAGGCCGGCCTCATGACCTTCCTGCAACACGTTCAGGTTGATGCCGAAGCCGGCATTGGCCGCCTCGGTGCCGGCGATCGACTGGAACACCAGGTCCAACGGCACGCCGCGGTTGATCGCTTCGATCGAGGTGGTGACGTGGGTCAGCACGCAGGCCTGGGTGGGGATGTCGTAGCGCTGGATGATGGCATCGAGCATTTCCAGCAGGGCGCAGATCGAGGCGATGCTGTCGGTGGCCGGGTTGATGCCGATCATGGCGTCGCCGTTGCCGTACAGCAGGCCGTCGAGGACGCTGGCGGCGATACCGGCCGGCTCATCCGTCGGGTGGTTGGGCTGCAGGCGGGTCGACAGGCGCCCGCGCAGGCCCATGGTGCCGCGGAACCGGGTGACCACGCGGATCTTCTGCGCCACCAGCACCAGGTCCTGGACGCGCATGATCTTCGACACAGCCGCAGCCATCTCCGGCGTCAGCCCCGGCGCCAGGGCGCGCAGGCTGTGTTCGTCGGCATCATCGCCGAGCAGCCAGTCGCGCAGGCCGCCAACGGTAAGGTGGCTGATCGGGGCGAAGGCCTGGGCGTCGTGGGTGTCGACGATCAGCCGGGTGATTTCGTCCTGTTCGTAGGGGATCAGCGCTTCATTCAGAAAATGCGTCAGCGGGATGTTGGCCAGGGCCATCTGCGCGGCGACCCGTTCGCCGTCGTTGCTGGCGGCGACACCGGCCAGGAAGTCCCCGGAACGGGCCGGGCTGGCCTTGGCCATCAGGTCCTTGAGGCTGTCGAAGCGGTAGACCAGGTGGCCGACCGTGTGTACGAAACTTGCCATACAGAATCTCCAGAGCCGCGGGATGGCCCGCGGCAGGTGGCAGCGATCAGTGCAGGGCCTCTTCGGCCTTCTGGATCGCGGCGAATTCCTCTTCCGGTGTGCCCGCAACCAGGTGGTGGCGGCTGTAGAACGCAAAGTAGGCAATCAGCACCGCATAGATCACTGCAGCGCCAATCACCACCCGTGGGTCGACCAGGAAGCCCGCGACCACGGCGATGCAGGCCAGCACCAGGGCCAGGCCCGAGGTGAAGATGCCGCCCGGGGTGCGGTAAGGGCGTTCCATTTTCGGCCGACGGATACGCAGGGTGATGTGCGCGGCCATCATCAGCACATACGACAGTGTGGCACCGAATACCGCCACCAGGATCAGCAGGTCGCCCTGGCCAGTCAGCGACAGGGCGAAGCCGATGATCCCGGGGATCACCAGCGCCATGACCGGGGCCTTGCTCTTGTTGGTTTCCGACAGCTTGCGCGGCAGGTAGCCGGCGCGTGAGAGGGCGAAGATCTGCCGCGAATAGGCATAGATGATCGAGAAGAAGCTGGCGATCAGGCCGGCCAGACCGACCAGGTTGACGAAGCTGCCCATCCAGGTGGAGCCGCCGTAGGCCTTGGCCAGCGCCTCGACCAGCGGGTTGCCCGAGGCCTTCAGGGCTTCGGAGCCCGCACCGCCTGGGCCGACCACCAGGATCAGCAGGGCGAAGGCCACCAGCACCAGCATCGCGCCGATCAGGCCGCGTGGCAGGTCACGCTTGGGGTTCTTGGTTTCTTCGGCGGCCAGTGGCACGCCTTCGACGGCGAGGAAGAACCAGATGGCATAGGGGATCGCCGCCCACACACCGACATAGCCGAACGGCAGGAAGCTGCTGGCACCGACGGCGTCCGTTTTGGCGATGTCGAACAGGTTGGCTGCATCAAAATGGGGCACCATGGCCACCAGGAACACGGCCAGGGCAATGGCCGCGATGGCGGTGATGATGAACATCAGCTTCAGCGCTTCACCCACGCCGAAGATGTGAATGCCGATGAAGACCACATAGAACGCCAGGTAGATCATCCAGCCGCCGATGCCGAACAGTGACTGGCAGTAGGCGCCGATGAACGTGGCAATGGCGGCGGGGGCGATGGCGTATTCAATGAGGATCGCCGTGCCGGTCAGAAAACCGCCCCACGGGCCGAAGGCGCTGCGGGCAAAGCCGTAGCCGCCGCCAGCGGTGGGGATCATCGAGGACAGTTCGGCCAGCGAGAAGCACATGCACAGGTACATGGTGGCCATCAGCAGGGTGGCGAGGAACATGCCGCCCCAGCCACCCTGGGCCAGGCCGAAGTTCCAGCCGGCATAGTCGCCGGAAATCACATAGGCAACGCCCAGGCCCACCAGCAGTACCCAGCCGGCGGCACCTTTCTTGAGTTCACGTTGCTGGAAATAGTCCGATCCGACTTTTTCGAAGTCCACGGAAGACCCTGCCGGCGCGCCGGCGGATTGATCGCTTGGCATAGTTCACCTGTTCTTTTTCTTGGTGGCCGGAGGGTTTCCGGGCCGATGGTGATGGGGATTGCAGGAAGCGAGCCAGTATCCATGGGGCCGCTTTGCGGCCCTTTCGCGACACAAGGCCGCTCCTACAAGGGGACGCGATAGCCTGTAGGAGCGGCCTTGTGTCGCGAAAGGGCTGCACAGCAGCCCCAAGTACGCGGTTTAGAAGAAGCCCAACGGATTGATGTCGTAGCTCACCAGCAGGTTCTTGGTCTGCTGGTAGTGGTCGAGCATCATCTTGTGGGTCTCACGGCCGACACCGGACTTCTTGTAGCCACCGAACGCGGCATGCGCCGGGTACAGGTGGTAGCAGTTGGTCCACACGCGGCCAGCCTTGATGCCGCGGCCCATGCGGTAGGCGCGGTTGATGTCGCGAGTCCACACGCCAGCACCCAGGCCGAACTCGGTGTCGTTGGCAATGGCCAGGGCTTCGGCTTCGTCCTTGAAGGTGGTGACGCTGACCACCGGGCCGAAGATTTCTTCCTGGAACACGCGCATGCGGTTGTTGCCTTTGAGCAGGGTCGGCTGGATGTAGTAACCGGTGGCCAGCGCGCCTTCGAGTTTTTCCACCTTGCCGCCGGTCAGCAGCTCGGCGCCTTCCTTCTGGGCGATCTCGAGGTACGAGAGGATCTTCTCGAACTGCTGCTGCGAAGCCTGGGCACCGACCATGGTGTCGGTGTCCAGCGGGTCGCCGCGCTTGATCTGCAGAACCTTCTTCATCACCACTTCCATGAACTGCGGGTAGATCGACTCCTGCACGAGTGCGCGCGATGGGCAGGTGCACACCTCGCCCTGGTTGAAGAACGCCAGCACCATGCCTTCGGCGGCCTTGTCGATGAAGCTCGGCTCGGCCTGCATGATGTCTTCGAAGTACACGTTCGGCGACTTGCCGCCCAGTTCGACGGTAGACGGGATGATGTTCTCGGCCGCGCATTTCATGATGTGCGAGCCGACCGGGGTAGAGCCGGTGAAGGCAATCTTGGCGATGCGCTTGCTGGTGGCCAGCGCTTCACCGGCCTCGCGGCCATAACCCTGCACCACGTTGAGCACGCCTTTGGGCAGCAGGTCGCCGATCAGCTCGACCAGCACAGTGATGCCCAGCGGGGTCTGCTCGGCCGGCTTGAGCACCACACAGTTGCCGGCGGCCAATGCTGGCGCGAGCTTCCAGGCGGCCATCAGGATCGGGAAGTTCCACGGGATGATCTGCCCGACCACGCCCAGCGGTTCGTGAATGTGGTAGGCCACGGTGCCTTCGTTGATTTCTGCGGCGCCGCCTTCCTGGGCGCGGATGCAGCCGGCGAAGTAGCGGAAATGGTCGACCGCCAGCGGGATATCGGCATTGAGTGTTTCGCGGATTGGCTTGCCGTTGTCCCAGGTTTCGGTGATGGCCAGGATTTCCAGGTTCTGTTCGATGCGGTCGGCGATCTTCAGCAGGACGTTGGAGCGGTCCTGAACCGAGGTACGGCCCCAGGCGTCGGCGGCTGCATGGGCGGCATCCAGAGCTTTATCGATGTCTTCGGCTGTGGAGCGAGGGAATTCGGCGATCAGCTGGCCGTTCACCGGGGAGGTGTTTTCGAAGTACTGACCTTTGACGGGGGCCACAAACTCACCACCGATGAAGTTGCCGTAGCGGCTCTTGAAGGAAACCTTCGCGCCCTCGGTACCGGGATGTGCGTAACGCATGGTGTGTCTCCTGGCTGTTATGTTTGTTGGGGAGTTGAAAAGCGTAGAGCAAAGGTTGGGCCAGCGTGGTGAGCCCCTGTGCAATCAATGACTTGGGTAATGCCCCAGCATCGCGCGAAGCCGCGCTGTACCAGGCCTGGCACAGCATGGGTGACACTTTGTACCGTTTGCGACACGCTGCCGGCGGGCACGTTGCAAAGCCTGCGCGGGTGGAGGATGCTGGGGTGAATCTCTATCTGCGGAGAACAACAACTAATGCAGAGCAATTCATTCAGCCGCCATGCCCAGCAGGTGCACACCGTTGCCCGTGGTGAAGCGGGCAGCGATCCTTCCATTGCCCGCTCCTGGCTGCGCTGCCTGGACGACTATCACCTCGACCCGTCAGTGATCGAAGCTCCCGTGGTGCTCGAACACGGCCGCCTGCTGGAAAGTCGTGAGCGCCTGCGCCAGGTGTTGAGCATCGCCGGCAACGAGATGAACAGCCTGCACCAGCAGCTGTCCGGTGCCGGCCATGCGGTGCTACTGACCGATGCCCGCGGGGTGATCCTCAACTGTGTCACGGCGCCCGGCGAGCGGCGCAGTTTCGAGCGTGCCGGGCTGTGGCTGGGGGCGGACTGGAGTGAAGCTCGCGAAGGCACCAATGGCATCGGCACCTGCCTGGTCGAGCGCCAGGCCCTGACCATTCACCAGAACGAGCATTTTCGTGGCCGCCATACCGGGCTGACCTGCTCGGCGAGCCCGGTATTCGACCCCCATGGTGAGCTGCTGGCGGTGCTTGATGTGTCCTCGGCGCGGCCAGACGTGTCGCGCCAGAGCCAGTTCCACACCATGGCGCTGGTCAATCTCTCGGCGAAGATGATCGAGAGCTGTTACTTCCTGCGGCATTTCGAGCAGCAATGGTTGCTGCGCTTCCATGTGCAGGCCGAGTCGGTTGGCCAGTTCAGCGAAGGGTTGCTGGCGTTCGATGGCGATGGCTGCATCTGCGCTGCCAACCAGAGTGCTCTGAACCTGTTGGGCAGCATCCGCGGCGGCGTGCTGGGCAAGCCGCTGGAGAGGTTCTTCGCCTGCAGCCATGATGAGCTGTTCAGCCGTGCCACGCCAGGCGGCAGCACGGTCTGGCCGTTGCGCACCCGCGACGGCCGCCAGGTGTACGCCAGCCTGCGCGGGCAAGCACGGGCGCCGTTGTGGACAGTACCGGCCAGCCTGCCCCAGGCCAGGCCTGCCGTACAGCCTGGCATCTGCTTGCTGGACCCGGCCTTGCAGCAGGATTTTCAGCGTGCCGTGCGCGTGTTCGAGCGCGATGTGCCGCTACTGCTGTGTGGCGAGACCGGCTGCGGTAAAGAGGCCTTCGCCCAAGCCGTGCATCAGGCCAGCCAGCGCCGTGGCAAGCCATTCGTGGCGGTGAACTGTGCGTCGATCCCCGAGAGCCTGATCGAAAGTGAACTGTTCGGCTATCGCGGTGGCAGTTTCACCGGCGCGCGCAAGGAGGGCATGCGCGGCAAGCTGCTGCAGGCCGATGGCGGCACCTTGTTGCTGGACGAGATCGGCGACATGCCGCTGGCCTTGCAGACCCGCCTGCTGCGGGTGCTGGAAGAGCGCCAAGTGGTGCCGATTGGCGGTGAGGCGCAGGCGGTGGATGTGCGGATCGTCAGTGCCACCCACCGGGATTTGCTGGAACGGGTGGAGCAGGGCAGTTTCCGCGAAGACCTGTACTACCGGCTCAATGGGCTGGAGGTAACACTGCCAGCGGTGCGCGAGCGCAGTGACAAGGGGCCGTTGCTGGACTTCCTGTTGCGCCAGGAGGCACAAGGGCAGGTGGTGCAGCTGGCGCCCGAAGCACGCCAGGCGTTGCTTGATTTTGCCTGGCCGGGGAACGTGCGGCAGATGCGCAATGTGCTGCGGACCTTGGTGGCGCTGTGTGAAAACTCGCATGTCGCAATATCGGATCTACCTGCAATTGTCCGCAATGGTGCAAGCCCTGCAGGAGCGGCCTTGTGTCGCGAAAGGGCCGCTGAGCGGCCCCACATTCTCTGCGCTGACGCTGAAACCGCCGGGGCTGCTGCGCAGCTCTTTCGCGACACAAGGCCGCTCCTACACGCTGAGCGACAGGCATTGATGGAGATCTTGGAGGCAAAACACTGGCACCTGACCCGGGTCGCCGAGCACCTGGGGGTCAGCCGCAATACCTTGTATCGAAAACTGCGCAAACACGGCATCGCCAGGGGCGCCTGAGCAAAACACCGGGTGCGAATTCCCGCGCCCTGGGCTACCCTGCCTCGAAGTTTTGCGAGGTCGACCATGCATATTCATATTCTCGGTATTTGCGGCACTTTCATGGGTTCGCTGGCGGTGCTGGCCAAAGAGCTCGGCCACCGCGTCACCGGCTCCGACGCCAACGTCTACCCACCCATGAGCACCCAGCTCGAAGCCCAGGGCATCGAGCTGACCCAGGGCTACGACCCGGCTCAGCTGGAGCCGGCGCCGGACCTCGTGGTCATCGGCAACGCTATGTCGCGGGGCAACCCGGCGGTGGAGCATGTACTGAACAAGGGCCTGCCTTACGTGTCTGGCCCGCAGTGGCTGGCCGACCATGTGCTGCAGGGCCGCTGGGTGCTGGCTGTCGCCGGTACCCACGGCAAGACCACCACCAGCAGCATGCTCGCCTGGGTGCTGGAGCACGCCGGCATGAGCCCGGGCTTCCTGATCGGCGGCGTACCGCAGAATTTCTCGGTATCGGCGCGCCTGGGCGGCACGCCGTTCTTCGTGGTCGAGGCCGACGAGTACGACAGCGCCTTCTTCGACAAGCGTTCGAAGTTCGTGCATTACCACCCGCGCACCGCGATCCTCAACAACCTTGAGTTCGATCACGCGGATATCTTCCCTGATCTGGCGTCCATCGAGCGGCAGTTCCACCATCTGGTGCGGACCATTCCGAGCGAAGGCCTGGTGATTCACCCGACCACCGAGCAAGCGCTGGAGCGGGTGATCGGCATGGGCTGCTGGACCCCGGTGCAGACCACCGGTGAAGGTGGCCAGTGGCAGGCGCGCCTGCTCAGCGCCGACGGCTCGCGTTTCGAAGTGCTGTTCGATGGTGAAGCGCAGGGTGTGGTCGACTGGGCCCTGACCGGCCAGCACAACGTCGCCAATGCCCTCGCCACGCTGGCTGCTGCCCGTCATGTGGGCGTGGTGCCAGCCATGGGTATCGAAGGCCTGAGCGCATTCAAGAGCGTCAAACGGCGCATGGAGAAGGTCGCTGAAGTTCAGGGCGTGACCATCTACGACGATTTCGCCCACCACCCGACCGCCATCGCCACGACTCTCGACGGCCTGCGCAAGCGCGTTGGCGAAGCACCGGTCATCGCCATCATCGAGCCGCGCTCCAACTCCATGAAGCTCGGCGCCCACCGTGACGGTTTGCCGGAAAGCGTCAACGACGCCGACCAGGTGATCTGGTACGCGCCTGCCAACCTGGGTTGGGACCTGGCCGCCACTGCGGCGCAATGCACCGTGCCCAGTGTGGTCGCCGATAGCCTCGAGGCGATCATCGACCGGGTCAAAGGCCAGGCACGCCCGGGCACGCATGTGGTGATCATGAGCAACGGCGGCTTCGGCGGCCTGCATGGCAAGCTGGCCGAGGCGTTGAAGTGAGCAACGGTCCCGAACGTATCACCCTGGCCATGACGGGTGCCTCCGGGGCGCAGTATGGCCTGCGTCTGCTCGACTGCCTGGTGCGCGAGGACCGTGAGGTGCACTTCCTCATTTCCAAGGCCGCGCAGCTGGTGATGGCTACCGAGACTGATGTACTCCTGCCGGCCAAGCCTCAGGCGATGCAGGCGTTTCTGACCGAATATACCGGTGCTGCCGACGGGCAGATCCGCGTGTACGGCAAGGAAGACTGGATGTCGCCGGTGGCTTCGGGCTCTGGTGCGCCCGCTGCGATGGTGGTGGTGCCGTGTTCTACCGGTACCCTGTCGGCCATCGCCACCGGTGCCTGCAACAATCTGATCGAGCGTGCCGCCGACGTCACCCTCAAGGAGCGTCGGCAGTTGATCCTGGTGCCGCGCGAGGCACCCTTCTCGACCATTCACCTGGAGAACATGCTCAAGCTGTCGCAAATGGGCGCGGTCATCCTGCCTGCGGCGCCGGGGTTCTATCACCAGCCGCAGACCATCGATGACCTGATCGACTTCGTCGTGGCGCGTGTTCTCAACCTGCTGAACATTCCGCAGGACATGCTGCCGCGCTGGGGTGAACACCATTTCGGGGTTGATGATTGAGGCGTTTGCTGGCGGGGTTGCTGGTGGCAGGCCAGCTCGGCGGCTGCGCCACGGTGCGCACGCTGGATGCCAACAAGCCCGGGGCACCGGTGGTGTATGCCGGCACCCGGCTGGACCTGTATGTGATCAATGGCGGTTGCTGCCCCAAGGATCGTTTCGGGGCCGAAGCGCCAGCATACCCACGCCTGGACCTGCCCGGCAGCATGCTGCTGGATACACTGTTCCTGCCACTGTCATTGCTGACTGCGGCAGGAATAGGCTTTCAGGCTTCAGGCGGGCTGTAGGGGTTACAACCTGCCGAGCCTGCGCAACTCGTCGGACTCGATAACCCGTACCCCGTCCTCTTCTTCCAGCGCCAGGCGCCACAGCGCCCGTGCCAGGGTGCAGGCCTCGATGCCCCGGTACTTACCCGGAATCAACTTCGAAAACGGTGATGCCAGCCTCTCGCCGAGCCGTGGTTGTACCCGTTCACCCAACAGCAGCGACGGCCGCACGATGGTCAGTTGTGGCCAATCCTGAGCCTTGAGCGCTTCTTCCATCTCGCCCTTGACCCGGTTGTAGAAAACCGATGACTTGGGGTCGGCACCAATGGCGCTGACCACCAGCAGGTGCCGCGCGCCCATTTCCCGTGCCCGCTTGCTGAAGGCCACGACCATGTCCAGGTCCACGGCGCGGAACGCTTGCTCCGAGCCCGCCTGCTTGAGCGTGGTGCCCAGGCAGCAGTAGGCGATATCGACGCGACCGGCCAGTTGCGGGAGAAACACTGCCGGGTCGCCCACCGGGTTTTCCAGATGGGGGTGTTCGGCCAATGGCCGGCGTGTCGGAGCCAGCACGCGACTGATGGTGGGCTCGTTGAGCAGGCGGTCGAGCAGATGCTCACCGGTAAGGCCGGTGGCTCCGGCAAGCAGGACATGCTGAGGCGTCAAATACATGATGTCTCTCCCTTGATACACTCAAGCTTAGCGGCTGGCCGGCGTTTTTTCCTGCTCCTGCGCCTTGGCTTGAGCCGCATTACGCAAGGCTTCCTCGGCCTGATGCTGACGCAGTTGCTGCCAATGTGCCAGTACTGCGGGCGGTGCCCAGATTTGTGGCTCGGAGGCTTCGAAACCTTCCCTTCGTTCTCTTTCGGCAACACTGGTACGCGCCAGTTCAAACGCTTGTTTCAGGTCGTCGGTCTGGTTCAGGGCTTCGGCGAACAAGGCATCGCCAAAATAGGTGAAATCAGCTTCCTCCGAGCAGCCGAACGATACTCGGTCGGCACGGGCCGCTGTCATGATCACCGTACGGTCGTCCTTGAGCGGGGCGATGTAGCCACCTGAATAGCAGGCGGAGATGACAATGACCTTGTCGCGGTCCTTGAGTGGTGCCAAGGCGCTGGCCAGTTCGTCGGCGGACAGGTCGGCCAGCTGCAAGCGCGGCTGGTCCAGCACCAGCTGGTGGTCCTGGCTGCCGTGGCTGGTCAGGTAGATGAAGATCAGGTCTTCCGGGCCGCTGCGTTCGGCCAGGGTGCGGGCGGCGCGGGTGAGGTTCTCGCGGGTGGCCATGGGCCGGGTGGTCATCTGGTCGCGGTGGTTGACCAGGGTGACCTGGCCGCGGGCACCGAAACGCACCTTGAGCATGTTGCTGACATAGTCGGCTTCACGCAGGAACACGCTCTGCTGGCCATCGCCGGCCAGCACCAGGCTGTACAGCTGGACGGGCGGCGCCGAGCGAGGTACTCGCGCCAAAGCTTCGTCGAGCAGTCGGCCCTGGTTGAGCAGGGCAAGGTCCAGCGGGTCGGGCAGCAGCTTGCCTTTCTGGTCACGGATACGCACGCCATTGACCCAGAAGCCGCTCTCGACCTGGCCGCTGGCCAGGGTCAGCTTGCCATGACCCTGGTAGGCGTCGTTGTCGAAGCCGCCAACGTAGTGGCTGCCATCAGGCAATTGCAGGCTGCCTTGGCCAGACAGGCGCCAGTCGACGAACGTGCCTTTGTAGTGGCTGCCATCGCTGCCGAGCAATTCGCCTTCGCCGATCAGCGAACCGTCCTTGAAGTCGCCGATCCACACGTCGCCATCGGCATTTTCGTAGCGGCCGCGGCCTTCCAGGCGGTTGTCCTTGAATTCACCGATGTACTGCTCGCCATCGACGCTGTCATAGGTGCCGCTGCCTTGCAGCTGGCCATCGACGAAGCGGCCGCTGAACTGGTTGCCGCTGGCATCGCTGCGCACGCCCGCGCCGTTGGGCTTGCCCTTGGCGAACAGGCCCTGGTAGCGGCTGCCATCGGCCAGTTCGAGCTCGCCTGCGCCTTCGTACTGGTCGTCCTTGAACTGGCCGCGGTAGGTCTGGTCGGCCTGCTTGAGGGCGCCTTCGCCGTCGCGCCTGCCGTGGCTGAAGGTGCCGGCGTAGTGGCTGCCTGGGGTGGTCAGGTCGCCAAGGCCCTGGAACAGGCCCTTGTCGAACTGGCCGCGGTAGACCTCGCCATTGCTGCCGTGCCACTCGCCCTGGCCATGCCACTGGCCGTCCTTGAAGCTGCCGGCGTACCAGCTGCCGTTGGGGTAGTCGATGCGCCCTTCGCCCTGCAGCAGGCCATCGACCACCTGGCCCCGGTAGCGACCGCCGTCGGGCAGGCGCGCGTCAGGCGGAGACAACGACTCGCCATCGCCGCAGGCAGCGAGCATCAGGGTCAGTGCGAGGGGGAGCAGTGGACGCATGGCGGAATCCGGGCAAAAAGTCTGCCGAGTATGCCGCAGAATGGGGGGCGCAGGTATCTGTGATCCAATCGAAATCGGTGCTGGATTCTTCGCGGGCTCGCCCGCTCCCACAGGGGTTGCACAATGGCCAGTGCTTGTGAAGATCCTGTGGGAGCGGGCGTGCCCGCGAAGAGGCCGGTTCAGACGAAGCAGAGCGAGAGGGGTTCGGCGATATAGGCCGGCTTCTCTTCGCCTTCGATCTCCAGGGTAACGGTTGCTTTGAGCAGCCACTGCCCGGGCTTTTTCTCGGTGACCTCACCCAGGTCCACCTTCAGCCGCACCTTGCTGTCGACCTTCACCGGCTGAATGAAACGCACACTGTCCAGCCCATAATTGACCACCATCTTCAGCCCTTCAGGCATCACCAGGATGTCTTCCATCAGCTTGGGGATCAGCGACAAGGTCAGGAAACCATGGGCTATGGTCGTGCCGAACGGGGTTTTCGCCGCCTTCTCCGGGTCGATATGGATGAACTGGAAATCACCGGTTGCCTCGGCGAACAGGTTGATGCGCTGCTGGTCGATCTTCAACCAGTCGGAGCGTCCCAGCTCCTTTCCAACGTACTGCGCAAGCTCGTTTACCGGTACATAGGGCATCGCGACACTCCAGATTGTCATTTGGTACGGGAGTGCTAGATCATCACGGCGAACCGTTTCAGTCAAGATACCCGCTTTTCGGCGAATATCGGCTTGCAGGCGGCGCGTGCTTATAATGGCCGGCATGCCTGAAGGAGATGTTTATGCTGTTGCGTGGTTTGACCTGGCTGGTGCTGTTTCAGCTGCTGGGCACGGCGCTCAATCACTTGTGCGTGCCGATTCTGCCGGGCCCGATCATAGGCCTGTTGTTGTTACTGTTCTTCCTCATCGCCCGTGGCGAGGTTGGCAAGCCGCTGAACGAGGCCGCGGGTAGCTTGTTACGTTACCTGCCACTGCTGCTGGTACCACCGGCGGTGGGGGTGATGGTCTACGCCAAGGATATTGCCGCGGATTTCTGGGCCATTGCCGGGGCCTTGCTGATTTCCTGCCTGGTAACCCTGGTGTTCGTCGGTTGGCTGATGCAGAAGCTCATCGATCGCCAGCACGGCAAGCACGAGGAGCAACCATGATTCTGGACTGGCAAGGCGCGCTCGACGCCGTCATCCACCATCCCTTGTTCGGCATCGGTATTACGCTGGGCGCTTACCAGATCGTGCTGGCAGCCTACGAAAAAACCCGCTGGATCTTCCTGCAGCCGGTACTGGTATCAATGCTGCTGGTGATCGGCGTGCTGCTGACCTGCGGCATCAGCTACGCCGAATACCGCAAGAGCACCGAGATCATGAACATCCTCCTCGGCCCCGCCACGGTGGCCCTGGCGGTGCCGCTCTACCTCAACTTGAGGCGCATCCGGCAGCTGTTCTGGCCGACGTTTACTACGCTGGTAGTCGGAGGCCTGTTCGCCACGGTGTGCTGCCTGTTGCTGGGCTGGTGGTTCGGCGCCGAGCACATGATCCTGATGACCATGGCGCCGAAATCGGTCACTTCGCCGATCGCCATGCTGGTAGCCGAGCAGATTGGCGGTGTGGCGGCGTTGGCGGCCGTGTTCGTATTGATCACCGGTGTGATCGGGGCGATCTTCGGGCCGGCGCTGCTGACCCGGTTGGGTGTGCACAGCCCGGAGGCACGTGGCATGTCGCTGGGAGTAACGGCCCATGCCGTGGGCACTTCGGTGGCTTTGCAGGAAAGTGACGAGTGCGGCGCCTTTGCCGCGCTGGCAATGAGCCTGATGGGGGTTGCCACGGCGGTGTTCCTGCCGTTGGCGGTCAGCCTGGTGGCTTGAGGAGTTGTGATGACGCTACCGCTGTTTCCGCTCAATACCGTGTTGTTTCCCGGTTGCCTGCTGGATCTGCAGATCTTCGAGGCGCGCTACCTGGACATGATTGGCCGCTGTATGAAGCAGGGTAGCGGCTTTGGCGTGGTGTGCATCGTCGAAGGCGAGCAGGTCGGCAAGGCGCCGCCGGTGGTGGCTTCGATTGGCTGCGAACCGATGATTCGCGACTTCGTCCAGCAGGACAACGGCTTGCTGGGCATTCGTGTGGAGGGCGTTCGTCGCTTCGAGGTGAGCCAGACCGAGGTGCAGAAGGACCAGTTGCTGGTGGGCGAGGTGCACTGGTTGGCCGAACAGGCTGACAGCCCGCTGACCGAACAGGACGATGACCTGCTGGCGTTGCTGGTTGCCCTGGGCGAGCACCCGATGGTCGAGGCGCTGGACATGCCGCGGGATGTCGACGGGCGCCAGGCGCTGGCCAACCAGCTGGCGTACCTGTTGCCCTTCATGGAAGAGGACAAGCTGGACCTGCTGGCGATCGGCTCGCCGGCGCAGCGGCTGGAAGAGATCCAGAAGCTGCTGGAGCGGATTCAGGGCGAACTGTTCGCCTGACTGATTTCGGTTGTCAGTACCGGCCTCTTCGCGGCTAAAGCCGCTCCCACAGATACCGCGCTGACCTTAGGAAAACGGTCATCATGTGGGAGCGGGCGTGCCCGCGAAGAGGCCGGTACAGGCCACCTCAATACTGGTAGCGGAGCAAAGCGTGAGGCAGCGCATACATGGCAAAGAACGCCAGCATTGCGATGCACGCCGGCAACACCAGCCACCACACCTTTAGCGGCAGCGCCGTCAACGGCTGACGGTACTGCACCAGCGTCAGGCTCAGCGCGCACACGCAGCAGGCCAGCAAGGCCCCAGCCATGATGTCGGTCGGCCAGTGCGCCCCCAGATACACCCGCGACAAGGCAATCGCCAGTGCCGGAATGCAGCCCAGCAAAACCCAGGTCAGCCGCATGCGCGGTGGCATGCCGCGTCCCGCGAGCACCGCCAGGGTCAGGAAGAACGCGAACGACGCTGAACTGTGCCCGCTGGGCATGCTGTAGCTGGTCAGCGGGTCGGTCAGTACCTCCGGCCGGGCCCGGGCAAACAGCCATTTCAGCGTGCCATTGGCAATCGCCGTACCCATCAGTGCGCCGCCCGCGAACACGGCATGGCGCCACTGCCGGGCGAGCAGCAGCAAGCCGGTGAGCAGGCCGCCGAGGAAGAACTGGGTCTTGAAGTCGCCGAGCCGGGTCACCAGCACCACGGTGCCATCGATTGCCTGGCTGCGGTGTTCCTGCACCAGTGTCATCACACCCTGATCGAATTCGTGCAGGTAAGGCCAGCCTATGAACAGCCCAGCCAAGGCGATGAAACTCAAACCGGCAATCAGCCGGGTACCATGACGCTGATCACGAATGCTGCTGTTCAGGCTCAGGCCGATAATCACCGCAAGTGTGCCGGCGATGATCCCGGCATCCAGCCAGAAACCTTCCGGCAAGGGCAGGCGCATGGCCGCGCCGGTGGTCCAGCCCGGCAACAGGTAGGCGACCGACCAGCCCGCTCCGGCTAACAGGCTCACGGCGATGAAGCGCGGTAACGGCATGTCGAACATCCCGGCAACCATCGGCAGCATCGGCCGCAGCGGGCCGATGAAGCGCCCGACCAGCAGGCTGGCAATGCCGTAGCGCTGGAAGTAGGCCTCGGCGCTGCCAATCCATTCCGGGTGGTGACGCAGCAACGGCAGGCGGCGGATGTTCTGGTGGAAGTACTTGCCGATGGTGTATGACAGCGCGTCACCGAGCAGGCCACCGAGGAAACCCAGCAGCAGGGTTTCCCCCAGGCTGAAGGCGCCACTGCCGGCCAGTACGGCTACCGCGAACAGCAGCACCGTGCCCGGCACGATGATGCCGGCGATGGCCAGGCACTCCACGCAGGCCACCAGAAAAATCGCCAGGCCAAGCCACTGGGGGTTGGCGCTGAGCCAGCCGGTAAGGCTGTCGAGCCATTGGCCCATGTTTCAGCTTCCTTGATTGAGGATGAAAAAGTCTTGCCCTTCGACTTGGCCCCGGCGCAGCGGGTTCCGTGTGCAGAAGCGGGCGAATTCGGCATCGACGAAGCGGTAGGGCAGGTGTTCGTCGCGGCCGTGGGGAATGCCCAGGCGTGCAGCCTGGATTACCCGTGGCACGGCGATACCGCAGTCTTCGACGTACAGGCGCTCGGGGTCGAAGCGTTGCGCGTCCCAGTGCGGCACTTTCAGGCCCATGGCCTTGCACAGCAAGGTCTGCCCGGCGCACAGGCGTTCGGGGGGGCGCAGCTTGCCGCTGGCATCAGGGTTGTTCAGTTGCATCTGCGCAAGGCTGTTGGCGTCGGAAATGCCATCGACCCAAGGGTAGGCGGACTTGATCAAGACCGCATTCCCCGGGCCCAGGGCGCTGAAGTTGAGTGAATCGCCACCCCGTGCGTAATACATGTAGATGTGCCCGCCGCCCTGGAACAGCGCCTTGCGCTTCTCGGTATAGCCAAGGGACGCATGGCTGCCTTTGTCGGTCAGGTAGTAAGCCTCGGTTTCGATGATCCGTGCGGCCAGCCAAAGGTTGCCGTGGCGATGCCGGATGACTTTGCCCAGCAATGCCTTGGCCAAGGTCTGGGCGTCGCGGTCGAAGAAACTGTCAGGCAGGGCGCGTGCAGGGCAGGGCGTAGAGGCTGGCATGCTGGCGGTTCGTGGCAATAAAGGCGGGGATGATAGCAATGAATGGCTTAATCGAGGCTGAACAGAGACAGTTCGATAAGCGCCGTTACATCTTTCCTATGGCGTCGTGGCCACCATTTACTACCATCCGCCACCCGCCGCTGGGCGTATACCTGCGCGACAGTTATAATCAGCCGATTTCCCCTTCGCCAAGACACCGAACCCATGACTGAGTCCGTTCTTGACTACATGACCCGCCTGGGTCGCGCCGCACGCCAGGCTTCCCGCGTCATCGCTCGTGCCAGCACCGCGCAGAAGAACCGCGCCCTGCAGGCCGCTGCCGATGCGCTGGATGCTGCGCGCGCCGAGCTTGCCGCAGCCAACGAGCTGGACCTGGCCGCCGGCCGTGCCAACGGGCTGGAGCCAGCGCTGCTCGACCGCCTGGCGCTGACCCCGGCGCGTATCGACGGCATGATCACCGGCTTGCGCCAGGTAGCCAGCCTGCCAGACCCGGTCGGCGCCATTCGCGACATGAGCTACCGGCCGTCGGGCATCCAGGTGGGCAAGATGCGCGTGCCACTGGGGGTGATCGGGATCATCTACGAATCGCGCCCGAACGTGACTATCGATGCCGCCAGCCTGTGCCTGAAATCGGGCAACGCCACCATCCTGCGTGGCGGTTCCGAGGCCATCCACTCCAACCGCGCCATCGCCACCTGCATCCAGCGTGGCCTGGCCGAAGCCGGCCTGCCGGCGGCGGTGGTGCAAGTGGTCGAGACCACCGACCGCGAAGCCGTCGGCGCGCTGATCAGCATGCCAGAGTTCGTCGATGTCATCGTGCCGCGCGGCGGCCGTGGCCTGATCGAGCGCATCAGCCGCGATGCCCGCGTGCCTGTCATCAAGCACCTGGACGGCATCTGTCACGTCTACGTGGCCGAGCACGCCGACCTGGACAAGGCCTGGCGCGTGGCATTCAATGCCAAGACCTACCGTTACGGCATCTGTGGCGCAATGGAAACCCTGCTGGTCGACCAGCGCGTGGCCGAAGGCTTCCTGCCGGAAATGGCCCGCCGCTTCCATGAGAAGGGCGTCGAGCTGCGTGGCTGCGAGCGTACCCGCGCGCTGATCGACGCCAAGCCGGCCACCGAAGACGACTGGCACACAGAGTACCTCGACGCGATCCTGTCGATTCGCGTCGTCGATGGCCTGGACCAGGCCATCGAGCACATCAACCACTACGGCTCGCACCACACCGATTCGATCATCACCGAACACCAGGGCCAGGCCCGTCAGTTCATGGCCGAGGTCGACTCGGCATCGGTGATGCTCAATACCCCGACCTGCTTCGCTGACGGCTTCGAGTATGGCCTGGGCGCAGAAATCGGCATTTCCACCGACAAGCTGCACGCCCGCGGCCCGGTCGGCCTGGAAGGCCTGACCTGCGAGAAGTACGTGGTGATCGGTGACGGCCAGCTGCGCGGCCAGGAGTCCTGCTGAGTTGAGCAAGGCCCAGGCAGTCCGGCGCATCGGCATTCTTGGTGGTACCTTCGACCCCGTGCACATCGGCCACCTGCGCAGCGCGCTGGAAGTGGCCGAGTTCATGGCGCTCGATGAACTGCGCCTGCTGCCCAACGCCCGCCCGCCACACCGCGATACCCCGCAGGTGGCGGCGCAGGACCGCCTGGCCATGGTCCGTGAAGCGGTGCAGGGCGTCGATTGCCTCAGCGTCGATGCCCGCGAGCTTGACCGCGACAAACCGTCGTACACCATCGACACGCTGGAATCGATCCGTGCCGAGTTGGGTGCCGACGACCAGCTGTTCCTGGTGCTGGGTTGGGATGCCTTTTGCGGCCTGCCCACCTGGCACCGCTGGGAACAACTGCTGCAACACTGTCACATCCTGGTGCTGCAACGCCCGGATGCCGACGTTGAACCCCCTGACGAGTTGCGCAACCTGCTGGCTGCGCGCTCGGAGAGCGATCCCACCGCCATGTCCGGCCCGGCGGGGAATATTTCGTTCGTCTGGCAGACACCGCTCGCGGTGTCGGCTACACAGATCCGACAGCTGCTGGCCAGCGGCAAATCGGTGAGGTTCCTGGTGCCGGACGCCGTACTGGCCTACATCGAGGCGCACGAACTGTATCGTGCCCCAAACTGACGGTGCCCCAGGGTGCCTCATCCAAACGAGTTGAAGAGTTTTATATGAGCAAGCAAAAAATCAATGGCGAAGAACTGGTCGAGTTGACCAAAGCCGCCCTGGAAGACGTCAAGGCCCAGGACATCCAGGTCATCGACGTGCGCGATAAGCACAGCCTGACCGACTACATGATCATTGCCACCGGTACCTCCAACCGCCAGATCAACGCGATGCTGGAAAAGGTCCGTGAAGCGGTCAAGGCCAAGGGCGCGCAGCCGCTGGGCGAAGAAGGCAAGGGTGACAGCGACTGGGTACTGCTGGACCTGAACGACGTCATCGTCCACATGATGACTGCCGCTGCCCGTCAGTTCTATGACCTGGAACGCCTGTGGCTGGGCGCCGAGCAGAGCCGTGCCGCCGATGGCAAGCACCACAGCCCGGAAAACGCCAGCGACTACTTCGATTCCAAGATCAAAGACCGGGAATAAGGAAGCGTCGTGCGTCTGCGCCTGATCGCGGTCGGCTCGCGCATGCCCAAGTGGGTCGAGGAAGGCTGGCATGAATATGCCAAGCGCCTGCCCCAGGAGCTGTCGCTCGAGCTGGTGGAAATCCCGCTGAACACCCGTGGCAAGAATGCCGACGTCGCCCGCCTGATCCGTCAGGAGGGCGAGGCCATGCTGAGCAAGGTCCAGCCTGGGGAACGCATCGTCACCCTCGAGGTCCATGGCAAGCCCTGGAGTACCGAGCAGCTGGCGACCGAGCTGGACCGCTGGCGCCTGGACTCGCGCACGGTGAATTTGATGGTGGGCGGCCCGGAAGGGCTGGCGCCTGAGGTCTGCGCGCGCGCCGAGCAACGCTGGTCGCTGTCGCCGCTGACCCTGCCGCACCCGTTGGTAAGGATACTCATCGGCGAGCAGATCTACCGGGCCTGGACGGTATTGTCCGGGCACCCTTACCACAAATGAGCCTGTAAGCAGTCCGATGTCGCAGCCGATTCGTCTCAAGGACCACGAGAAAGACGCCCGCCTGGTGCGTAACCGCGTCGTTGTCGGCGCGGTGGCGGTCATGCTGCTCATCTGCGTGCTCGTCGCGCGGCTGTACTACCTGCAGATCATCCAGTACGACTATCACTCGACGCTCTCGGAAAACAACCGGGTGCATGTTCAGCCGATTCCCCCTACGCGTGGCCTGATTTTCGACCGCAACGGAGTCATCATCGCTGACAACAGGCCTAGTTTCAGCTTGTCGATGACCCGCGAACGTGCCGGCAACTGGCAGGAAGTACTGGATACCATCGTCGAAGTGCTGGATCTGACGGCAGATGACCGGTTACTTTTCGAAAAACGCATGAAGCAGGGGCGTCGGCCGTTCGAGCCGGTGCCGATCCTGTTCGAGCTGAACGAGGAGCAGATAGCCCGTGTGGCGGTCAACCAGTTCCGCCTGCCTGGCGTTGAAGTGGTCGCCCAGCTGGTGCGCCACTACCCACAGGGCGCGCATTTCGCCCATTCGGTCGGTTATGTCGGGCGTATCAACGAAAAAGAGCTGAAAACCCTCGACCCGGTCAATTACAGCGGCACCCACCATATCGGCAAGACCGGCATCGAGCGCTTCTACGAGCCTGAGTTGCACGGCCAGGTGGGTTACGAGGAAGTCGAAACCAACGCCCGAGGCCGTGTCTTGCGGGTGCTCAAGCGCACCGACCCGAAGCCGGGCAAGGACATCGTGCTGAGCCTCGACATCAAGTTGCAGGAGGCCGCCGAGGCCGCCCTGGCCGGCCGGCGGGGGGCGGTGGTGGCACTCGACCCGCGTACCGGTGAGGTGCTGGCGATGGTCAGCCAGCCAAGCTTCGACCCTAACCTGTTCGTCACCGGCATCAGTTTCAAGGCCTATGCCGAGCTGCGCGACTCGATCGACCGGCCGCTGTTCAACCGCGTACTGCGCGGCCTGTACCCGCCCGGCTCGACCATCAAGCCGGCGGTAGCCATTGCCGGCCTCGACAGCGGGGTGGTCAACGCCAGCAGCCGGGTATTCGACCCTGGCTACTACCAGTTGCCCAACTACGATCACAAATACCGTAACTGGAACCGCACCGGTGACGGCTGGGTCGACCTGGATACCGCGATCATGCGCTCCAATGACACCTACTTCTACGACCTTGCCCACAAGATGGGAATCGATCGACTGTCCAGCTACATGAACAAGTTCGGCATCGGCCAGAAGGTCGCCCTCGACATGTTCGAGGAATCGCCCGGGCTGATGCCGTCCCGCGAATGGAAGCGCGCCACCCGCCGTCAGGCCTGGTTCCCGGGTGAAACGCTGATCCTCGGCATTGGCCAGGGTTACATGCAGACCACGCCGTTGCAGCTGGCCCAGGCCACTGCGCTGATCGCCAACAAGGGCGTGTGGAACCGCCCGCACCTGGCCAAGACCATCGAAGGCGAGCCGCCGGTGGACCCCAACCCGATGGAAGACATCGTCCTGCGCGACAAATCCGACTGGGCCAAGGTCACCCACGGCATGGAGCAGGTGATGCACAACGCCCGCGGTACCGCGCGCAAGGCCGCGGCCGGCGCCCAGTACCGCATCGCCGGCAAGAGCGGTACCGCCCAGGTGGTGGCGATCAAGCAGGGCGAGAAGTACGACCGCAACAAACTCCAGGAGCGCCACCGCGACCACGCGCTGTTCGTCGCCTTCGCCCCGGCCGACGATCCGAAGATCGTGGTCTCGGTGATGGTCGAGAACGGTGAGTCCGGCTCTGGCGTTGCCGCACCTGTCGTGCGTCAGATCATGGACGCCTGGCTGCTCGACGAGAGTGGCCACCTCAAGACTGAATTCGCGCCTGCCACCGTCGCCCAGGAAACGGCCCAGTGAAGAACAATTTCGATCGCATGCTCTCCAGCGAGGACGTGATGCGTCGACGCGCCAGCTTCCTGCAGCGCATCCACATCGACGGCCCCTTGCTGATCATTCTGCTGACCCTCGCGGCCGGCAGCCTGTTCGTCCTTTATTCGGCCAGCGGCAAGAACTGGGACCTGCTGCTCAAGCAGGCCACTTCGTTCGGCATTGGCCTGGTCTCGATGTTCGTCATCGCCCAGCTGGAGCCACGCTTCATGGCGCGCTGGGTGCCGCTGGCGTACCTGGTGGGGGTATTGCTGCTGGTGGTGGTGGATGTCATGGGCCACAACGCCATGGGCGCCACGCGCTGGATCAACATCCCCGGGGTGATCCGCTTCCAGCCTTCGGAATTCCTCAAGATCATCATGCCGGCGACCATCGCCTGGTACCTGTCCAAGCGTACCTTGCCGCCGCACCTGAAACACGTGGCAATAAGCCTGGTGTTGATCGGCGTGCCGTTCATTCTTATCGTCCGCCAACCTGACCTGGGCACGGCGCTGCTGATTCTCGCCTCCGGCGCATTCGTGCTGTTCATGGGTGGCCTGCGCTGGCGCTGGATTCTCAGCGTGCTTGCGGCAACGGTACCCGTAGCGGTGGCGATGTGGTTCTTCGTGATGCACGACTACCAGAAGCAGCGCGTACTGACCTTCCTGGACCCGGAGAGCGACCCGCTGGGCACCGGCTGGAACATCATCCAGTCCAAGGCGGCGATCGGTTCCGGTGGCGTGTTCGGCAAGGGTTGGCTGCTGGGTACCCAGTCGCACCTGGACTTCCTCCCTGAAAGCCACACCGACTTCATCATCGCGGTGCTTGGCGAGGAGTTCGGTCTGGTCGGCATCTGCCTGCTGCTGATCGTCTACCTGCTGCTGATCGGCCGCGGCCTGATGATCACCGCGCAGGCGCAGACCCTGTTCGGCAAGCTGCTGGCGGGCAGCCTGACCATGACCTTCTTTGTATACGTGTTCGTCAATATCGGTATGGTCAGCGGCCTGTTGCCCGTGGTGGGCGTGCCGCTGCCCTTCATCAGCTATGGCGGAACTTCGTTGGTGACGCTGCTGTCAGCGTTTGGCGTTCTGATGTCGATCCATACGCACCGCAAATGGATTGCACAGGTTTGAAAAAGGTGAAGAATTTCATGCAAGCAGTGCGTAACTGGGCTGCCCGTTGTGCGCCGTGGATCGGCGCGGTGGGCCTGTTCGGCGCTGTACAGCTGGCCCATGCCGGCGATTACGACGGCTCGCCGCAAGTGACCGAGTTCGTTCTCCAGATGAGCCGCGACCAAGGCTTTGCCCCCGAACAATTGAACGGCGTGTTTCGCGAGGTGCAGCGCAAGCAGTCGATCCTCGACGCCATCTCGCGCCCGGCCGAACGGGTCAAGCCGTGGAAGGAATACCGTCCGATGTTCATTACCGACGCGCGCATTGCCCGCGGGGTGGACTTCTGGCGCCAGCACGAGGCGGTACTGGCCCGCGCCGAGCAGGCATACGGCGTGCCCGCGCAATACATCGTCGCGATCATTGGGGTCGAGACCTTCTTTGGCCGCAATACCGGCAACTACCGTGTCATCGATGCCTTGTCGACCCTGGCCTTCGACTACCCGCCGCGTGCCGAATTCTTCCGCAAGGAACTGCGCGAGTACCTGCTGCTGGCCCGCGATGAACAGCTTGACCCGTTGACGCTCAAAGGCTCCTACGCCGGGGCCATGGGCCTGCCGCAGTTCATGCCGAGCAGCTTCCGCCACTACGCGGTGGACTTCGACGGCGATGGCCACATTAACATCTGGAACAACCCGGACGATGCCATCGGCAGCGTGGCCAGCTACTTCAAGCGCCATGGCTGGGTGGCCGGCGAGGGCGTGGTCAGCCGGGCCCAGGTCAGTGGCGCGCAGGCAGATCTTGGCCTGACCACTGGTATCGAGCCTGCGAAAACCTTCGGAGAGTTGCGGGCGCTGGGCTGGTCGAGCCATGATGCGTTGCGCGATGATCTGCCGGTTACCGCTTTCCGTCTGGAAGGCGCCAACGGCCCTGAGTACTGGATGGGCCTGAAGAACTTCTACGCGATCACTCGCTACAACCGCAGCGTGATGTATGCCATGGCGGTGCATCAGCTTGCGGAACAGCTGGTCCAAGTACGGGGCGTCAAGTAATGCGCGCAATCATCTCTGCCAACACCTTCAAGCTGCTGACCTGCATGACCGTCGGCATGCTGCTGGTCAGCTGTTCGTCCAGCCGCCCGCCCACCCAGAGCAGCGGCAACGTCGTCCGTTCGCAGCCCGGCCTGGACATCAACCGAGCCCACAAGGACGGTGCGCCGTGGTGGGATGTGGACGTGAACAAGATCCCCGACGCCACGCCGACCGTGCATACCGGTGCCTACAAGGCCAACCCGTACACGGTACTGGGCAAGACCTATTACCCGATGCAGGACTCGCGCAGCTACCGCGCCGAAGGCACCGCGTCGTGGTATGGCACCAAGTTCCACGGCCAGAACACCGCCAATGGCGAGCTCTACGACCTGTACGGCATGAGCGCGGCGCACAAGACCCTGCCACTGCCGGCCTACGTCAAGGTGACCAACCTGGCCAACGGCCGTAGTGTGATCCTGCGGGTCAACGACCGGGGGCCGTTCTATTCCGACCGCATCATCGACCTGTCCTACGCTGCGGCGAAGAAGCTCGGCTACGCCGAGATCGGCACCGCGCACGTACGGGTCGAAGGTATCGACCCTCAGCAATGGTGGGCACAGAAGGGCCAGCAGCCGCCGCTGATGCTGAAAGAGCCGCAGGTCGCGCAGACCCAGGCGATTGGCGCCAGCACCGGGCGGGTCGAGCAATGGACCCCGCCGCCGCAGCAGCACGCGGCGCCGGTGGTGCCGGTGCAGGTGGGTGGCAACAGCGTGGCAGCCAGCGGAGCGGGCAATGTCCTTCAGGTGGGCGCCTTCGCCAACCCGGATGCCGCCGAACTGCTGCGCTCCAAGCTGAGCACCATGGTCAGCGCGCCGGTGTTCATCAGCTCCATCGTGCGTAACCAGCAAACCCTGCATCGCGTGCGCCTGGGGCCGTTCAGCAGCCAGGGCGAGATCCAGCAGGCGCAGGACAGCATTCGCCTGGCGAACCTTGGGCAAGCCAAGCTGGTCACAGCTGACTGACAGGTTTGTGGGGGGCCTTGGCCCCCACAAACTGTCTGTTTTGTCATGAATTGCCGGCCCCGGCCATGTACAATGTCGGCTTTTGCCCGCAGCGACATCAGGTCGCACTTTGCAGGCCAGGCCGACGGCCACAAAACTAGACTGACTGGCGCTGGGCACACGATGTGGCCCAGGGAACATCAGACCATTAGCGATTTTCGAGAGACGGATGAACATCACCAACCTTGCCAAACGACTTTGCCTGCCCGTACTGCTGATGCTCACGCCTGCTGCCTTCGCAGCAGAACAGATGATGCCTGCACCACCGCAGCTGGCCGCCAAGTCCTACGTACTCATGGACGCGTCCAGCGGCAACGTGCTGGTCGAGAACAACGGTGACGAGCGCCTGCCGCCAGCCAGCCTGACCAAGCTGATGACCGCCTACATCGCCACCGTCGACATCCGTCGTGGCCAGATCGGCGAGAACGACCCGGTCACTGTCAGCGAAAACGCCTGGCGCACCGGCGGTTCGCGCATGTTCATCAAGGTCGGCAGCCAGGTCACTGTCAGCGACCTGCTGCACGGCATCATCATCCAGTCGGGCAACGACGCCTCGGTCGCCTTGTCCGAGCACATCGCCGGTAGCGAAGACGCCTTCGCCGACATGATGAACAAGACCGCTGCCGACCTGGGCATGTCCAACAGCCACTTCATGAACCCGACCGGCCTGCCGAACCCGGAGCACTACTCCTCGGCCCACGACATGGCCCTGCTGGCCCGCGCGATCATCGACATCGACCCGGCCCACTACGCCATCTACTCGCAGAAAGAGTTCTTCTGGAACAACATCAAGCAGCCGAACCGCAACCTGCTGCTGTGGCGTGACAAGACCGTCGACGGTCTGAAAACCGGCCACACCGAGGAAGCCGGCTACTGCATGGTGGCTTCGGCCGTTCGTGATGGCCAGCGTCTGATCGCCGTGGTGTTCGGCACCAACAGCGAGCAATCCCGTGCCGCCGAGACCCAGAAGCTGCTGACCTACGGTTTCCGCTTCTTCGAAACCCAGACCTTCTACCAGAAGGGCACCGAGCTGACCAAGGCTCCGGTCTGGAAAGGCGCCACCAGCGAAGTCAAGGCTGGCCTGGCCAACGACCTGACCATGACTATGCCTAAAGGCCAATTGAAGCGCCTGCAGGCTTCGATGACCATGAACCCGCAGCTCACCGCACCGATCGCCAAAGGTGACGTGATCGGCAAAGTGGAAGTCAAACTGGACGAGAACGTGGTTCACAGCGCCGACCTGATCGCCCTCGATGGCGTGGAGGAAGGTGGTTTCTTCCGTCGTATGTGGGATAGCATCCGTCTATTCTTCTACGGGTTGTTCAACTGATACGTGACCTGCAAGCCCCCGCGCATCCTGCGGGGGCGTTGTTGTTGCCACGGCTTACGAGGCCGTTTCCGCCATGAGCGAACCTGACGTAAAGTCGCACAAGATCGAATTCCCCTGCGCCGATTACCCGATCAAGGTCATCGGCGATACCGTTGTCCATTTCAAGGACACGGTCATCGAGATCCTCAAGAAGTACGCCGAAGTCGACATGACTACCTTGGCCGAGCGCCAAAGCAAGGAAGGCAAGTACACCACGGTGCAACTGCATATCGTGGCCACGAGTGAAGACCAGCTGCACGACATCAACAGTGCCCTGCGTGCCACCGGCATCGTGAAAATGGTGCTGTGATGTCCGTGTGTCTCGGTGTCCGCGAGCTTGGCCTGCAGCCCTATGAACCGGTGCTGGAGGCCATGCGTCGCTTCACCGAGCAGCGCAGCCCGGACAGCCAGGACGAAATCTGGCTGGTCGAGCACCCTGCGGTCTTTACCCAGGGCCAGGCTGGCAAGGCCGAACACCTGCTGATACCGGGCGAGATCCCGGTGGTGCAGACCGACCGCGGCGGCCAGGTGACCTACCATGGCCCCGGGCAGCTGGTGGCCTACCTGCTGCTGGACGTGCGTCGCCTGGGTTTTGGTGTGCGCGAGCTGGTCAGCCGTATCGAGCAGACGCTGATCGACCTGCTCGCCAGCTACGGCGTCAACGCCGTGGCCAAGCCCGATGCGCCGGGTGTCTATGTCGATGGAGCGAAAATCGCATCCCTCGGCCTGCGAATCCGCAACGGCCGTTCCTTCCACGGCCTTGCTCTGAACGTGGACATGGACCTTGCGCCATTCCGCCGAATCAACCCCTGCGGGTATGCGGGGCTGGCCATGACCCAGCTGCGCGACCTGGCAGGCCCGATCGAACTCGACGAGGTCAGGACAAGGCTGCGCGGACAGCTGGTCAAGCACCTCGACTATGCTGAGCAGACGACCCTCACGGGCGGAATCGACTGAATATGACAACTGTGCAAGAAGCCGTGCCGAACCTGATACCGACCCAGGATGTCACCCCGCGCCCAGCGCCGAAGAGGGTGGAAGCCGGGGTAAAATTGCGTGGCGCCGAAAAGGTCGCGCGCATCCCGGTAAAGATCATCCCCACCGAAGAGCTGCCGAAAAAGCCTGACTGGATCCGCGTACGCATTCCGGTATCGCCGGAAGTCGACCGCATCAAGCAACTGCTGCGCAAGCACAAGCTGCACAGCGTGTGCGAAGAAGCGTCCTGCCCGAACCTGGGTGAGTGCTTCTCCGGCGGTACCGCGACCTTCATGATCATGGGTGACATCTGCACCCGTCGCTGCCCGTTCTGCGACGTCGGCCACGGTCGGCCGAAGCCGCTGGACCTGGACGAGCCGAAGAACCTGGCCGTGGCCATCGCCGACCTGCGCCTGAAGTATGTGGTGATCACCTCGGTGGACCGCGACGACCTGCGTGACGGCGGTGCCCAGCACTTCGCCGACTGCATTCGCGAAATCCGTGCATTGTCGCCGGGCGTGCAGCTGGAAACCCTGGTGCCGGACTACCGTGGTCGTATGGACGTTGCCTTGGAAATCACTGCTCAAGAGCCGCCAGATGTGTTCAACCACAACCTGGAAACCGTCCCGCGCCTGTACAAGGCCGCGCGTCCCGGTTCGGACTACGACTGGTCGCTGGACCTGCTGCAGAAGTTCAAGCAGATGGTCCCGCACGTGCCGACCAAGTCGGGCCTGATGCTTGGCCTGGGCGAGACCGATGAGGAAGTGATCGAAGTGATGCATCGCATGCGCGAGCACGACATCGACATGCTGACCCTCGGCCAGTACCTGCAGCCGTCGCGCAGCCACCTGCCGGTGCAGCGTTTCGTTCACCCGGACACCTTCGCCTGGTTCGCCGAGGAAGGCTACAAGATGGGCTTCAAGAACGTGGCTTCCGGCCCGCTGGTGCGTTCGTCGTACCACGCCGACCAGCAGGCTCACGAAGCCAAGATCAAGCTCTGATCCGGTTTTGAGCTGAACATGCCGATGCACGCTGAGAGGCGGCATCGGCATTTTTGTTTTTGATGTCTGGAAAGGAGCTGCGATGAATTGCGCTGAAACCACCGAATCCCGTTTGCCCAGGGCGCTGGCGGGTAACGCCTGCTTCGCCATCGTTGCGCCGGCCGGGCCCGCTCGGCTGGATGCACAGAAGGCTGCCCAGTGGTTCGCCGAGCGTGGCTACCGTTGCCGGGTCTATCCGGGTGTTCACCAGGCCGAGGGTTACCTGGCCGGCAGCGATGAACAGCGCCTGCAGGACCTGCATGGCGCCTTTGCCGACCCGGAGGTCGACGCGATTCTGTGCATGCGCGGTGGATACGGCAGCATGCGCCTGCTCGATCGGCTGGACTTCGACCTGATCCGCCGCAACCCCAAACCGCTGGTTGGCTACAGCGACATCACTGCGCTGCACACGGCCATCTACCAGAAGACGGGGCTGATCACCTTCCATGGTGCGATGCTCAATGCCGACTTGTTGGGCGCCAAGTTGCAACCGACCGAGTCGTCGCTGCTGGCGCAATTGGGTGGGCTGTTGGGGGAGGGGGATGAAATTGTTCATCCGGCCGATCTCCCATTGAGCTGCGTGGTGCCTGGGGTCGCCAGTGGGCGATTGATCGGTGGCAACTTGTCGATGCTGGGCGCGACCCTGGGAACGGTGGCAGAGATCGATACTCGGGGTTGTATCCTGTTCATCGAGGACGTCAACGAGCCGTTGTATCGGGTGGACCGGTTGCTGACCCAGCTGCGCCTCGCCGGCAAGCTGGAGGGCATCAAGGGGGTCCTGGTGGGGGACTTTGCCGGGATCACCGTGGCGGCCATGACACCGCTGCTGGAAGAAACTTTCGGGCCGTTGGGCGTGCCGGTGCTGGCCGGGTGGCGCAGCGGGCATTGTGATCCGAATGTGTGTTTGCCGCTGGGGGCCTGGGTGAGGCTGGACAGTGAGCGAGGGGCACTGGTGCTGGGTCAGGATTTGTTTACGGCTTGAAGTAGCCGGGGCTGCTACGCAGCCCATCGCAGGCAAGCCAGCTCCTACAGGGGATCGCGTCTTCCTGTAGGAGCTGGCTTGCCTGCGATGGGCCGCAAAGCGGCCCCAATGACTTCAGCGTTGACGCAGGCTATCAAGCAGCTTGTGGGTCGGATAGCCATCCGCCGGCCACCCCAGCCCCTGCTGGGCATTACGAATGGCCTTGCGGGTATTGGCGCCGATGATGCCATCCGGGTTGCCTGCCTCATGCCCGCTGGCATTCAGCAGGTTCTGCAACTCCATCCGCTCGCTGCGACTCAGCGGCAGGTCTTCCTTCGGCCAGCTGCCGCTGATGAAGCCCCAACCCGAGAAGCGATCTCCCAACAGGCTCACCGCCAGCGCATAGGACGAGGAGTTGTTGTATTTGAGGATCGCGCGGAAGTTGTCCAGTACCAGGAACGCCGGCCCACGAGCGCCAGCCGGTAGCAGCAGGGCAGCAGAGAGCTGGTTGCTGCCCGCTGGAAGCTCAGTGCCGGCCGGCAGCTTCACGCCCATCTGCAGCCACTCGTAAACCGGCTTGCGCAGCGCGCCGTCGGCCTGCCAATAGTCGAAACCTGCTGGCACCTGTACCTCGAAGCCCCACGGCTGGCCACGCTTCCAGCCCGAGCTCTGAAGGTAATGTGCGGTCGATGCCAAGGCGTCAGGCGTGCTGTTCCAGATGTCCCGGCGGCCATCACCGTCGAAATCCACCGCGTGGGTGTTGTAGGTGGTCGGGATGAACTGTGTCTGGCCCATGGCGCCGGCCCAGGAACCACGCATGGCCTCAGGTTGGATATCGCCGTGCTGGATGATCTGCAGCGCAGCGATCAACTGGTCATGGGCGAACTGCGGGCGCCGCCCTTCATAGGCCAGGGTGGCCAGCGAGCGGATCACCGACTTGCTGCCCTGGAACTGGCCGAAATTGCTCTCCATGCCCCACACCGCGACCAGCACCTGGCGGTCGACGCCATAACGCTGCTCGATGCGGGTCAGCAGTTCTGCATTCTGCTCCAGCAGCTTCTTGCCGTTGCGCACGCGCAGAGGGGAGAGTGCGCCTTCAAGGTATTCCCACACCGGGCGGGTGAATTCGGGCTGGCTGCGATCGGCCTTGATCACGTCCATGTCGGGCGTGACACCAAGGAACGCGCGGTCGAAGGTGCCTGGCGCGATGCCGGCCTGGAGCGCCTGCTGGCGGAAGTTCGCCTGCCATTCGGCGAAGGTCTGCAGCGGCTGGATTTCAGTGCTGACGTCAGGCGTGGCGCTGGGCAGTGTTACCACAGGCGCGGGCTGGGCGGGCGCCAGCGGCAGGGCGTCGGCGGCGGTGGGCTTTTCCGCGCAGGCGACGAGCAGAATGAAGCTGGAGGCCGCGAGCAACTGGCGGGAATTCCAACGGGGGAGAAGACTCAAGAGCATGCACAGATCCAGAATTGCAGGTCAGGTGCCGACCATACCATGCCTGCGCTTGCGATGCTTTCATGCGGCCAAAAAGTAGGAAGCCTCCCAATCTCTCGATTGGAAGGCTTCGCGGCGGTAGCTGCCTTTGCCTTTTTCCGGTTGTTCCTGGCGGCAGCGGAACAGGGGTTGGGCGATGATCGACTTGGCCTTGTTGGGGCCGTGTTTTTTCGGCTTTTTGGTCATGGCGGGGTTCCCGGCAAAAGTGGGTTTCGGGGCGCACTCTAGGGCTTGGGGTAGGGCGGGGCCAATTGATTGTTTTTATGGCTGAGATCCTGGGGGTGCTTCGCGCCCCTTTCGCGACACAAGGCCGCTCCTACAGGGGAACGCGATTCCTGTAGGAGCGGCCTTGTGTCGCGAAAGGGCTGCGAAGCGGCCCCGGCTATTGCGAAGGTAGCACCAGTCGCTGGCCAGCCATCAACAGCGCCAAGCGCGACAAGCCCATCCAGGGCGAGCCCTCGGCCTGCCCCTTGATCTGCGCATCAATACGCTGGGCATCCTGCAGCAACTGTGCCCAACGCTGTGCCGAAAGGCGCTGAAGGGCTTTGCTGACCAGTGGTCGGCGTTTGTCCCACACGGGCGGGCGCGCCTGGCTGAAAGCCTTGTCCAGCGGCACGCCCTGGCTGAACTGCTGGGCCAGCCCAGCCAGCAGGCGCAGTTCACGTGCCAGCGCCCAGAGAATCACCGGCGGTTCCACACCTTCGCCGCGCAAGCCTTCGAGCATGCGCAGCGCATGCGCGGCTTCACCTTTGAGAATGGCGTCGACCAGCCCGAAGACATCGAAGCGCGCGCTGTCGGCAACTGCAGCCTGCACCGTCTCGACGGTAATCTGGTTGCCTTCCGCCAGCAGCTTGAGTTTTTCGATCTCTTGGGCAGCGGCCAGCAAGTTGCCTTCGACCCGCGCGGCAATCAGGTCGACCGCATCGCGTTGGGCCGACAGCCCGGCCTGGGACAGGCGCTGGTTGATCCACTGGGGCAGTTGCTGGGCATCCACCGGCCAGATCTGGATGAATTGGCAGTGGGCACCGTCAATCAGTGCCTTGCCCCATTTGGTCTTCTGCGCGCTGCCATCGAGCTTGGGCAGGCTGATCAGCAGCAAGGTGTCTTCGGCGGGCCTGGCACAGTACTCCATGAGCGCCGCAGCGCCCTTGTCGCCAGGCTTGCCCGATGGCAGGCGCAGTTCCAGCAGGCGCCGCTGGGCGAACAGCGACAGGCTGGCACCTGCCTGCAGCAGGGTACCCCAGTCGAAATTGGCGTCGGCGCTGAACACCTGGCGCTCGTCGAAGCCTTGCTGGCGCGCCGCATTGCGGATGGCGTCGGCGGCTTCCTGGCACAGCAGCGGGTCATCGCCACTGACGACGTAGACCGGAGCCAGGCTGCCTTGCAAGTGCTTGTTGAGTTGGGCGGGAGCGAGCTTCATGGGGGCAGGAGGGGCACCGTGGTGCCCCGCTCGGGCTTAGTTGCCCGGGATCTCCAGAGGCGACTGCTGCGGTGTATCCGCCTGCTGGCGGCGCGCGGCCTCCAGCGCGTCGGCTTCGGCCTTGGCGCGAGCGTCGGCCTTGCTTTGCAGCTCGTCGAGGCGCGAAGGGGTCAGCATCTGCAGGCGGGCGACCATCGACTGCACCAGGTCACGGCGCATTTCTTCACGTGCCCGCAGGGCTTCCTGATCGGAGCCGGTGATGTTACCACCGTCACGCACATAGATCTTGCGGACTTCGACCTTGTCGCTCAGCAGCTCGAGGTTGTTCAGGCCCAGGATGCTGTAGTTGAGCGTGGTGGTGAGCTCGTACTCGGCGGTGCTGTTGCCACCGGCGTAGCTCGCCGAGCGCGAGTTTTCCTGCTCGTTGGTCAGCACCAGGCGATACGGTGCGCCGGTGTGCACGTTGACGCCGCTGCGCTCGAGTGTCTGGCGCAGTTGCACCAGGGTCGGGCCATAGGCGTTGCGTGCACTGACGTCCATCTCCTTGACGCTCAGCTCGTTGGTGCCGGTGCCGCGCAGCTGGAAACCGCAGGCGCTGAGCAGGACAGCCAGGCCCATTACCAGCAGATTGCGTTTGATCATGTTGTTGCTCCCTTGTGGGCCGATACCGCCCACCCGCATGGCTGCAGGTGGGCGTTGCCATCAGTTGGCGACGATGTTGACCAGTTTGCCCGGTACCACGATGACCTTGCGGATGGTCAGGCCATCGATGAAGCGCAGGACGTTTTCGTTGCTGCGGGCAGCGGCTTCGACTTCCTCGCGGCTGGCGGCAGCAGGCATTTCCACCTGGCCGCGCAGCTTGCCATTGACCTGCACCACCAAGGTGATGCTGTCCTGCACCAAGGCGCTCTCGTCGACTGCCGGCCAGCCAGCGTCGATTACCGCCTGGTCGTGGCCCAGTTGCTTCCACAGCTCGTGGGAGATGTGCGGGGTGATCGGTGCCAGCAGCAGGGTCACGGCTTCCAGGCCTTCCTGCAGCAAGGCGCGATCCTGTTCGGTGGCCTGCGGGGCTTTTTCCAGCACGTTCATCACGGTCATCACCTGGGCGATGGCGGTGTTGAACTTGTGGAACTGGCCCACGTCGGTGCTGGCTTGCTTGATTGCAGCGTGAATGGCGCGGCGGACGACCTTCTGCGCGTCATCCAGGGCGGCAACGTCCAGCTTGCCCGGCAGGCCTTGGGCAACGTGAGCCTGGGCCAGGCGCCAGACGCGGCGCAGGAAGCGGCTGGCGCCCTCGACGCCGGAGTCGGACCACTCCAGGCTGGCGTCAGGCGGCGAGGCGAACATCATGAACAGGCGGCAGGTGTCGGCGCCGTACTGGTCGATCATCGACTGCGGGTCGACGCCGTTGTTCTTCGACTTCGACATCTTCTCGGTGCCGCCGATTTCAACCGGCAGGCCGTCGGTCTTCAGGCGTGCGCCGATGACCTTGGCCTTGGCGTCGCGCTCGATTTCGACGTCGGCCGGGTTGAACCAGTCCTTGCCGCCGTTGCTGGCCACGCGGTAGTAAGTCTCGGCAACCACCATGCCCTGGGTCAGCAGGTTCTTGAACGGCTCGTTGGAGGTGACCAGGCCCTCGTCCCGCATCAGCTTGTGGAAGAAGCGCGCATACAGCAGGTGCAGGATCGCGTGCTCGATACCCCCGATGTACTGGTCGACCGGCAGCCAGTGGTTGGCCGCTTTCGGGTCGACCATGCCACCTTCGTAGTTCGGCGACGCGTAGCGGGCGAAGTACCAGGACGACTCGACGAAGGTGTCCATGGTGTCGGTTTCGCGCTTGGCCGCGCTGCCGCATTTCGGGCAAGCGCACTCATAGAATTCCGGCATGCGTGCCAGTGGCGAACCCGCGCCGTCCGGCACCACGTTTTCCGGCAGGGTGACCGGCAGCTGGTCTTCCGGTACGGGTACGTCGCCGCACGATGGGCAGTGGATGATCGGGATCGGGCAGCCCCAGTAGCGCTGGCGGCTGATGCCCCAGTCGCGCAGGCGGAACTGGGTGCGCGACTTGCCCAGTTCCTTGCGGATCAGGGCCGCTTCGATGGCGTCGAAGGCGCCGGCGAAGTCCAGGCCGTCGAACTCGGCGGAATTGATCAGCTGGCCATGCTCGCCATAGGCGGCCAGCCATTCGTTGCCCACGTCATCGCCCGCGCTGGTGCGTACCACGGCCTTGACCGGCAGGTTGTACTTGTGGGCGAACTCGAAGTCGCGTTCGTCGTGAGCCGGCACAGCCATCACGGCGCCATCGCCGTAGTGCATCAGCACGTAGTTGGCGACCCATACCGGCAGCTTCTCGCCGGTCAGCGGGTGCTCGACGAACAGGGAAGTGGGCATGCCCTTCTTCTCCTGGGTGGCCATGTCGGCCTCGGCGACGCTGCCGCCCTTGCATTCGTCGATGAACGCCTGCAGTGCCGGGTTGCCCTGGGCGGCCTGGGTGGCCAGCGGGTGTTCGGCGGCAACGGCGACGTAAGTGGCGCCCATCAGGGTGTCCGGACGGGTGGTGAAGACTTTCAGGGTGCCTTCGTGGCCGATGCTGGCCTGGTCGAACGGGAACTGCACTTCCATGCCGCGCGACTTGCCGATCCAGTTGCGCTGCATGGTCTTGACCTGCTCAGGCCAGCCCGGCAGCTCGTCGAGGCTCTCCAGCAGCTCGTCGGCGTAGTCGGTGATGCGGAAGTAGTACATCGGGATTTCGCGCTTCTCGATCAGCGCGCCCGAACGCCAGCCGCGGCCGTCGATGACCTGCTCGTTGGCCAGTACGGTCTGGTCGGCCGGGTCCCAGTTCACGGTCCCGTTCTTGCGGTAGATGATGCCTTTCTCGAACAGGCGGGTGAACAGCCACTGTTCCCAGCGGTAGTAGTCCGGCTTGCAGGTGGTGACTTCACGTGCCCAGTCGATGGCCAGGCCCAGGCTCTTGAGCTGGGTCTTCATGTAGTCGATGTTTTCGTACGTCCACTTGGCCGGGGCGACGTTGTTTTTCATCGCCGCGTTTTCTGCGGGCATGCCAAAGGCGTCCCAGCCCATCGGCTGCAGGACATTCTTGCCCAGCATGCGCTGGTAGCGGGCAATCACGTCACCGATGGTGTAGTTGCGCACGTGGCCCATGTGTAGCTTGCCGCTCGGGTACGGGAACATCGACAGGCAGTAGTAGGTGTCCTTGCCTGGCTGTTCGGTAACAGCGAACGATTGTTGCTCGTCCCAGAAGTTCTGGGCGGCGGCTTCGATATCACGGGGCGTGTATTGTTCGTGCATGGCTACTTTTTGCTGAGAGAGAAGAGACCTTGTTCCAGGCAGCGGAACCTCGCTGCGTCCGGCACTCCGGTGTCGTTTAGAGTGAACGCCGTAGCATACAGCAGCGCCGCACATCGTGGGAAACCTTGATTGCGAATGCCCGCTGGTCGCGGCATCCGGCTGCTTTTTGCAGCAACGCTAAGCTCAGGTGTGGGGGGAGATATTCTTTATCTTCAATGAGGTGAACGGATGGGAGAGACGCAGCTACCCGCAATCAAACCGGAGCTTTACGAACGCCTGATCGACCGTCTTGGCCTGGCACTGGAAGTCGCCAGAACGTCGGTGAGATTACGCGACGAGATGCCAGCCGAGCTGGAGTTGCGTGGCTTGAGCCATGCAGAGTTCGAAGTGATCAAGGCCTACCTGGATACCCTCCCGGAACGCCGCAATGCCTGCGCCGGTACTTTCCCACAAGCGGAACCGGCAACGGCCAAGATTATCTGGCTCAAGGACAAGAAACGCCCCGCCAACTCGGCGAGATCCAGGACGCTGCCGCATCGCTAGCCGTTCAGGACGCCAGGCGCGGGCTATCGCGCGCCGGTTCTACAACACACTTCCCATGATCGACGCCGGCCCGGACTTGTTGACCGGCGTCGATCCTCTATAGGCTGCACACCTTCCATAGAGGTGTGTCGATGCCGATCCGGTTTTTCATCAAGCAATGGCTGATGCCGCCTGGCGTCCTGTTTCTGCTGCTGCTCGCTGCGTGGTGGTTGCGCAGGCGGCGGCCGCGGCTGGCGGCACTGTGTTTTGCCGTGGGGCTGGGAGGTTTGTGCCTGATGAGCTTGCCGCTGGTGGTGCAGGAGGCAGCCCGTCTGCTGGAGACCGAACCGCCTATACCGACAGGTGACTGGGCTGGCCTGGCGGGCAGGGCGGATGCCATCGTCGTGCTTGGCGCCGGGCGCGAGCGCGGCGACCCGGCTTGGGGCGGTGCCGACCAGCCCACCGCCACTGCCCTCGAGCGCATGCGTTATGCCGCGCGGCTATCCAAAGCCTCGGGGTTGCCGGTGCTGACCAGCGGTGGCTTGCACTATGGGACGCCGCCTAGCGAGGCGCAGTTGATGGCGGACCGCTTGCGTGAGGATTTCGCTGTCGAGGTGAAATGGAAGGAAGAGGCCAGCCGCACTACGTGGGAGAATGCCCAGTTGAGCGCCAAGGTATTGCTGCCGTTGGGCATCCGTCGCGTGGTGGTCGTGACCCAGGCGTGGCACATGCAGCGTTCGCGCTGGAGCTTCGAGCAGGCCGGGTTCGAGGTGGTGCCGGCGCCGGTGGGGTTCCTTGGGCGCGATCATGCCCGGCCGTTTGCCGGGTTGCTGCCGGAGAGCCGGGCCATGTGGCAGAGCGGGCAGTTGTTGAATGAAGCGGCGGGGTTGTTGGGGTACCGGGTGTTCTACTAAGTTTCAGGCTCAGGCAATCCGATGTGGGAGCGGCCTTGTGTCGCGAAAGGGCTGCGAAGCAGCCCCAGGATTTCAGCATTGGTGCATGGCTCACTGGGGCCGCGTTGCGGCCCTTTCGCGACACAAGGCCGCTCCCACAGGGTCTGTCAGACCGTCTTGGCGATACGGCCGGCCAGCAACGCCCAACCCAGCAGCAGCACACAGAGAATGGCCAACGGCCACGACCGCCACTGCAGGTAAGGCGTCAGCTGCTGCATCGGCACCACTTCGCCATACAGCACTGCCTTCTGGAACTGCGGTACTTCTGCGGTGATCTTGCCAAACGGGTCGATCAGCGCGGTCACGCCGTTGTTGGTGGCGCGGATCATCCAGCGGCCTGCCTCCAGGGCCCGCATCTGCGCCATCTGCAGGTGCTGCAGCGGGCCGATCGAGGTGCCGAACCAGGTGTCGTTGCTGATGGTCAGCAGCAGGTCGCTGCGTGCCGCCAGGCCTGCAGCGAACTCGGGGTAGACCACTTCGTAGCAGATGAACGGCGCAATCTGGTAGCCCTTGGCCTGCAGCAGCGGCTGGTCCGCAGGGCCGCGGGCAAAGTCCGACATAGGCAGGTTAAAGAACTCGATCGCGCCGCGGAGCATGTCCTGCAAGGGCACATACTCGCCGAATGGCACCAGTTTCTGCTTGAGGTAGGTCCCGTCGCCTTCGCCGGTCACAGTGACGCCGTTGTAGAAGCGGCGCTGCTTATGCACCACTTCACGTACCGGCACGCCGGTGATCAGTGCCGAATGGCGGTCGGCGGCAAAGCGCCCCATCACGTCGATGTAGCCCTGGGCCTGGTCCTTGAGCACCGGCACGGCGGTTTCCGGCCACACCAGCAGGTCTACTGGCCGGGAGCTGAAACTCATGTCGCGGTACAGCGCCAGTTGCGCATCGATGTGGGCCGGGTCCCATTTCAGGTCCTGCTCGACGTTGCCTTGCAAGGCCGCGACCTTGAGTGGGTCGCCGGCAGGCTTGGTCCAGGCGTGGCCCTTGAGGGCCATGCCGATCACCCACGGTGCGAGCAGCAGTACCGCGGCCACGGCCAGGAACGACGGGCGCACGCGCAGGCGCTGCAAGTTGCACAGCAACGCGGCGCTCAGCGCCAGGGTGAAGGAGATCAGCCACACACCGCCCAGCGGTGCCAGGCCTGCGAGCGGCCCATCCAGCTGGCTGTAACCGGCATACAGCCAAGGGAAGCCAGTGAGGAACCAGCCTCGGAAGGCCTCCTGCACCAGCCACAGCGCGGCGAAGCACAGGGCGTCGGCCAGGGGCGCCTCATTACGCCTGAGCCAGCGCGCCCACAGCCAGGTGGGCAAGGCAAAGAACCAGGCGAGGGCGGCGAAGAACGCCAGCAGCAAGGCGATCGCCAACAGCGGCGAGGCCCCGCCGTAGGTGGTCATGCTGACGTAGATCCACCAGGTGCCAGCGCCGTAGAGGCCGAAGCCGAACCACCAGCCCCGCCACATGGCCTGGCGCGGGCTGAGCTCGCGCAGGCCAAGGTAGAGCAGGGCGATCGACAGCAAGGCCAGCGGCCAGATGTCGAATGGCGCCAGGGCCAGGAGGGTGGATGCGCCGGCCGCCAGGGCCAGCAGGTTACCGGGCCAGCCGGGGCGGGTGAGCCAACGCATGTTTGTCCTTAGCGGGTGATCGGGGTCAGGCGCAGCAAGTGTATCCGCCGGCTGTCGGCATTGAGAATACGAAACTTGTAGGCGCCGATCTCGGTGGTCTCGTTGCGCTTGGGCAGGTGGCCGAAGGCGCTCATCACCAGGCCGCCAACGGTGTCGAACTCGTCATCCGAGAATTCGCTGTCGAAGAACTCGTTGAAGTTGTCGATCGGGGTCAGCGCCTTGACCAGGAAGTCACCGCTGGGCAGCGGCTTGATGTAGCTGTCTTCTTCGACGTCATGCTCGTCCTCGATGTCACCGACGATCTGCTCCAGCACGTCCTCGATGGTCACCAGGCCCGCCACGCCGCCGTATTCGTCGATGACGATGGCCATGTGGTTGTGGTTGGCGCGGAACTCGCGCAGCAGCACGTTCAGGCGCTTGGACTCCGGCACGAAGGTGGCCGGGCGCAGCAGGTCCTTGATGTTGAAGCTGTCGCCGTTCTCCTTGAGGATCAGCGGCAGCAGGTCCTTGGCCAGCAGGATCCCGAGCACATCGTCATGGCTTTCGCCGATCACCGGGTAGCGCGAGTGGGCGGCTTCGATGACCGCCGGGAGGAACTCGCGCGGCGATTGGGTCGCCTTGATGCTGATCATCTGCGAACGCGGGACCATGATGTCGCGAACCTGCAGGTCAGCAACCTGGATGGCACCCTCGACGATGGTCAGCGCTTCGCTGTCGAGCAGCTTGTTCTGATGGGCTTCGCGCAGCAGCTCGAGGAGCTCCTGACGGTTTTTCGGCTCATGGGCAAAAGCCTGGGTCAGTTTACCCAGCCAGGACTTCTGCCCGTTGCTCGATCGATCTTCGCTCATGGCGGTTCTCGTGATCCTTGGTGTATCAGTGTGTGAGAGGTTCGTTTTCATCGTCGGCGTACGGGTCGGGGTGACCCAGTTCTGCCAGCAATTCCCGTTCCAGTGCTTCCATCTCTTCGGCCTCATCGTCTTCGATGTGGTCGTAGCCGAGCAGGTGCAGGCAGCCGTGGATGACCAGGTGTGCCCAGTGCGCTTCCAGCGACTTGCCCTGTTCGGCCGCTTCGCGCTCGACCACCGGCACGCAGATCACCAGGTCGCCCAGCAGCGGGATATCGAGCAGTTCATCGGGCACGTCGGCCGGGAACGACAGCACGTTGGTCGCGTAGTCTTTGTGCCGGTAGGTGTGGTTGAGTTCGCGGCCCTCTGCTTCGTCGACCAGGCGAATGGTCATTTCCGAATCAGCCGTGCGCTGGCGCAAGGCCAGTTCGCACCAGCGGAGGAAAGCAGCGTCATCCGGGGCGGCAGCATCCGTGGCCCGTTGCAGGTCAAGTTCAAGCATCTTTGCCGGGCGCCTCGGGCTTGGCCTGGCGGCCTTCGAAGCGGTCATAGGCCTCGACGATACGCTGCACCAGTGGGTGACGAACCACATCTTTGGGTTGGAAGTGGGTGAAACTGATCCCCGGTACGTCCCTGAGTACTTCGATCACATGGGCCAGGCCCGACTTGGTGCCACGCGGCAGGTCGACCTGGGTGATGTCACCGGTGATCACCGCGGTCGAACCGAAGCCGATGCGGGTGAGGAACATCTTCATCTGCTCGAGCGTGGTGTTCTGGCTCTCGTCGAGGATGATGAAGCTGTTGTTCAGGGTGCGGCCGCGCATGTAGGCCAGTGGGGCGATCTCGATCACCTGGCGCTCGATCAGCTTGGCCACGTGCTCGAAGCCGAGCATTTCGTACAGTGCGTCGTACAGCGGGCGCAGGTACGGGTCGATCTTCTGGGCCAGGTCGCCAGGCAGGAAGCCGAGCTTCTCGCCCGCCTCGACCGCCGGGCGCACCAGCAGGATGCGGCGCACCTGCTCACGCTCCAGGGCGTCGACGGCGCAGGCCACGGCCAGGTAGGTCTTGCCGGTACCGGCCGGGCCGATGCCGAAATTGATGTCGTTGGCCAGGATTTCCTTGACGTAGCGCTGCTGGTTGACCCCGCGCGGGCGGATATTGCCCTTGCGCGTGCGCAGCGAGACGCTGACCTCATTGACCGCCGGGTTGTCGATGTTCTCCACCGTCGACTCCTGCAGATACAGGTGCACGGTTTCCGGCGAAAGGTCACTCGCCTTGGTCTCGCGATAGAGACGGCGCAGCAGTTGCTCGGCAGCGGAAGTGGTCTTGGGTTCGCCGATCAGCTCGAATTGATTGCCGCGGTTGCGGATTTCAATGGCCAGGCGCTGTTCGATCAGGCGCAGGTGCTCGTCGAACTGGCCGCACAAGTTGGCGAAACGGTGGGCCTCGAAAGGTTCGAGGATGAAACGATGGGGTTGTATGGGTGCGTTCAAGGTCGTTTTTAGCCGCTCGACGGCAATGGATGTGAACTCAAGAATAACCCTTGAACGGCAGTGGCGAAAGCACTGAAACGATCAAGGGTTGGTACAGGCTGTGTACCTGCGCGGGCCAGGGCCTGCTCTGCTATGATGCACGCCTTTTCTTACGCATGTGTTATCCCTCCGAACATGAGCAAACGCGAACCCGCCATCTATAAAGTGATCTTCCTCAACCAGGGGCAGGTCTTCGAGATGTATGCCAAGCAGATCTACCAGAGCGACCTGTGGGGCTTTCTGGAAATCGAAGAGTTCGTCTTCGGCGAGCGCACCCAGGTGGTGGTCGACCCGAGCGAAGAAAAACTCAAAAACCAGTTCGAAGGGGTGATCCGCAGCTTCGTGCCGGTGCATTCGATCGTACGTATCGATGAAGTGGAGCGCCTGGGCACAGCCAAGATCAGCGAGGCCAGGGCCAGCGGAAACGTGATGCCGTTCCCCATGCCGATGCCGGAGAAGTAAGGTTCAGGGGAGTGGCGAGAACGGCGTACGCCCTTCGGCGTTCTGCAGCTCCAGCAGGTATTTGCGGAAGATCTGGCCAAGCACCTGAGTGGCGTGCTCCAGCTCGTCACGCGGCATCTGCTCGGTCACTTCGTCAGCCATGTCCAGCGCATCTTCGGCGCCGTTCACCGCGGCCATCTTCAGCAGGATATAGGCCTGCACGTTGTTGGCCTTGACCCCTTCGCCATGGAAGAACATGGCGCCAAGGCGGTACTGGGCTTCGGCGTGGCCTTGCAGCGAGGCCTTTTCGAACCAGTCCAGGGCCTTTTTCAGGTCTTTGGGCGTCAGCGTGTAGTAGTACTCGCCAAGCTCGAACTGTGCCTGGGCGTCCCCGGTCGCCGCTGTTTCCTCGCAGGCTTTCAGCGCGTTCTGCAGGTCTTGTGGCTGAACATTGAGCGTGCAGCGCCCCGTTGCCGGAATCAGCAACGAGTTACCGCCCTCCGCCAGGGCCAGCAGGGGCTGAAGAAGCAACAGGCAGCCCAAGGTCAGGGCGCGGCCGGTGCGGTTCATGGGGATCGACTTACCTCTGCAAAGCTGCGGCCAATGTCTCTGGTGGCACATTATGGGATAAGCAGCGCCAACCTTACAAAGTTTTACGCGAATTTCTGTCTGGGCGGGGAAGATTACTGCTTGTGCAGTGGGATTTTTTGCCTGTGCCGGCCTCTTCGCGGGCAAGCCCGCTCCCACAGAGGCCGGCACAGTCTCGCAATCACTTCAGCGCTGCAAAGGCCTTTTCAGCTGCGTCCAGGGTAATCTGCAGCTCTTTATCACCATGGGCGATCGACGTGAAGCCCGCTTCGAACGCGCTTGGTGCCAGGTACACGCCACCGTCGAGCATCAGATGGAAGAAGCGCTTGAAGCGTTCGGCATCGCTGGCCATCACGTCGTCGAAGGTGACGATGTCGTCGGCGCCGCTGAAGTACAGGCCGAACATGGCACCCGCCTGGGTGGTGACGAACGGTACGCCAGCGGCATCGGCGCGTTGTTGCAGGCCATCGAGCATGCGGCTGGTGAAGACGGTCAGTTCGTCATGGAAGCCTGGGCGGCTGATCAGCTTCAGGGTGGTCAGGCCTGCGGCCATGGCCAGCGGGTTGCCAGACAGCGTACCGGCCTGGTAGACCGGGCCCAGCGGGGCGATGCAGCCCATGATTTCGCGTTTGCCACCGAAGCAGCCCACCGGCATGCCGCCGCCAACGATCTTGCCGAAGGTCGACAAGTCCGGCTTGATCCCGTAATGGCCCTGGGCGCCGCCGAGCGACACGCGGAAACCGGTCATCACTTCGTCGAAGATCAGCACTACGCCATGCTTGTCGCACTGCTCGCGCAGGCCTTCGAGGAAGCCAGGTGCCGGTGGCACGCAGTTCATGTTGCCGGCCACCGGTTCGACGATGATGCAGGCCACAGTCTGGCCCACGTCGGCCAGGGTCTTCTCGACGGCGGCGATGTCGTTGAATGGCAGGGTCAGGGTGTGCTTGGCGAAGTCCGCCGGCACGCCGGCCGAGCTCGGCACGCCTTGAGTCAGCAGGCCGGAACCGGCCTTGACCAGCAGGCTGTCGGAGTGGCCGTGGTAGCAGCCCTCGAACTTGATGATGGCGTCACGGCCGGTGTAGCCACGGGCCAGGCGGATAGCGCTCATGGTCGCTTCCGTGCCGGAGCTGACCATGCGTACCATTTCCATCGATGGCACCAGCGAGCAGACCAGGTCGGCCATCTCGGTTTCCATCGCGGTCGGCGCGCCGTAGGACAGGCCGTGCTCCAGCTGGCGGCGTACCGCGCCGAGCACGTCCGGATGGCCGTGGCCCAGGATCATCGGGCCCCACGAGCCGACATAGTCGACGTAGCGCTTGTCATCTTCGTCGACGACATAGGCGCCTTCGGCATGCTTGAAGAACAGTGGGGTGCCGCCGACGCTCTTGAAAGCGCGGACCGGCGAGTTGACGCCGCCAGGGATGTGCTTCTGGGCTTGGGCAAACAGGGCTTCGGAACGGGACATGGGGTCTTCTCTCGAAATCAGGAAGCGAACAGGGCGTTGAAGGCGCGGGCGCGGCGGGTGACTTCCTGCGCGCTGTCGGCGCCGAACAGGCCGTGGATCACCGCCAGCAGATCGGCACCATGGTCGATCAGCGGGGCGGCGTTGTCGAGGGTGATGCCACCGATCACGGCGATCGGCAGTTTCACCTGGGCACGGGCCTGCGCCAGCAGATCGACGTTGGCAGCCGGCGCACCGGGCTTGGTGACGGAATTGAAGAAGCGGCCGAAGGCCACGTAGCTGGCGCCTTCGCTGGCAGCCTGGGCGGCCAGTTCGAGGCTGGCGTGGCAGGTGGAGCCGATGATCGCCTGGCGGCCGAGCAGGGCGCGAGCCGGTGTCAGCGGGCCGTCGGTCTGGCCCAGGTGCACGCCGACGCCCAGGCGCGCAGCCAGTTCGGCGTCGTCGTTGATGACCAGCTGGGTGCCGTAGCGCTCGCAAAGTAGCATCAACGCTTCGGCCTCGCGCAGGCGGCGGGCGGCATCGTCGCTCTTGTCGCGGTACTGCAGCAGGCACACGCCGCCTTCCAGTGCGGCTTCGACGTGGGGCAGGAAACGGCCGGCGAGCAGCTGGCTGTCGGTGATCGCGTACAGACCGCGTAGCTTCATTTAAAGCCTCGTATCAGGAGCAGAAATCCAGGGGCAGCCGGCGTGGGACGAACTGGCCCTTGCCCAGCTGTTCGGCATCGCGCAGGGTGCGCCAGGTGTAATCCAGGGCGCTTTTCACCGCGCTTTCCAGTTGCTCGCCAAGGGCCAGGCGGCCAGCCAGGGCGCTGGCCAGGGTGCAGCCCGAGCCGTGGTAGCTGCCCGGCAGGCGCTGGCAGGTCCAGGTGTGGCTCTGGCCATCGCGGCTGTACAGGCGGTTATGGATTTCATCCTCGTCGCCGTGGCCACCGGTAATCAGCAGGTGTTTACAAAACGGCAACAGTTTTTCGGCACACTCGTCGGCAGTGCCTTCGGGCAGTTCGGCCAGGATGCGCGCTTCTGGCAGGTTCGGTGTGGCGATGGTCGCCAGCGGCAGCAGGCGTTCGCGCAGGGCATAGCCGACTTCGTCCTTGCCCAGGCGGCCACCGCCACCGGCACGCAACACCGGGTCGCAGACCAGCGGCAGGTGCGGGTGGGCAGCGAGCAGTTCGGCGACGGTATCGACCATGCCGATAGAGCCGAGCATGCCCAGCTTGACGGCGGCAACCGTGGAGTCGGCCAGCACGGCGTTGGCCTGGGCCAATACCCACTCGCGGTCGAGCACGCGGAAGTCGGAAACGTTCACGGTATCCTGCACGGTCAGGGCGGTCACGGCAGGTGCGGCGTGACAGCCTTGGGCGAGCAGGGCTTCGATATCTGCCTGCAAGCCGGCGCCGCCACTTGGGTCGTGGCCGGAGAGACAGAGGACAACGGGGCGGGAGCTGTAGGTATTCATGGTCGGCGAGCTTACCACCAAACCCATTTGTGCGGATCGTCCTACAAACCAGATTTGTTGATCGATCGGTCAAAATTTATTGGGTGTTATCTCTGAAAGCATTGAAATAGAGCCTTTTCTTTGAAAATCAGAATGGCCCATTGCTGGTGTTGAAAGCTATGCTAGAGTGCTCGGATAACTCGACAAACGGGCGCTGCCGGATTTCGTCGTCTCAAAAGGATTGGAGGCCATCGCGACGTTACCGGACAGGCCATGCTGGGGCTGTATGCGCTATTTGCTGATTGTGCTTCTGGGCTTGCTGCCCGTGCTGGCCGGAGCCGTCGAATTCGACGAGGCGACCCGGCACCTTCCATTGGGCAAAGTCATGCAGGTCTACGAAGACCGTGATGGCAGCGCCAGCATTGCCCAGGTCAGTGCGCCCATTTTTGCCAGCCGTTTTCGCACGCACCACCAGGACGTGCTGAACGCCGGTTATTCGACTTCGGTGTTCTGGCTCAAGATCGACCTGCACTACGTCGCCTCTACCGGCGCGCTGCCGCGCCAGTGGTTGCTCGAACTGGCCTACCCGCCCATGGACCATATCGAGCTGTACCTGAAGGGCAGCGATGGCGAGTTCCGCCTGGCCCAGCGCACCGGCGACGCCTTGCCCTACGACAGCCGTCAGATACGCCAGAACAATTACCTGTTCGAACTGCCCCTGCAGCCCGGCCAATCGACCACCGTCTACCTGCGCCTGCACAGCCAGGGTTCGCTGCAGGCCCCGCTGGCGCTGTGGTCCGCCGAAGCCTACATGGAAGATCAGCCGACCCGCCTCTATGTGTTGGGCATGATCTACGGCGTGCTGCTGGTGATGGCGGTGTACAACCTGTTCATCTACCTCAGCGTGCGCGATGTCAGCTACCTCTACTACATCCTCTACATTGCCTCGTTCGGCTTGTACCAGGTGTCGGTCAACGGGGCGGGGGTCGCCTATTTCTGGCCGGACAGCCCGTGGTGGGCCAATGCCGCGACGCCGTTGTTCATCGGCGCCGCGGGCCTGTTCGGTTGCCAGTTCGCGCGTCATTTCCTGCAATTGGGCAAGATCAGCCGTGGCTTCGACCGGCTGCTGCAGCTATTGATGCTCGGCGGGGTGCTGGTGATGGTGTTGTCGGTCAGCATGCGCTACGGCATCGCCTTGCGCATGGCCACGGTGCTGGCCTTGCTGTTCACCGTCAGTATCTTTGCCGCCGGGCTGTGTGCCTGGGTGCGTGGCCTGCGGGTGGCGCGCTGGTTCATCATCGCCTGGACGGCGTTTCTGCTGGGTGGGCTGGTCAATACCCTGATGGTGCTGGGTTACCTGCCCAACCTGTTCATCACCATGTATGCCAGCCAGCTGGGGTCGGCACTGGAAGTGGCCTTGCTGTCGCTGGCCCTGGCCGACCGTATCAACAGCATGCGCGATCAGCAGGCGCAGACCTTGCGTGACACCGGCCAGGCGTTGGAGCAGCTAAACCAGCAACTGGCCAGGAGCAACCACCTGAAGGATGAATTCCTCGCCACCGTCACCCACGAACTGCGTACGCCGATGAATGGTGTGATCGGCTCGCTCGAACTGATGCACACCTTGCCCATGAGTGCCGAAATGGCCCAGTACCACCGCACGGCGGTCGGTTCGGCGCAGGGCATGATGGACATGGTTGACGACATTCTCACCTTGACCGAACTGCAGGCTGGCCGCATGCGCCCCCAGGCGCTGCCGTTCAGCCTGCGGCGCACGCTGCAGGACCTGCGCGCCGGCTATGCCGGAAGGGCCCTGGGCAAGGGGCTGTACCTGAGCCTGGACATCCCGGCCGAGTTGCCGGACGAGTTGCTCGGCGATTCGCAGAAAGTGGCCCGTTGCCTGGGCTGCCTGGTGGACAACGGCCTGAAGTTCACCCACCAGGGCGGGGTGATGGTGCAGGTACGTGGCCGCCGCCTTGGCCCCGATTGCCTGGCGTTGAGCTTCACCGTCAGCGACAGCGGTATCGGCTTCGATGATCTGGACCAGGCGATTCTCTACCAGCGTTTCTTCCAGGTCGACGGCTCGATGACTCGGCGCTATGGCGGGTTGGGGATTGGCTTGTCGATCTGCCGGCAGTTGGCCGATCTGTTGGGCGGCAAGTTGTCCCATGAGTCGACGCGGGGGTTGGGGAGCAGGTTCGAGTTGACGTTGAATGTGGCGATTGCACAGGTGCAGGTGCCGCCGGGGCGGGCTGTGTCGGGGGCTACGCGGTTCTGATCGCTATCTGCCGCATCAGGGCAGCCGGGTGCTTACACTTTGTTCAGCGCCCATGAGATCGAGCGCCGCCCGCGCGGCGCTCGATCTCATGGGCGCTGCAAACCTGCCGGCGGGCACCTGTCAGCCCTCGCCCAATCCCCGAGATCCCCCCCGCCACATGTTTAGTCATTAATGCCACTTTGACTCCCTCGCATTGAGTGCTTCACTGGCCCTTTCACGCATACCCGGCCCCAGGAGCTCCCGATGAACCTGCACCAGTACGCTGAAACCCACGAAGTCACCAACCAACCGCCGCCCCTCGACGGTGCCAACCTGTACCGCCTCGACCTGCCGCTGCAGGAATGGTCGCGACGCTTCGGGGCCGGTTGGGCCGAAACTCGGATCGACGCCTACGGTGCCCTGGCCGGCGGGCCGCTGATGGCTGCAGGCTTCCTCGCCAATGCGCACAAACCGGAATTCAGCAGCCACGACCGCTACGGCCATCGCATCGACTTGGTCGAATTCCACCCCGCCTACCACGAGCTGATGCGCACCGCCGTCGAACACGGCCTGCCATCATTACCCTGGGCCGAACCTCGCCCAGGCGCCCATGTGGCGCGGGCATCGATGACCTACCTGCACAGCCAGGCCGAAGCCGGTACCGGCTGCCCGCTGACCATGACCTTCGCTGCCGTGCCGGCGCTCAGGCTGCAGCCCGAACTGGCCGAGTACTGGCTGCCGAAGATCCTCGCCCGCGACTACGACCCGCGCAATGTCGGTGACCGCCACAAGGTCGGCGTGACCATCGGCATGGCCATGACCGAAAAGCAGGGGGGCACCGACGTACGGGCCAACACCACCCGCGCTTACCCGGTTGGCAGCCCCGGCCCGGGGCAGCCTTACGAACTGGTCGGGCACAAGTGGTTCTGCTCGGCGCCCATGTGCGACGCCTTCCTGACCCTGGCCCAGACCGACAAAGGCCTGAGCTGCTTCCTGCTGCCACGCCATCGGCCCGACGACAGCCGCAACCAGTTCTACATCCAGCGCCTGAAGAACAAGCTGGGCAACAGCTCCAATGCCTCCAGCGAAGTGGAGTTTCGCGGCGCCCTGGCATGGATGGTGGGCGAGGAGGGGCGCGGGGTACCGACGATCATCGAGATGGTCGCCATGACCCGCTTCGACTGCATGGTCGGCTCCAGCGCGCTGATGCGCCAGGCGCTGACCCAGGCAGCGCACCACTGCGCCCACCGCAAGGTCGGTGGCCGGGTGCTGAGCGAACAGCCACTGATGCAGAACGTGCTGGCCGACCTGGCCCTTGAAAGCGAAGCGGCGTTGGCCCTCAGCCTGCGCATGGGGCAGGCACTGGAACAGCTTGACGACCCCCAGCAGGCGCACTTCGCGCGGCTGGTCACGGCGGTGGGCAAGTACTGGATCTGCAAGCGCGCACCGGCAATGATCAACGAAGCCGCGGAGTGCCTGGGTGGGGCCGGTTATGTCGAAGACAGCATCCTGCCACGGCTGTATCGCGAAGCGCCGGTCAACTCGACCTGGGAGGGCTCTGGCAACGTGCAATGCCTGGACGTGTTGCGTGCGTTGTCCAAGGAGCCCGGCGTGCTCGATGCCCTGTTCGCCGAACTCGGCGACGGGCATGGTGACCCACGACTGGCCGCGCATATCGGCAACCTCAAGGGGGCGTTCGCCGATACCAGCAATATCCAGTACCGGGCACGGCAGTTGACCGAGGACATTGCCCTGGCACTGCAGGCCAAGCTGCTGCTTGAAGCAGGGAATGCCGTGGTCAGCGACGCGTTCATCGGTAGCCGGTTGACCGGTGGCGGGCGGGTGTATGGCGCGTTGCCGCGTGGTATCGATGTCGAGGCGCTGGTGGCGCGGGCGACACCGGCCTGGCCAGGTTGAACATGGCGGCTGACCACTGGGGATGTATTTAGCCACAAAGGCAGGCAAGATGGCTGACATGCATGTCCAGACAGGAAGCCCAGTGTGAGCCAAGCTTTTGTAGTCGTTGATACCCCCGAACAGGCCGTCGACCGTCTGGCGGCCCTGCATGAACAGGCCACGGGGGCTTTGAGCCAGGCCCTCAAGCGTTACCTGAAGGACCGTACCGAGCCGGGTGCCGATGAGCGCGCCGTGTACCGTTACCCGGCACTGCGCCTGACCTACTACAGCCATGGTGAAGTCGCCGCCACAGTTCGTGCCTATGCCAAGGTCCAGGTGGCCGGCACTTACAGCGTCACCGTCACCCAGCCCGCAGCATTTCGCGGTTATCTGCTGGAGCAGCTGCGACCGTTGATGCATGACTACACGGTGACCGTGGAAGTCGGCGTCAGCGAGCAGAACATCCCGTACCCCTACGTGGTTGACCAGGGCGACGAGCTGGCCGGCAGCGGCATCACCGCCGCGGAGCTGGCGCGGGTGTTCCCCAGCACCGACCTGTCGGCGGCCACTGACGACATCGCCGATGGCCTGTGCGACTGGGGCAATGCCGCAACCCTGCCGCTGGCGCTGTTCGATGCCGCCCGCGTGGACTTCTCCCTGCGCCGCCTGGTGCACTACACCGGCAGCGACTGGCGCCACGTGCAGCCGTGGATCCTGCTGACCAACTACCACCGTTATGTCGACCAGTTCATCAGCCACGGCCTCGAGCAGTTGCGTGAAGACCCGCGCTTCGTGCGTATGGTGCTGCCGGGCAACGTGGTGATCGAGAAGGGCATGGACCACGGCGAAGCCCAGGCCCTGGTGGCCAGCGTTGTCTGGCACCGCTACCAGATGCCGGCCTACCACCTGATCGCTGGCGACGGTGATGGCGTTACCCTGGTCAACATCGGCGTCGGCCCGTCCAACGCCAAGAACATCACCGACCACCTGGCGGTGCTGCGCCCGCACTGCTGGCTGATGATCGGCCACTGCGGCGGCCTGCGCCAGTCGCAGACCATTGGCGACTACGTGCTGGCCCACGCCTACATGCGCCGCGACGGCATACTCGATCGCGTGGTGCCGCCGAACATCCCGATCCCGGCGCTGGCCGAAGTGCAGCTGGCGCTGCAGGAAGCTGCCGCGCAAGTCACCGGCGAGCGTGGCGAAGAGCTCAAGAAGCGCCTGCGCACCGGCACCGTGCTGACCTACGACGACCGCAACTGGGAGCTGCGCTGGGCCCAGGAGCGACCCTTGATCAACCTGTCGCGCGCCGTGGCGGTGGACATGGAAAGCGGCACCATCGCAGCCCAGGGCTATCGCCTGCGGGTACCGTATGGCACGTTGCTGTGCGTTTCCGACAAGCCGCTGCACAGCGAAATCAAGTTGCCGGGTTCGGCCAACGCCTTCTACAACCGTGCGGTCAGCCAGCACCTGAAAATCGGCATCGCCGCCCTCGACCTGCTGCGCACCGAGCTCAATTCGTTGCACTCGCGTAAACTGCGCAGCTTCGATGAGCCGCCGTTCCGCTGAGGATCCATGCCACTGCCACCCCGTTCCAAGCCGCGCCGCCCCCAGGCGCGGCCTGCCGGCCCCCGTCGCCAGGCCAAGGCGCCACCGGCCGAACCGCGCTTGATTTTGTTCAACAAGCCATTCGATGTGCTGACCCAGTTCAGCGACGGTGAAGGGCGCGCGACCCTCAAGGATTTCATCGACATCCCGGGTATCTACCCCGCTGGGCGGCTGGACCGTGACAGTGAAGGCTTATTGCTGCTGACCAACGATGGCGGGCTGCAGGCCCGCATTGCCGACCCGAAGCACAAGTTGCCCAAGACTTACTGGGTGCAGGTGGAGGGCGAGGCGAGCGACGAACAGATCCAGCGGTTGCGCGATGGCGTGGCGCTCAATGACGGGCCTACCTTGCCTGCTGAAGCCCGGCGCCTCGATGAGCCTGAGCTGTGGCCTCGCAATCCGCCGGTACGTTTTCGCAAGAGCGTGCCGACCAGCTGGCTGGAGCTGGTGATTCGCGAGGGGCGTAATCGCCAGGTGCGGCGGATGACTGCAGCAGTGGGCCTGCCGACTTTGCGCCTGGTCCGGGTGCGGATCGGCGACTGGGCGCTGGATGGGCTGGAGCAGGGCTGCTGGCGAGAAGTCGCGCCGAAATTGCAGCGCTAGCGGGGGCCGCTTTGCGGCCCTATCGCGACACAAGGCCACACACATGGGCCAGTGTACGCCGGTCAATGTGGGAGCGGCCTCGTGTCGCGAAAGGAGCGCAAAGCGCTCCCGGCGATCCTGAGCCTTAAACCCCTTCGAGAAACGCCACCACCACGCTCTTGATGATGAAGGCCAGCACCCCCAGCCCGAGCACAAAAAACAGGATCATCGTGCCAAAGCGCCCGGCCTTGGACTTTTTCGCCAGGTCCCAGACGATGAAGCCCATGAAACCAATCAGTACGGTGACCAGTACGATCATCATCCACTCTTCGAATACGGCGGGATCCATCGGTGTTCTCCAGGCAGGCTGAGCTTGCGATTGTACGCAGGCGAGCGGGTGTTCAGCGCAGGTGAGTCAAGGGCAGCTCGGTGCTCGCCAGCACCTGGTTGAGCACGAAGCTCGAGCGCACGCTGGTGACGCCTTCGATCCGGGTCAGGCTACCTAGCAGCAGTTTCTGGTAGTGATCCATGTCCGGCACCACCACCTTGAGTTGGTAGTCGGCATCCATCCCGGTGACCAGGCTGCACTCGAGCACCTGCGGCAGGTTGCGAATGGCGGCTTCGAATGTCTCGAAGCGTTCCGGGGTGTGCCGGTCCATGCCGATCAGCACATAGGCAGTCAGGCTCAGGCCGAGCTTTTTGCGGTCGAGCAGGGCAACCTGGCGCGAGATATAACCGTCGTCTTCCAGTTGCTTGACCCGACGCGAGCATGGCGATGGCGACAGGCCGATGCGTTCGGCCAGCTCCTGGTTGGAGATGCGCGCATCGCGCTGCAATTCGGCCAGGATGCTCAAGTCGTAGCGGTCAAGTTTGCTCATGGGAAAGGCCTTTTCTGTTCGGATTGCGGTGAATTATCAATCCAGGGTTAAAAATTGCGCAAGTGCTATTTATCTAAGCAATCTTCGCAATCCTCTGCCGCGCCTTGTCCCGTATCTTTATCAACAGAATCACTGCCCGGACATCAGTCCACGGCGACGCGCCCTAGGCGGGCGGTCGCGGCCAGCCATCCAACAGGATCTGCAGGCCCCCGGGCTACACAGCTTCCAGAAGACGCTGTGAGGTGAGCCGGCGCCACAAGTGCCGAGCACGGACGACAATTCTCAAAGGGAGGCCAATGGCCTCCCTTTTTTAATGGCCGCGATTTCATCTGCCCATGGCACCCGCGCGGTAGACTGGCAGCATGCCGTTTTCTTTACCGTGAGGAACAACATGAAGTCGCGCATCTGGCAGTTGGCAGGTGTTGGTTTGCTGGGCTTGGGCATCAGCCTCGGGGTGTTGGCCGAAGGGCCGGGCGAGGGGCATGGCAACGAAGGTGGCCCCGGCCGCTCACTCAATTCGCGTGATGAAGTGCAGCAGACCCAGCCTGCGCGGCAGGGCTACTACCAGGATGTCCCCCGGCACAACGGCGACAACCGTCACTGGCAGGCCGGTGGCCCGGGCCAACGTCCCGGTGGCGACTGGCAGGGGCGCCCGGACGGCCACGGCAATGGCTGGGGGCCTGGGCCACAGTATCGCCCAGGGCATAGCATCGATCATTTCCCGGACCGTTACTGGAAGGTGCCGTACCGCGGCAATGACTACTTCTATTCCGGTGGTTACTGGTATCGCCCGCATGGCGGCAGCTACGTGGTGGTGACACCGCCTTACGGCGTGCGGGTCAACTACCTGCCTTCCTACGCGCGGGAAGTCTGGCTGGGTGGCGTGCTGTTCTTCCTGGTGGCCGATACCTACTACCAGTACCTGGCCGACAGCCAGGAGTACGTCGTGGTCAACCCACCCGCCACGGCACCTGCACCCTTGCCAGCGGCAGCCCCGGCCGGCAATGGTTACGATGTGATTGCCTACCCGATGTATGGCCAAGGGCAGGAGCAACAGGACCAGGACCGCTACCAGTGCCACCGCTGGGCCGTGAGCCAGTCAGGCTTCGACCCGGCAACGGCGCCTTATGCGCCGCCCGTGGAAGTGGCGAGCAACTACCGGCGGGCCCTGGGCGCCTGCTTCAGTGGTCGGGGCTACAGCATCAACTGATTTCAGACAGGGTCGGCATGCACCATCACATCCGCCTGTGGATAACGCTGGCGGATGACCTCCGAGGCCCGCACGCACAGGTCATGGGCCTCGTTCAGCGGCAGCTGCCCCGGAAGCTCCAGGTGCAACTGCACAAACCACTGGTTGCCCGACACCCGCGTGCGCAGGTCATGCACGCCTTTGACACCGGAAATGCCCAGCACCAGTTCGACCATCCCTTCGCCAATGTCGCCGGGCAATTCCTTGTCCATGAGTATCGCCGTACTTTCGCGGGCGATCTGCAGTGCACTCCAGAGGATGTAGAAGGCGATGCCCAGGCCGAACAGCGCATCCAGTTGCGGCCAGCCGAAGCGTGCCAGCAGCAGGGCGAGCAGGATGCTGCCGTTGAGCAGCAGGTCGGAGCGGTAGTGCAGCGAGTCGGCACGCACCGCGGTCGAGCCGGTCAGGCGAATGACCTTGCGCTGCAGCGCCAGCAAGGCGACGGTCAGCGCCAGCGACAGCAGCATCACGGCGATGCCGATGGCCGTATCACCCAGCGGCGCCGGCGCTTGCAGGCGCTCGACAGCCTGTACCCCGATCAGCACCGCACTCACCCCGATGAACAGCGCCTGGGCCATGCCGGCCAGGGCCTCGGCCTTGCCGTGGCCAAAGCGGTGGTCGTCGTCGGCCGGGCGCAGGGCGTAATGCACGGCGAGCAGGTTGAGGAACGAGGCAACGGCATCCAGTGCCGAGTCGGTCAGCCCGGCCAGCAGGCTGACCGAGCCGCTCAGCCACCAGGCCACGGCCTTGCTCACGACCAGGATGCTGGCCACCGCCAGTGAGGCGCGGGTGGCCAGGCGCAGCAGGCGCTGGTGTTCGGCCGGGGTAATCATGCCCAGGGTGATGTCCTTGTGAGTATCAGGCCGCAGGGATCAGGCCCAGGGTCGCCAGCTGCTCGACGCTGCCGCGGTGCTGGATCAGCCGTGGGTCGTCCAGCGGCAGCCGCTGGCCCAGTTCACTTTCCAGGATGGCCTGCAGCTTGAGGTTGTCGACCTTGCCATCCGGGCTGACCGCTTCCTGCAATTTTGCCGGGTCGACCTGGGCGGTGTGCCCGCCCGGGTAGTAGATGGCGCCGGTGGCGAAGTCGATGCCGAAGGCGATCAGCCCCGGAATCACGTAGAACAGGATGCCGATCGCGTCCATCGCGGCAACCACGGGGTCGATCTTGCCGCCGATCTGGCCGCGGCGGTCGGGGTAGAAAATAGTGCCGCAGGCCGTCAGCTGGGTCAGCAGGGTGACGATCAGGGCGCCACCAATGACGCGGGATGGGATGCGCATGTAAATCTCCGGAAAGGTGTTCAGCAGGGCAAGCGAAGCGCCGGCACCTGAAGCTAAGACCATGATAGAGCAGGCCAGGTTCGCCGTTATACTCGCCAGACTGTTCGAGGACCACCATGATTTCTTTACCGATCGATGCTGTCTTGCCCGCCCTGCGCGAAGCCCTGGCAAACCATGACCAGGCAGTGCTCGAAGCACCACCCGGTGCGGGCAAGACCACCCGTGTGCCGCTGGCACTGCTGAACGAGCCATGGCTGGCCGGGCAGACCATTCTCATGCTCGAACCGCGCCGTCTGGCGGCGCGGGCGGCGGCCGAGCGCCTGGCCAGCGAGCTGGGTGAAAAGGTCGGCGAAACCGTGGGCTACCGCATTCGCCTGGACAGCAAGGTTGGGCCCGGCACGCGCATCGAGGTGGTCACCGAAGGCATCCTCACCCGCCGGCTGCAATCCGACCCGGCGCTCGAAGGCGTGGGCCTGCTGATCTTCGACGAGTTTCACGAGCGCAGCCTGGATGCCGACCTGGCCCTGGCGCTGAGCCTCAATGGCCGCGAACTGTTGCGTGACGACCCGGCGCTGAAGATCCTGCTGATGTCCGCCACCCTGGAAGGCAAGCGCCTGTCGCGGCTGCTCGACGACGCGCCGGTGGTCAGCAGCGAAGGGCGCATGCACCCGGTGGATATTCGCTGGGGCCGGCCGTTCCAGCCGGGCGAATTCGTCGAGCCACGGGTTGTGGATAACGTGCTGCTGGCGTTGGCCGAGCAACCTGGCAGCGTACTGGTGTTCTTGCCAGGCCAGGCCGAGATCCGCCGTGTGCATCAAAGCCTGCAGGACGCCTTGGGTGAACGGTCAGAGGTTCTGCTCTGCCCGTTGCATGGCGAACTCGACCTCAATGCGCAGCGCGCGGCCATCGACCCGCCGGCCAAGGGCCTGCGCAAGGTGGTGCTGGCCACCAACATCGCCGAGACCAGCCTGACCATCGAGGGTGTGCGGGTGGTTATCGATGCCGGCCTGACGCGGGTGCCGCGTTTCGACCCGGGCAGTGGCATGACCCGCCTGGATACCCAGCGTATTTCCCGCGCCAGTGCCACCCAGCGCGCCGGCCGTGCCGGGCGCCTGGAGCCCGGAGTGTGCTACCGCCTGTGGTCCGAGGCCCAGCATGATCAACTGGCCGCCCACGGCAGCGCCGAGATTCTCCAGGCCGACCTCGCCGGCCTGGCTCTGCAGCTGGCCCGCTGGGGGGTTGCACCAGACCAGTTGCAGTGGCTTGACCAGCCGCCCGGCGCAGCGTTTGCCCAGGCCAAGGACCTGCTGGCGCGCCTGGGCGCATTCAAGCCGGGTAGCCGCGACAACCTCAGCGACCACGGCCAGGCCATGGCCGAGTTGCCGGCTCACCCGCGAATCGCCCATCTGCTGCTACGCGGCCATGACCTGGGCCTGGCAACAATGGCCTGCGATGTCGCCGCCTTGCTTGGCGAACGCGATATCCAGCGCGGCGGTGGTGCCGACCTGCACAGCCGGTTGGCGTTGGTCAGTGGCGAGAGCAAGATCTCCCGAGGCGGCCAGGGCGGCGTGCAGCGCGCCCGCCAGCTGGCTCGGCAATACCGGGGGCTATTGCGCGGCCAGCCTGGCGCCGCAGTGGCCGATCCTGATCATCCACGTTGGCTCGGTGCCCTGCTGGCGCTGGCCTACCCAGATCGGGTCGCCCAACAGCGTCGTGAGGGCGGTGCCGAGTATCGCCTGGCCAACGGCCGTGCAGCCCTGTTCGCCGAGGTCGACGCGTTGATGAAGTGCCCGTGGTTGGTAATCGCCGATCTGGGCAGCCGCCAGGGCCAGCGCGAAGAACGCATCTATCTGGCTGCCGAGTTCGACCCGGCGCTGCTCGATAGCGTGCTGGCCGAACAGGTCGAGCGCGTCGACATTCTCGACTGGGACGAACGCGAACAGGTGCTGCGTGCCGAGCGCCAGATCAAGGTCGGCGAGCTGGTGCTCAGCCGCGAGGCGCTACCCGGCCTAGACGACGAAGCCCGCGCCCGGGCATTGATTGGTCTGGTGCGGCGCAAGGGCCTGAACCTGCTGACCTGGACCCCAGAGCTGCGCCAATGGCAAGCGCGGGTCGCACTGTTGCGCCAGCTGGATTTACACAAGGACGGGCAGAGCGAATGGCCCGACCTGGGTGACGAGGCGTTGCTGGCGAGTCTGGAAGAATGGTTGCAACCTTACCTGGGCAAGGTGTCGCGCCTGAGCCACTTCGCCGCCCTGGACCTGCCATCGATCTTGCGCAATCTGCTGCCCTGGCCATTGCCACAGCGCCTGGAGGAATGGGCGCCAGCGCATCTTATGGTGCCATCCGGCTCGAACATCCGCCTGGACTACAGCGAAAACCCGCCGATTCTGGCTGTGCGTCTGCAGGAGCTGTTCGGCCTTGCGGACACCCCGCGCATCGCCCAAGGCCGGCAGCAGGTGAAACTGCATCTGTTGTCGCCAGCACGGCGGCCTGTACAGGTAACCCAGGACTTGGCCAACTTCTGGCGCACAACCTATGCCGAAGTGAAGAAAGACTTGAAGGGGCGCTATCCCAAGCATTACTGGCCGGATGACCCCCTGGTGGCCGAGGCTACCGCGCGGGCCAAGCCACGCGGAACCTGAACGTCAGTCGATCAGCCGCTCTGCTGGAGAAGGAAGACAAGAACATCGCCTTCACTTGCATTGAGCAGGTACATGGTTTGACCGCTGAAATGGGGGGTGTCCTTGAGGGCCCGTACCAGGTTGCCTTCATGATCACGCATGTGGCACAGAAGGCCACCCGCTGTCAGTTCCAGCGGTTCGATCTTCCAGTAGTCGGTTACTTGCGCACGTACATAGAAACCAAGGTACCTACCGATGCTGCGGCCAAGCTTCTTGTGGGGCTGCTGCGCGAGGTTGATGTGATAATGCAGCCGGTCCTGCGTCTGCGAGTCGAAGGTGAAGCTCAGCGGTATGGATTCTCGGTCGCCACCTGCCATGAGCCAGTCGTCTTCGGGCGTGAAGCCCCAACCCCATTTGTCTTTTTTGCTGCTCAGTCGCAAGGGCACACACTTTTCTGTGGCGACTGCGTAGAGCTGGCCTGTGAAAGATTTGGCGAAGCGGCTTTCAATGTCGTGGTCCATGTGGAATCTCCGAGGTTGACGAGATTCCACCTTATGCACTGGTCACGCTGCGCTGGAGCCCGAATTCCTTCCTCTAGCGCTTCGGTGTCATGGTGCCGTCAGGCAGCCGTCTCACCTTCCAGCAGCATGAACAGGCGATAAAGTACCGCCGTACTGAACAGCTGCAGGAAGCCACTCAGGCTGTCCAGGGCCAGTTTGACGCCCGCTGCCGGCTCGGGAAAGGCCATCAGCAACAGCCCATCGATCAGCCATATCGGCGCCTGTACACCCAGCACGCAGATCAGGGCTGGTGGCCGAGGCCACGGCGCGGGCCAAGCCGCGGGGTACCTGAGTGATGGCTTCGATGGGGCGTATGACCCAGTGGCGAATGCCCGTGCCCTCAGTGGGCACGCTTGATCAGGTACTCGTGCATCTCGCCAGCGCCAATCGTCAGGTAGGCGCCACGCTTGCCTTTTATCGGCTCGGTTTTGACTTGATGCCCGAGGTGATCACGGAACAGGCAGCGTAACTGGTTGGGTGCCCATTCCAAAGGTTGCAGTTTCCAGAAGTTGGCTGCCTCATCCGGGCTGTAGAGCCCGAGGTAACCGTTTTTGACGGCGCCAAGGCGCCGCGTGCTGTCGGCGGCCAGGGATACCCGATAGTGCAGGCGTTCCGAGGCTCTGGAGTGGAAGCGGAACTGGAACACCGCTGCGGGAGCCGACCCGCCGGTCTGCAACCAGCCGCTTTCGCTCTCCACGTCCACGCCGAAGCTGAGGTCGTAGTGGATGGCCTGGGTGTGTACCGGGACCCAGGCGTGGTCCTTGCGCAGGTAAATCTGGCCGAGAAAGGAATGGCCGTCTGCCCAGGCTGCCGTATCAGATGGCTGGCTCATGGTGCGTCTCCTTGATGATGGAGCAGGCACCCTGGCAGAGGCCCAGGCGTTACGTCAGCTTGAAACAGTTCTTCAGGCGTCGGCTTCGCCTTCCAGCAGCATGAACAGGCGGTACAACACCACGGTGCTGAACAGTTGCAGGAAGCCACTGAGGCTGTCCATGGCCAGCTCGGCTGCGGGTGAGGGCTCCGGAATGGCCATGGACAGCAGCCCGTCGATCAGCCAGATCGGCGCCAGTACACCCAGCACGCAGACCATGATGCGCATGAAGTGCCCGGTGGTCATGCGCGCACTTTCGCGCATCGCCTGCACCACTGGCAGGCCACGCAGCACCAGCAAGTACTCGGCGAACACCAGGTTGATCATGATCCACACGCCCGGGAAGACCAGCAGCGCAAGGCCGGCCATGATCAGCAGCGAGCTGATCAGGATCAGCAGGGCCAGTTGCGGCCACAGCTGCACGGCACGGGCGAACAGGTCGCGCCTGGGGATGTCCTGGCCATTGCTGCGGGTGTCCAGGTAAAGGATCAGTGCAGCGCTGTACAGCGGGTAGATCAGCAGGCTGATCAGCATCCCGTAGACGGGAGAGGCCTGCTCGCCCAGCTGGCGGTACAGCAACTGGGTCGTGAGGGCTTCGAGCACCACCAGCGGCAGGCACAGCGGGACGATGCTGGCCAGGTGGGAGCGGAAGAAGTACAGGGAGTCGCGCAGAACGCTCAGCGGATTCATCAGTCAACATCGCAAGGCAATAAAAGCGGGGGCCTAACTTTAGCCCAGAGCTGTCACTTGCTGAAAAAAGTTTCACCCGTGCGGTGATTGAATCCGCCGCCCCAGCGCCCCATCTTTGCCATGTCCGATGTCCTGCTAGCCCATGAGGTAGCCCAATGAACACTGATGAACAAACCCTGATCGATGGCCTGTTCGGCCGCATCAAGCAAGCCGAGGACCCGAGCCAGCCGCGCGATGCGCAGGCGCAGGCGCGGATCGAGGAGCATGTCCGCCAGCAGCCGGCGGCACCTTACTACATGGCCCAGGCGATCCTGGTTCAGGAAGCCGCGATCAAGCGCCTGGACGAGCAGAACAAGCAGCTGGAGGCCGAACTGAAACAGGCCCGGGCCCAGCTCGAGGCAACCCGTGCCGGCAGCGGCAATGGCGGGGGTGGGTTCCTCTCCAGCATTTTCGGTGCCGGTGCGCGCAATCCGGAGCCGGTTCAGCCGCAGCGCCCGAGTGCGCCGGTGGCATCGGGGGGCGGGTGGCGTGAGCCGAACGCACCGGGCTTCTCCCAGCAGCAGGCACAATCGCAACAGGCCGGCTTTGGCGCCGCGCCGGCGCGCAGCGGTGCCAGCAGCTTCCTTGGTGGTGCAATGCAGACCGCTGCGGGTGTCGCCGGTGGCGTGTTGCTGGCGCAAGGCATCAGCAGCCTGTTCAATCACCACTCGCAGCCTGAAGAAGTGGTCGAGGTGATCAGGGAAGAACCGGCATCGGCCAGCGATACGGGTGGCTGGAATGACCAGGGTAGTTTTGCCGACACCGACTACGGCAGTGATGATGGCAGCTTCTTCTCGGACGATGATTCATACGTCTGACAGCTCTGGCATACTGCTGGAATTTTGGGGGCGCAGTGCGCCCCTTTCGCAACGCAAGGCCGCTCCCACAGAGATTGCTCAGTGTCCGAAACTGGCGCAGTCCTTGTGAAAGCGGCCTTGTGTCGCGAAAGGGCTGCACAGCAGCCCCAGCAGACAGGGGAGGTTCCCAGGTGAAAAAGATCGCGCTGTTCGCCGATGTGCAGAACCTCTATTACACCGTGCGCCAGGCCCATGGTTGCCACTTCAACTACACCGCCCTGTGGAAGGACGTCAGCCGTGAGGGCGAGATCGTCGAGGCCGTGGCCTATGCCATCGACCGCGGCGACAGCAAGCAGCAGCAGTTTCAGCAGATCCTGCGCAACCTGGGTTTCGACGTGCGCCTCAAACCCTTCATCCAGCGCAGCGACGGTTCGGCCAAGGGCGACTGGGACGTGGGCATCACCCTCGATGTGATCGATGCAGCCAGCCGGGTCGACCAGGTGGTGCTGGCCTCCGGTGATGGCGACTTCGACCTGCTGCTGGAGCGGGTCATCCAGCGCCACGGCACCGAGGCCGTGGTCTATGGCGTTCCCGGGCTGACGGCGTTGTCGCTGATTCGCGCCGCCACCCGCTATGTGCCCATCGAGGGCGCGCTGCTACTCAAGCACTAAGGTCTTTTCATGGAACGTATCGCTGTCATCGACTTTGAAACCACCGGCATCTCTCCCGGTGCCGGCTGCCGCGCCACCGAGGTGGCGGTGGTGATGCTGGAACGCGGGCGCATTGTCGAGCGCTACCAGAGCCTGATGAATGCCGGCGTGCCAGTACCCGCCTTCGTCGCCGGGCTGACCGGCATCACCACGGCCATGGTGCGCAGCGCGCCAGCGGTCGACCAGGTGATGAACGAGGTGGCCGAGTTCGTCGGTGACACCCCGCTGCTGGCGCACAACGCCGCCTTCGACCAGAAATTCTGGGACTACGAGCTGAGCCGCATCGGCCGCAGCCGCCGCCAGTCCTTCGCCTGCTCCCTGCTGTTGTCGCGGCGCCTGCTGCCGGCGGCGCCCAACCACAAGCTGGGTACCCTGACCCGTTGGGCCGGGCTGCCGGATACCGGTACCGCGCACCGGGCCATGGCCGATGCCGAGATGGCCGCCAACCTGCTGCAGCACCTGGCCGGCGTGCTGCGCCAGACCCACGGCGTCCAGCAACTCTCCCACGAACTGCTCTGCCGCCTGCAGAAAACGCCTGCGGCGAAAGTCCGCGAAACCCTGGCCAGGTTCATCTGACGCGTGCACCGATAGTGTGCCGCTCGATTCGCACGGTTTTGTAACTTATCTTTACTTGTGCAGGGTCTTAAACTCGGTCACCCGAAAACGGATTTCTGAGTTGCCTGCCATGCCTGCCTCCCGTCGCTTTCCGCTGTTGCTCATCGGCGCCTTTCTGGCCTTGTACCTGGTCTGGGGTTCCACCTACCTGTTCATCCGCATCGGCGTCGAATCATGGCCGCCCATGCTGATGGCGGGTGTGCGCTTTCTGATCGCCGGCGGCCTGCTGTACGGCTTCCTGCGCTGGCGCGGGGTGCCTGCACCGACCTGGCCGCAATGGCGTGCGGCAGGTGCCATCGGCTTTCTGCTGCTCAGCTGTGGCAACGGCGGTGTGACCGTGGCCGAGCATGCTGGCGTGGCATCGGGCGTGGCGGCGTTGGCGGTGGCCACGGTGCCGTTGTTCACGTTGTTGTTCGGTTTGCTGTTCGGCCACCGCAACTCGCGCCTGGAATGGGCCGGGATCGCCCTCGGCCTGCTCGGTATCGCTTTGCTCAACCTCGGCTCGAACCTGCAGGCCAGCCCCATCGGCGCGGCGCTGATCCTGTTCGCAGCAGCTTCGTGGGCGTTCGGGTCGGTATGGAGCAAGAGCCTGCCGCTGCCCCAAGGGCCGATGGCCAGTGCCGCCGAGATGCTGGTAGGCGGTGCGGTATTGCTGCTGGGCAGCGTGCTGTCGGGTGAACGCATGACGCAGATGCCGACCGCTGCTGGCTGGGGCGCACTGGCCTACCTGGTGCTGTTCGGTTCGATCCTTGCCTTCAGTGCCTACATGTACCTGCTCAAGAACGTGCGCCCGGCCGCTGCCACCAGCTATGCCTACGTCAACCCGGCGGTGGCGGTGCTGCTGGGCATCCTCTTCGCTGGCGAAACGATTGGCGCGGAAGAATGCCTGGCCATGGCGGTGATCATCGGCGCCGTGGTGCTGATCGGCCTGCCGCAGTGGCGCAAGGCGCCCCAGCAGCCGTTGAAGGGCGAAATCTGCAAGTAGCCAGGGGCGATGCGGTAAACTTGCCGCCTTCGCTGAACCCCCTGACGGTATTGCCATGAATTTCGCCCAACTCGGCCTGATCGAACCCCTGCTGCGTACCTTGCAGCAGCTGGCCTACACCACCCCGACCCCGGTCCAGGCCAAGGCCATTCCCGCTGTGCTGGCCGGCCGCGACCTGATGGCCGCCGCCCAGACCGGTACTGGCAAGACTGCCGGCTTCGCTCTGCCGGTGCTGCAGCGCCTGGCCCTGGAAGGTGAGAAGGTCGCCAGCAACTCGATCCGCGCGCTGGTGCTGGTGCCGACCCGCGAGCTGGCCGAGCAGGTGCACAACAACGTGCGCGAGTACGCCGAGAACCTGCCGCTGAGCACCTACGCGGTGTACGGCGGGGTCAGCATCAACCCGCAGATGATGCGCCTGCGCCGTGGCGTCGACCTGCTGGTTGCCACGCCCGGTCGTTTGCTCGACCTGTTCCGTCAGAACGCGGTGAAGTTCAACCAGGTGCAGACCCTGGTGCTCGACGAAGCCGACCGCATGCTCGACCTGGGCTTTGCCGAAGAGCTGCAGTCGGTGTACGCCGCGTTGCCGCGCAAGCGCCAGACGCTGCTGTTCTCCGCCACCTTCTCCGAGCAGATCCGCATGCTCGCGGGCCTGGCCTTGAACGACCCGCTGAGCATCGAAGTCAGCCCGCGCAACGCTGCGGCGACCACGGTCAAGCAGTGGCTGGTGCCGGTGGACAAAAAGCGCAAGGCCGACCTGTTCATGCACCTGCTGCGCAAGCAGCGCTGGAAGCAGGTGCTGGTGTTCGCCAAGACCCGCAATGGCGTCGATCAGCTGGTCGAGCGCTTGCTGGCCGAAGGGGTGAATGCCGACGGCATTCACGGCGACCGTCCGCAGGCCACCCGCCAGCGCGCGCTGGACAGCTTCAAGGCGCGGGAGATCCAGGTGCTGGTGGCAACCGATGTCGCGGCCCGTGGGTTGGATATCGACGACCTGCCACTGGTGGTCAACCTCGACCTGCCGATCGTGGCCGAGGACTACGTGCACCGCATTGGCCGTACCGGCCGGGCCGGTAACAAGGGCGAGGCGATTTCGCTGGTGTGTGCCGATGAAGTGCAGATGCTGTCGGCGATCGAAGTGCTGACCCGGCAGACCTTGCCGCGCCATGAGGAACCGGATTTTATCCCTGAGCACCGGGTGCCCATGACCGATGCCAGTGGCCAGGTGATCAAGAAGCCGAAGAAGCCCAAGAAGCCGAAAGAGAACAGCGCCAAGCGTGGGCTGGGGCGCTGGATGGACAGTGCCGGGGAAGAGCCGCCGGTCAAGGCCGTGCGCAAGGTGCCGAGCTTCAATGGCGGACCGCGCAAGCGTAAGCCTTGAGAACCCTGGGGCCGCTCTGCGGCCCTTTCGCGACACAAGATCGCGCCAGCTTCCAAAAAAAAGGACATTTGCCCCAGAAGGGAACGCGATCTTCTGTGGGAGCGGCCTTGTGTCGCGAAAGGGCTGCAGAGCAGCCCCGGCAATCACTCAGGCAGAACGCGCCAGCCAACCCACCGCTGCACGTCCCGCGCGCAACCCGCTGGCAAAGCACGCCGTCAGCAAATACCCTCCGGTCGGCGCCTCCCAGTCCAGCATCTCGCCAGCACAGAACACCCCCGGCATCCGGCGAACCATCAGCCCTTCATCCAGCCCTTCGAACCGCACGCCACCGGCACTGCTGATCGCTTCGTCGAGCGGACGCGTGCGCACCAGCGTGATCGGCAAGGCCTTGATCGCCCGCGCCAGCGCCTGAGGATCGGCAAACGTTGCCTGATCCGTCAGCTCCCGCAGCAACCCCGCCTTGACCCCATCGATGCCCAACTGGCTGTGCAGATGCTTGGCCATCGACCGCGACCCGCGCGGTTTGGCCAGTGCCTGGGCAATCTTGTCCACAGGCTTGTCCGGGAGCAGATCGAGCAACAGCCTGGCGTGCCCCTCATGCTCGATGGCCTGGCGCAGCTGCGCCGACCATGCATACACCAGGCTGCCTTCGACACCTTGCGCGGTCAAAATGAATTCGCCCTTGCGCGCCGCCATGCCCGGCACGCTCAAGGCAATGTTCTTCAGCGGCGCTCCGGCGAACTTGTCCACAAGCAGCGGACTCCAGCCTTCCACCTCGAAACCGCAGTTGCTCGGCCGCAGGGGCGAGATATCCACAGAGCGCTCGGCCAGCAATGGCTGCCAGGCCCCGTCGGAACCCAGCCTTGCCCAACTGGCGCCACCGAGGGCGAGCACCACTGCATCGGCCTTGACCTGCAATTCTCCCTGTGGATAAGCGATTCGCAAGCTACCGTCGGCATTCCAGCCCAGCCAGCGATGGCGGGTGTGGATAACTACGCCGTTGTCGCGCAGGCGCTTCAGCCAGGCGCGCAGCAGCGGGGCGGCTTTCATGTCCGTGGGGAAAACCCGACCCGAGGTACCGACAAAGGTTTCAATCCCAAGCCCGTGAATCCACTGGCGCAGGGCATCGGCATCGAAGTCGCGCAACAACCCGTCGATGTGGCCCTCGCGTTCGAAGTAGCGTGAAACGAACTGTGGATAAGCTTCCGAATGGGTGATGTTCATGCCACCGACGCCGGCCAGCAGGAACTTGCGGCCCACCGAGGGCATGGCGTCGAACACTTCCACCGCCAGGCCCGCCTGGGCCATGGCTTCTGCAGCCATCAAGCCGGCTGGGCCGCCGCCGATGACGACGGCCAGGGGAGGGGATACAGGAGATTTTTCTGGCATGGTGGCGGCGGGCTGTGGAAAAGACCGCCTATTCTAGCCCAGCAAAGGCGACAGAAGTACTGGTCAAAAAATGATCAGCTTTCTGCAGCCCAGGCTGGTAAAGGGCTGCAGCGTCTTTCCCGCAGGTTATCCACAAGCGGTTCCACAGTCATTGTGAACAACCGATGACGCGCGCTGCACTGTGGTGAAGAATGCCGTGGCGCCTGGCCAAGGCTTCGCGGTCCTTGCTGTAGCCGCCACCGATCACGCCGACCACCGGAATATCGCGGCCCAGGCAGTGGCGCATCACCCGCTCGTCACGCGCCGCCAGGCCCTGATCGGTGAGTTGCAGGTAACCCAGGGCATCGTCCTTGTGCACATCGACGCCGGCGTCGTACAGCACCAGGTCGGGTTGGTACAGCGGCAGCAGGTAGTTCAGCGCATCGTCCACCACCCTGAGGTAGGCCGTGTCGCCCATGCCTCGTGGCAAGGGAATGTCCCAGTCACTGTGGGCCTTGCGCGCCGGGAAGTTCTGCTCGCAGTGCAGAGATACGGTAATGGCGTCCGATGTGTCATGGAGAATGCGCGCAGTGCCGTCGCCCTGGTGCACATCGCAGTCGAAGATCAGCACCCGGTGCACCCGGCCGGCTTCCAGCAGGTAGCGGCTGATCACTGCCAGGTCATTGAAGATGCAGAAGCCGGCCGGGTGGTCGTAGTGGGCGTGGTGAGTGCCGCCGGCCAGGTGGCAGGCGATGCCATGCTGCAACGCCATCTCGGCGGTCAGCAGCGAGCCGCCCACCGCGCGCACGGTACGCCGGGCCAGGGCTTCGCTCCAGGGCAGGCCGAGGCGGCGCTGGTCCTCGCGGGACAGGTCGCCGTTCATGTAGCGCTCGATGTAGCTGCGGTCATGGGCCAGGGCGAGGATGTCGTTGGGGCAGATGTCCGGGCGCAGCAGGGCCTGGTCGGTGGTCAGCCCGCTGTCCACCAGGTGGTCGCGCAGCAGGCGGAACTTGTCCATGGGAAAGCGGTGCTCGGCAGGGAATTCCGGGCTGTAGTCTTCGTGGTAGATCAGCGGCAACGGCATGGGGAGTTCGCAATCGGGGCCAGCGCTGATCTTGCCATGGCTGGGCCGGTTGGGTGAAACGCGTGGCCGCGCCTACGCTGTAAAGTGGCACACCGCAAAACCGGAGATCACTCACATGACCCCCATCCTCCACCTGGAAAGCGCACGGCTGGTGTTGCGCCAATGGCACGACGACGACCTGGGCGAGTTCGCTGCGATGTGTGCCGACCCGCAGGTGATGCGCTATTTCCCGGCGCCGATGACGCGGCTGGAAGCGGCGGCGCTGATCGGCAGGATTCGCGGGCATTTCAACGAGTACGGCTATGGCCTGTGGGCCCTGGAGCGCCAGGACAGCGGGGCGTTCATTGGCATGACGGGGCTGCTCAATGTCAATTTCGACGCGCCGTTCGCCCCGGCCGTGGAGATCGGCTGGCGCCTGGCCCGGCGCCATTGGGGTCAGGGCTTTGCCAGCGAGGCGGCATGGACCTGCCTGCGTTGTGCTTTCGCCCAATTGCGTGTGGAGGAGGTGGTGTCGTTCACTAGCGAGAGCAACTTGCCGTCGCAGAAAGTCATGCAGGCCATTGGCATGGTCCAGGACGTCAATGGCAGCTTCGACCACCCCCGCCTGCCCATCGGCCACCCGCTGCGCCCCCATGTGCTGTACCGCATCGACCGCGCGCATTGGGAGCAGACCCTGCGGACTGAATGAGCGGTCATGCACGGCGTCGATGACAAAGTCTGTATCATTTGCCTACCCCTGCAAGGTGCTCGCCGAAAGATGTTCAGCGCCTGTACTACCGAGCGCCGCTCAGGCGGCGCATCGCGAGCAAGCTCGCTCCTACAAGGAGAACCCCCGATGAGTCATGTGTTGGACGACCTGGTCGACCTGTTGAGCCTCGAGTCGATCGAGGAAAACCTGTTCCGTGGCCGCAGCCAGGACCTGGGCTTCCGCCAGCTGTACGGTGGCCAGGTGCTGGGCCAGTCGCTGTCGGCCGCGAGCCAGACGGTCGAGGATGCGCGCCACGTGCATTCGCTGCACGGTTACTTCCTGCGCCCGGGCGATGCCAGCCTGCCGGTCGTCTATTCGGTGGACCGCGTGCGCGACGGCGGCAGCTTCAGCACCCGGCGGGTGACGGCGATCCAGAAGGGCCAGCCGATCTTCACCTGCAGTGCATCGTTCCAGTATGACGAGCAAGGTTTCGAACACCAGGTGCAGATGCCCGATGTGGTCGGCCCGGAGAACCTGCCGACCGAAGTCGAGTTGGCCAGTGCCCACGCCGACAAGCTGCCCGAGCGCATCCGCGACAAGGTGCTGTGCGCCAAGCCGATCGAGATCCGCCCGGTCACCGAGCGCGACCCGTTCAACCCACAGCCCGGCGACCCGGTGAAGTACGCCTGGTTCCGCGCCGACGGCACACTCCCGGACGTACCGGCACTGCACAAGTACCTGCTGGCCTACGCCTCCGACTTCGGCCTGCTGACCACGTCGCTGCTGCCCCATGGCAAGTCGGTGTGGCAGCGCGACATGCAGATCGCCAGCCTCGACCATTCGCTATGGTTCCACGGCAACCTGCGCGCGGACGAGTGGCTGCTGTACGCCACCGACAGCCCGTGGGCCGGCAATGCCCGTGGCTTCTGCCGCGGCAGCATCTTCAACCGCGCAGGCCAGCTGGTGGCCTCGTCGAGCCAGGAAGGCCTGATTCGCCACCGCAAGGACTGGGCATGAGGCTGGACGAAATCCGCAACTGGGTGTTCGACATGGACGGCACCCTGACCGTGGCGGTGCACGACTTCGCCGCGATCCGCGTCGCCCTGGACATCCCGGCCGAGCACGACATCCTCACCCACCTGGCAGCGCTGCCGACGGCCGAAGCGGCAGCCAAGCATGCCTGGCTGCTGGAGCATGAGCGCGACCTGGCGATTGCCTCGACAGCGGCCACCGGGGCGGTGGAGCTGGTGCGTGAGCTGGCCGGGCGCGGTTGCCGCCTGGGCATTCTGACCCGCAATGCGCGGGAGCTGGCACATGTGACGCTGGAGGCGATCGGCCTGGCGGACTGCTTCCAGGTCGCGCACATCCTCGGGCGCGATGAGGCCGACCCCAAGCCGAGCCCGGATGGTTTGCTGAAGATTGCCAGCGCCTGGGGCGTGGCGCCCAGCGAGCTGGTGATGGTCGGGGATTACCGTTTTGACCTGGATTGTGGGCGGGCCGCCGGCGCGCGCACGGTACTGGTGAACCTGCCGGACAACCCCTGGCCCGAGTTGGTGGACTGGCATGCGGCGGATTGCCGGGCATTGCGGGTGCTTCTAGGCTGAGTTGACTGTTGCCTGTGCGTGCCTCTTCGCGGGTAAACCCGCTCCCACTGGACCTCCCTGTGGGAGCGGGTTTACCCGCGAAAGGGCCGGCACTGGCTATGCTGAACCGCAGTCTTTCCCGGAATGGAGCCTCAGTCATGACCAGCAAGGCCATCTATGTGCAACCCGGCGGCGGCTACGACAAGGTCGAAGTCGGTACCTGCGAGGCCCCGGCGCCCGAGGCCGGTGAGATTACCGTGCAGTTGCACGCCAGCTCCCTCAACTACCACGATTTTGCCGTGGTCAGCGGCATGTGGGGCCCGAGCGAGCGGCTTATCCCCATGGCCGACGGCGCTGGCGAAGTGATCGCTGTCGGCACGGGCGTAAGCGAGTTCAAGGTCGGCGACAACGTCGTCAGCACCTTCTTCCCCGACTGGCTCGACGGCCAGGCCAATGTCGAAGGCTTTGGCCGGGTGCCCGGCGATGGCATCGATGGTTATGCCCGCGAGCAGGTAACGGCGTCGGCCACCTCGTTTACCCTGGCGCCCCAGGGGTTCAGCCACGCCGAGGCCGCGACACTGACCACGGCGGGTGTTACCGCCTGGCGCGCGCTGATGAGTGATGACCACCTCAAGCCTGGCGACACGGTGCTGGTGCAGGGCACCGGTGGCGTGTCGATCTTCGCCCTGCAGTTCGCCAAGCTGGCGGGTGCCACGGTCATCGCCACCTCGTCCAGCGACGCCAAGCTCGAACGCCTCAAAGCCCTGGGTGCCGACCACCTGATCAACTACAAGACCACCCCGGCCTGGGGCGAGAAGGCGCGTGCGCTGACTGGCAATCGCGGCGTCGATCATGTGATCGAGGTAGGCGGGCCGGCGACCCTGGAGCAGTCGATGATCGCCGCGCGTATTGGCGGGCATGTGTCGCTGATCGGCATTCTCACCGGCGTGGCCGGGCAGTTGCCGCTGGTACAGGCGCTGGTGCGGCAGATCCGCCTGCAAGGTGTGCTGGTGGGCAGCCGTGCGCAACAGCAGGCGATGGTGCGGGCGATCGATGCCAATGGCTTGCGGCCGGTGGTGGACAAGCATTTCGAACTGGAGCAGATCGTCGAGGCGTTCCGCCATCAGGAAAGCAACCGGCATTTCGGCAAGATCTGCCTGACCTGGTAGCCAGCCCTTATGCGCTCCCACAAGGGACCGCGCAATTGCCGACAGTGATCAATCCGGCAGCAGGCGATCCCGGCTGTTGGACAGGTGCAGGCAGATCGCCGCCCGCGCCGCATCCGGGTCCTGCCGGCGGATGGCATTGAGGATCGCCTCATGCTCCAGGTTCGCTAGGTACGCATGCCGCGCCAGCCTGGCCCCGGCGCGTTCGGCCAGGGCCATGCGGTTACGCGGAATCAGGCCATTGCCCAGCTGCGCCATCATCTCGCTGAAATACAGGTTGCCGGTGGCCTCGGCGATCAACAAATGAAAGCGCCGGTCCGCCTCGATGCAACTGTCCCCGGCCGCCGCCAGATCCTGATAGTCATCCAGCGCCTTGCGCATTCTTGCCAGGTGCTCGTCACTGCGGCGTACGGCGGCGAGGGCGGCTGCCTGACCCTCCAGGCCGATGCGCAATTCGAGCAGGTCACGCACGCTCGCCGCGTTTTCCGCCCCCACGCGCAAACCCGCCTGGCCCTGGCGCTCCATCACGAACGTGCCGATGCCGTGGCGCGGCTCCACCAGCCCTGAGGCTTGCAACTTCGACAGCGCTTCGCGGACCACGGTGCGGCTGACACCATGCTCGCGCACCAGGGTGTTTTCCGACGGCAGCTTGTCCCCCGGCTTGAAGGTGCCCAACAGAATCTGCTGGGTCAGGCTCGACACCAGGTCATGGGCGCGGCTGTGGCTGCGTTTGGCGGGGGAAGTGTTCATGGGTTGTTCCGGATCAGTCTGCTTGTACGACAAGTTAACCAGAAAAAATATTTTCTGCCCGGTTTTTCTCTGCACGGTACAGCACTGTCAAAAACGTTGCCGGCATGATCGGATCTATATCGCTATTTATCAGCTTGTATTTTGCCAATTAGGCGACATTCGGCATCTTGTCGTACAACCTCGCTGCGCATATGCTCCATCCCACTGTCATGTCAGACAACTCCGCCCCGCACAAAAACAATTAGTGGGAGATCCACAAAGTGAACGACACCCTCGCTCCGTCTGCCCGGAATGAAGGCGACGCTCTGGCCAGTGCCGTGGCCAAGGTCAAGCGCCACGTCCTGCCGCTGTTCGTCATCATGTTCATCGTCAACTACCTCGACCGCGTCAACATCGGCTTCGTCCGGCCTCACCTGGAAAGCGACCTGGGCATCAGTGCCGCCGCTTATGGTTTCGGCGCAGGGCTGTTCTTCATCGGCTACGCGCTGTTCGAAGTGCCTTCGAACATGTTGCTGCAAAAGGTCGGTGCGCGGTTGTGGCTGACCCGCATCATGTTCACCTGGGGCCTGGTGGCCACCGCCATGGCTTTCGTGCAGAACGAAACACAGTTCTACGTGCTGCGCTTCCTGCTGGGCGTGGCCGAGGCGGGCTTCTTCCCCGGGGTGATCTACTACTTCACCCGCTGGCTGCCGGCCGCCGAGCGCGGCAAGGCGATTGCCATCTTCCTCAGCGGTTCGGCCCTGGCGTCGCTGATTTCCGGCCCGCTGGCCGGCGCGCTGATGCAGATCCAGGGCCTGGGGCTGCACGGCTGGCAGTGGATGCTGTTCATCGAAGGCATGGCCTCGGTGACCCTGTGCTTCTTCGTGTTCTTCTGGCTCGACTCCAAACCGCAGGATGCCAAGTGGCTGAGCCAGGCCGAACAGGACGCGCTGGTGGCGACCATCGACCGCGAGCAGCGTGAGCGTGAAGCTGTGGGTGCGGTGAAGCCTTCGGCCTGGAGCCTGCTCAAGGACCGCCAGATCGTGCTGTTCTGCCTGATCTACTTCTGCATCCAGCTGACCATCTACGCCGCCACCTTCTGGCTGCCGAGCATCATCAAGCGCATGGGCGACCTCAGCGACCTGCAGGTCGGCTTCTTCAACTCGATCCCGTGGCTGATCTCGATCATCGCCATGTATGCCTTCGCTGCCGGCTCCACGCGCTGGAAGTTTCAGCAGGCCTGGGTGGCCGGTGCCCTGATAGTCGCGGCCATTGGCATGTTCATGTCCACCACCGGCGGCCCGGTGTTCGCCTTCGTCGCGGTGTGCTTCGCCGCCATCGGCTTCAAGTCGGCCTCGTCGCTGTTCTGGCCGATTCCGCAAGGCTACCTGGACGCCCGTATCGCCGCGGCCGTGATTGCCCTGATCAACTCGGTCGGCAACCTCGGCGGCTTCGTCGCCCCCACCACCTTCGGCCTGCTCGAGCAGCAGACCGGGTCGATCCAGGGCGGGCTGTATGGCCTGGCCGTGACCTCGGTGCTGGCGGCCATCGCCATCTTCTTCGTACGCATTCGCCCGAAGGGCGCTCCTTCTGACGACGTCAAGGCACCTTCGGCCTTGCGCCAGACCCACTGATGACTGCGAGACAATAACCATGAACATGCAGACCAATCCAGCCGTTCACACCAGCACCCCGGTCGTCACCGAGCTGCGCGTGATCCCCGTCGCCGGCCACGACAGCATGCTGCTCAACCTCAGTGGCGCCCATGGCCCGTACTTTACCCGCAACGTCGTGGTGCTGCGCGACAGCGCCGGCAACACCGGCCTTGGCGAAGTGCCCGGTGGCGAGAACATCCGCCAGACCCTGGAAGACGCCCGCAGCCTGGTGGTCGGCCAGCCGATCGGCCATTACCAGCGCGTGCTCAATGCCATGCGCCAGACCTTCGCCAACCGCGATTCCGCCGGCCGCGGCCTGCAGACGTTCGACCTGCGCATCACCGTGCACGCGGTGACCGCCATCGAGTCGGCGTTGCTCGACCTGCTCGGCCAGCACCTCCAGGTGCCGATGGCGGCCCTGCTCGGCGAAGGCCAGCAGCGCGAAGCGGTGAAGATGCTCGGCTACCTGTTCTACATTGGCGACCGCCAACAGACCACCCTGGCCTACCGCAACGAAGCCGATGCCGATGACGACTGGTTCCGCCTGCGTCATGAGAAGGCCATGACCGCCGAAGCCGTGGTACGCCTGGCCGAAGCCGCCAGGCAGCGCTATGGCTTCAGCGACTTCAAGCTCAAGGGCGGCGTGCTGCGTGGCGAAGAAGAAATGGAGGCGGTGACGGCCCTGGCCGAGCGCTTCCCCGACGCGCGCATCACCCTCGACCCGAACGGCGCCTGGTCGCTGAAGGAAGCCATCGCCCTGTGCCGCGACAAGCATGATGTGCTGGCCTACGCCGAAGACCCGTGCGGCGCCGAGAACGGTTACTCGGGCCGTGAAGTGATGGCCGAGTTCCGCCGCGCCACCGGTCTGCCGACGGCCACCAACATGATCGCCACCGACTGGCGGCAGATGGGCCATGCGATCCAGCTGCAGTCGGTGGACATCCCCTTGGCCGACCCGCATTTCTGGACCCTGCAGGGCTCGGTGCGGGTGGCGCAGATGTGCAACGACTGGGGCCTGACCTGGGGCTCGCACTCGAACAACCACTTCGACATTTCGCTGGCGATGTTCACCCAGGTGGCAGCGGCGGCGCCGGGTGAAATCACGGCCATCGATACCCACTGGATCTGGCAGGACGGCCAGCGCCTGACCCGTGACCCGCTGCGCATCGTCGACGGCCACGTGCGGGTGCCAGCGCGGCCGGGGCTGGGGGTGGAACTGGATGAAGACCAACTGGCCAAGGCCCATGAGTGCTACCGCAACATGGGGCTGGGCGCGCGCGATGACAGCGTGGCGATGCAGTTCCTGATTCCGGGCTGGAGCTTCGACAACAAGAAGCCTTGCCTGGTGCGTTAAGGCACAGGGCCTGCCAGCATTTTGTGGGAGCGGCCTTGTGTCGCGAAAGGGCTGCGCAGCAGCCCCAGTATTTCAGCGCAAGTGCACGAATTGCAGGGGCTGCTGCGCAGCCCTTTCGCGACACAAGGCCGCTCCCACACAAAAGCAGTGCGGCACAAGTCATTCAGCTTCGAAGAATGCCCGCGCCATCGTCACAAAGCTCCCCAGCACCGGGTTCGGGTTATCCCGGCAAAACGCCAGAAAAATCTCCGCCTGCTGCTCCATCCCCACCATCGGCTTGAACACCACCTGCTCCAGGCGCAACGCCTGCGCCGAAGCCGGCACCACCGCGCAGCCCAGCCCGACATTGACCAGCCCCAGTATCGAGTGCGTCTGCCCCAGCTGGTGCAGGTACCGTGGCTGCACCTCATGCCGGGCAAACAGGTTGGCGATGCGGTCATGGAAATAGCGCCCTTCGCTGGCGCTGTACATCACGAACGGTTGCCCGTCGAAGTCGCTCGGCCTGAGCCGTTCGCGTGCCGCCAGCGCATGCCCGGCGGGCAAGGCGGCGACGAAGGGTTCGCGGTGGATCGGCAGGTACTCCACGCGCGCGCTGGGCAACACCTGGCGCACCAGGCCGACATCGATCAGGCCGGCTTCCAGGTCATGCACCTGGGTGGACGAGACCCGTTCGCTGAGCACCAGCTCGATGTCCGGCAAGGTCTGCCCGGCGTGCACCAGCAAGCGCGGGATCATGCTGTAGGCGCCGACGGCAGTGAAACCCAGGGTCAGGCGGCCGGCTTCGCCGTGGGCGATACGTCGCGCCGACTGGCTGGCCGACTCCGCCACTTGCAGGATGCGCCGGGCATCTTCGAGGAAGCTTTGCCCGGCCAGGGTCAGTCGTGCCTGGCGGTTGTTGCGCTCCAGCAACAGCACACCGAGGGAATGCTCCAGCAGCTGGATCTGCCGGCTCAGCGGCGGTTGGGTCATGTGCAGGCGGATGGCCGCGCGGCCAAAATGCAGCTCCTCGGCGACGGCGACGAAACAGCGCAACTGGTGCAGCTCCATGATTCAATTCCTGACTTATTCGATCCAGCATCTATATTAGACCTGTATCAAATGCGGGCCTAGCATCGAGTCATGTCTTCGAACTGCCGGATGCCCACGATGAACAACGACTCCATCGACGTGCTGTTGACCCAGCCTGTGCCAGAGGCCATCGATGCCCAGCTGGTCAGCGCCTATCACGTGCATCGCCTGTATCAACATGACCACCCGCAACAGCTGCTCGCCGAAGTTGGCCCACGCATTCGCGCAGTGGTCACTGGCGGCGCCAAGGGTTTGTCCAACGCGCTGATGGATCAGTTGCCGAGCCTCGAGATCATCGCCATCAGCGGCATCGGTACCGACGCCGTGGACCTGCGCCACGCCGCCAGCCGCGGCATTCACGTCACCACCACACCGGGCGTGCTGACCGCCGATGTGGCCGACCTGGCAATGGGCCTGATCATCAGCACCCTGCGCCGTCTGGGCGAGGGTGAGCGGTTGGTGCGCGACGGTTTATGGGGCACGGTCAACCTGCCATTGGCGCGCAAGGTCAGCGGTATCGAACTGGGCATCGTCGGTCTGGGTGAGGTCGGTAAGGCTATCGCTCGGCGCGCTGCTGCATTCGACATGCGCATTGCCTACAACGGGCGGCGTGAACAGCCAGAAAGCGGTTATCGCTTTGAGGCCGACCTGGTCGCGCTAGCGAGGTCGGTGGATGTGCTGGTAGTGGCGGCTTCCGCCGATGGCGGCCAGGTGCTGGTGACGGCCGAAGTGCTCGATGCCTTGGGGCCGCAGGGGTACCTGGTGAACGTGGCGCGCGGCAAGCTGGTCGACGAAGACGCGTTGGTCGAAGCGTTGCGCGAGCAGCGCATTGCCGGCGCCGGGCTGGATGTGTTCGTCGACGAGCCGTATGTGCCGCCGGCGTTGCGAGACCTGAACCAGGTCGCGCTGCAGCCGCACCGTGGCAGCGCCACACTGCAGACCCGGCTGGAGATGGGGCGCATGGTTTTGCAGAACCTGGAGGCCTGTTTTCGGGGCGAGGTGCCGCCGAATCGGGTGATCGACCTCTAGGGCCCTTTCGCGGCTAAAGCCGCTCCCACAGAGTTCTCCGCAGGTGCTGAAAACTGTGGAGGACCTTGTGGGAGCGGGCTTGCCCGCGAAGAGGCCGGCACAGGCAACACAAGGCCCAAGGGCCACACCTTCTCCGCACAAGAACAATCGCTTCCACCGAGAAGCAAGAGGGTCCACATGAACAGCAAATCCGCCGTCGCCGCACCGCAGGCCGTGGCCGGGATCGGTCGCCATCGCTTTCTGGTCCTGGCGCTGATCTTCGTCATCACCGTCATCAACTATGCCGACCGCGCCACCTTGTCGATCACCGGCACCGAAGTACTGAAAGACCTGGGCCTGGACCCGATGATGTTGGGCATGATCTTCTCGGCCTTCGCCTGGGCCTACGCCCTGGGCCAGGTACCTGGCGGCTGGCTGCTGGACCGTTACGGCGCGCGCCGAGTGTACGGCATCAGCCTGATCCTCTGGTCACTGTTCACTTTGCTGCAAGGCACGGTCGGCTGGCTGGGCCTTGCCGGTGTGTCGGCGGCAGTGGCGCTGTTCTCCATGCGCTTCATGCTCGGCCTGGTGGAGTCGCCCGCGTTCCCGGCCAACTCGCGCATCGTCAGCTGCTGGTTCCCCACCCGTGAGCGCGGCACAGCGTCTGCCTTGTTCAACTCGGCGCAGTACATGGCGGTGGTGGTGTTCGCGCCGCTGATGGCGTGGATGACCCACACCCTGAGCTGGGAGCAGGTGTTCATCTGGATGGGCGTGCTTGGCCTCGTGCTGAGCGTGGTGTGGTTCCGCCTTTATCACGAGCCGCACAGTGCACCCGGGTTGAGCCGCGAAGAACTCGACTACATGCGCGAAGGCGGGGCCCTGGTCGACCTGGAGCAGGAACGTAAGACGGCCAAGAGCAAGCCCACCCGCGCCGAGATCGCACAGCTGTTCACCAGCCGCAACTTGTGGGCGGTGTACCTGGGGCAGTACTGCATCACCGCGCTCACCTACTTCTTCATCACCTGGTTCCCGATCTACCTGATCAAGGGCCGTGGCATGACCATCATGGAAGCCGGCTGGGTCGCCGCGCTGCCAGCTATCTGCGGTTTCACCGGCGGCATTCTCGGCGGCTTCGTTTCGGACTGCCTGATCCGCCGCGGCGTGCACCCCTCCAAGGCGCGCAAGACCCCGTTCGTGATTGGCATGGCGCTGTCTACCAGCCTGGTGCTGGCCAACTATGTGGAGGGCAACGCCGCGGTGATCGCCCTGATGACCCTGGCCTTCTTCGGCAAGGGCCTGGCGGCGGTGGGTTGGGCGGTGCTGTCGGACGTGGCGCCGAAGAAGATGGTCGGCCTGTGCGGCGGCGTGTTCAACGGTATCGGCAACATCGCCGGCATCGTCACCCCGCTGGTGATCGGTTATGTGGTGGCGAGCACCGGCTCGTTCCACAACGCACTCTGGTTCGTGGCCGCCCATGGCGTGCTGGGGATCTTCGCTTACCTGTTGCTGGCCAGGCGCTTCGAGCGTACCGGGCAGGCGTAGGCAGACGCCTGAGCAACAGAGGCCCCGGGAGACCGGGGCTTTTTTGTGGCCGGTGGAAACACATCCAGATGAAAAACAAAAGCCTCGAATGACTTGCTGGCGTGATCGGGCATGCCATTCGCGACATCTGGCGTTAATGGAAATGCGCTGTCGTGATCGAACAGTTTCGAGGCGTTCTCGTGTAATTTCCCACAGCCCCGCAAGGCTTAAATGAAGCCCGAACCACACCGGCATCTTGCTCTGTGACGTGTGCCAAAGATCAACAACAACACACCAGCAACGTGTCGACTTATTGATTTCAAAGGAGATATTTTCGCCTACGCCTGCCCGTCCTTCCTTGTGTCAGCAAAAAGAGAACAAGATCAATGAACACCGTGGGATCTGATGGCAACCTTGCACAAGGTTTCAAGCCGCGTCATGTAACGATGCTGTCCATTGCGGGCATCATCGGTGCCGGACTTTTCGTAGGCTCCGGGCACGCCATTGCGGCGGCCGGGCCAGCCACCATTATTTCGTACTTCGTGGCCGGCACCCTGGTGGTACTGGTCATGCGCATGCTCGGCGAAATGGCCGTGGCGCACCCGGACACCGGATCGTTCTCCACCTACGCTGACCAGGCCATCGGCTGCTGGGCCGGCTATACCATCGGCTGGTTGTACTGGTGGTTCTGGGTATTGGTGATCCCGATCGAGGCGCTGGCGGCGGGGCATGTGCTCAACGCCTGGTTCCCCGACATCCCCAGCTGGATATTCGCCCTGGCCTCGGTGCTGTTGCTGGCGGGCACCAACCTGTTCAGCGTGGCCAAGTACGGCGAGTTCGAGTTCTGGTTCGCCATCCTCAAGGTCACGGCGATTCTCGGCTTCATCGGCCTGGGCTTCGCCGCGCTGATGGGGTGGCTGCCCAACCGCGAAGTCAGCGGCCTGAGCGGGCTGATCACCGAACACGGCGGCTTCGCGCCGAAGGGCTGGGCAGCGGTGGTGGGGGCGTTCATCACGGTGATGTTCAGCTTCATCGGTACCGAGGCCGTGACCATCGCCGCCTCCGAATCCAGCGACCCCTCGCGCAACATCGCCAAGGCCACCCGCTCGGTGATCTGGCGCATCAGCACCTTCTACATCCTGTCGATCTTCGTGATCATCTCGGTGGTGCCGTGGAATGATCCGCAATTGGCAGTGGTGGGTTCTTACCAGCGCGCGCTGGAAATCATGAATATCCCCAACGCCGGTTTCATGGTCGACCTGGTGGTGCTGGTGGCGGTGACCAGCTGCATGAACTCGTCGATCTACATCGCCTCGCGGATGATGTACTCGCTGGCCAAGCGCGGCGACGCCCCGGCCTTCCTCAACAAGACCTCCAAGGTTGGCGTGCCCCGTGCCGCGGTGTTCGGCAGCACCTTGATCGGCGCCGCCATCGCCATCCTCAACTACTTCGCACCCAAGGGCGTGTTCGAGTTCCTGCTGGCCAGTTCTGGCGCCATCGCGCTGCTGGTGTACATGGTCATCGCCATCTCCCAGCTGCGCATGCGCCGCCGCCTGGAGCGCGAGAACACCGAGTTGAAGTTCCGCATGTGGCTGTTCCCGTACCTGACCTGGGCGGTGATCATCTTCATCGCCGGCGCACTGGCGGTGATGATGTACACGCCTGAGCACCGGGCGGAAGTGAGTTCGACCTTGGGCCTGGCGATCGTGATTTCCTTCCTGGGGATCGTCACCTCGCGGGGCCATGCGCAGACGGTGGGGGCGCGTTCGATGGGGTGATTGAGTTCACCTTGCAACAAGGGCGAGGGCACCAGTGGATGGGTGCCCTTGTTTTATGTTCGCCGAGTAATTTTCAGCGCCTGTCAGATCGAGCGCCGCCCGCGCGGCGCTCGATCTCACAGGCGCTGAATAATGTTGTGGTGAACACCTGGCAGCGATAAAAGTCTCATCAGCGCTGAGACAAATTCCACAAAACCTGGCCACCCATCATTTCGATGTATCTATTCACAGTCGGCGCTTTCTCGAAGCGTCGGTGGACCAGGCTCAACCACGAGCTGGCTTGGCAATCGGCAATCCGCCGGTAGTTCACCTGCGGCAGGCTGATGCGCTGCACCACCGACTCCGGCACCACCGCGATCCCTTGCCCCAGCGACACCAGGGTAATCACCGCCACCAGGCTGCCCGGTTGCGGCCCCAGCTGTGGCACGAAGCCACCCTGCGCCGCTGCCTCCAGCGTGCCGGAAATCTGTTCGGGCAGGATGAAGGTCTCGTTGGCCAGGCGCGCCGCTGGAATCTGCGTCAGTTCGTTGATCCGCGAGCTGGCGGGCAGGGCGAGGACGAAGCCTTCCTGGTGCAGGGCGATGGCTTCGAGTTCTTCCGGCAGCTCCATCGGCGAGCGCACATAGGCCAGGTCGAGCAGGCCATCACGCACCATGCCTGGCAGCTCGGCCATGGGCAGTTCGCGGATGTTCAGGCGCACGCCAGGGTGCGCATCGCTGAAGCTGACCACCTGCCGCTGCAACATGCCCGAGTATGCCGCCGACGCCACGTAGCCCAGCTCGATACGCCCGCTTTCGCCACGCCCGGCACGCTGCGCGCCTAACTGCGCAGCATCGAACTGGCGTACTGCCTGGTCGGCTTCGATCAGCAACGCCTGGCCGGCGGCGGTGAGGTTCACTTCGCGCTGGTTGCGCTCGAACAGCCGCACGCCCAGCTCGCGTTCCATGTCCTGGATCTGCCGGCTGAGGGTGGGCGGGGCGATGCCCAGCTGCTCGGCGGCACGGGTGAAGTGGCCGTGGCGGGCGACGCAGAGGAAGTAGCGGAAATGGCGGATTTCCATGCGGTGTTACCTGCAGGCTAATGACGCGGTCCCTTGAGGCTAACAAGCCTTGGGGCGGGTGGCGTTATGGTGATTCAACAATACAAGGTTGCCAGTGACATTGCAGGGGACCGCTGCGCGGTCCATCGCAGGCAAGCCAGCTCCTACAGGATGGGCTGCAACGCAGCCCCGGCGATCTGGCAGACAAACGATTACCGGAGCCCAACAATGCCCTCAGCCCGCTTCACCCTGCTCACCGCCTCCCTGGTCTGCGCCCTGATCATCCTCGACACCAACATCGTTGCTGTCAGCCTGCCCAGCATCGCCCGTGACCTGTCCGGCGCGTTCGCCGATATCGAATGGGTGGTCAGCGCCTACCTGCTGGCCTTCGCCGCCTGCCTGTTGCCCGCCGGCAGCCTGGCCGACCGCTTCGGCCGCCAGCGCATGCTGCTGATCGGCCTGGCCGTGTTCGGCGTCGCTTCGCTGGCCTGCGGCGCAGCCCCCAGCCTGCTGTTCCTCGACCTGGCACGGGCAGCCAAAGGCGTGGGTGCGGCCATGCTGCTGACCTCGGCCCTGGCCGCCATCGGCCATCGCTTCCACGAACCAGAGGAACGCCTGCGCGCCTGGGCCTTCTGGGGCGCCTGCATGGGCGCGACCATCACCTTCGCGCCTCTGCTCGGCGGCGTGATCGCGAGCACCCTCGGCTGGCGCTGGATCTTCTACATCAACCTGCCGCTGGTGGCAGTGCTGGCACTGATGGTCCTGCGCACTATCGAAGAGTCTCGCGACAGCGCTGCCGCGCGGCTCGACCCGATGGGCAGCCTGACCTTTGCCGGCAGCCTGGGCTGCCTGATCTGGGCGATGATTGACGCCAACCAGGTGGGCTGGACCAGTGTCGATACGCTCGGCCGCCTGCTGATCAGCGCGTTTCTGTTCGGCCTGTTCATCATGGTCGAGCGCAGCCAGGAACGGCCGATGATCGACCTGCAACTGATGCGCAGCGGGCGCTTCATCGGGGCCTTGCTGGGCATGTTCGCCTACGCCGCGTGTGCGCAGGTGATGATGACGTTGTTGCCGCTGTACCTGCAGAACGGGCTGCAGCTGTCGGCGCTGGCGGCGGGGGCAGGGATGTTGCCGTTTGCCGTGGCGATGTTGCTGACACCGCGCTGGGGGATGCGACTGGCTGTGCGGTTGAGCCCGGCGCAGGTGTTTGCCCTGGGGCTGGTGTTGGTGGGCGCGGGCAATCTGTTGTGTGCCTGGGCTGTCGGCATTGGGGGCTACCCCGTTTTTGCCCTGGCCAGCCTGGTACTGGGCGCAGGCGCTGGGCTGCTCAATGGCGACACCCAGAAGAACATCATGGCCTGTGTGCCGCGGGAGCGCACCGGCATGGCGTCCGGGTTGAGCACCACCACCCGGTTTGGCGCCATCGTGCTCGCCATCGGCATTTTCGGTGGCGTGCTGGCCAGCCGCGGTGAGCAGTTGCTGCGCCAATCGCTGCAACAGCTGGCACCCGATCAGCTGACCCATGTCGCCGCCATGGCCACGCGGGTGGCTGCAGGTGACATGCCGGCGGCACTGGCATTGATCGAACCCGGACTGCGCGATGCCATTGCACCCCTCGCGCAGCAGGCATTCATGGGCGGCTTCCAGGCGATGCTGTTGTGCGCAGGCTGCGCAGCATGGGTATTCGCTGTGCTGGTGGGCGCACTCTTGCGTCGCCCGTTGCCCGACCTGGCGCCATCAACAGCGCGCTAAGCTGGCATCATGCAACTATCTTTCCTGTGCCCCACAACTATTTGTTAGCGTAGATGTCATTTTCTGCAGGCCGGTGAGCACATGGGGATGCCGGCCTTAACGCACAGGAGCGAAAGGCACATGGCAGCACTGCACGGCAGCACGTTGGAAGCGATCAAGGCCAATCAGGCACAGTTGCTCAATGAGTGGGTTTCGGGCCTGGAAGCCAGCGGCGCCACGCGCAATATCAAAGAGCAGACCCTCAGCCAGGAAACCCGCGAATTTCTGCAACTGCTGATCGAAGGCCTGCAATCGGACAGTGGCAGCGACATCGGCGCAGCGGGTTGGGACGAAGTGCGTCGGTTCCTGGAGAAGCTCTCCGCCAGCCGCGCCCAGCTCGGCCATGACTCGCACCAGACGGTGTACTTCATCTTCGGCCTCAAGGGCCCGCTGTTCAGCCTGTTGCAGGCCCACTACAGCAACGAGCCAGCGCGCCAGGCCGAGCAACTGTGGGGCATTTCCGAACTGCTCGACAACATGGGCATGCACACCATCCGCACCTACCAGAAAACCCGCGAATCGGTGATCAAGCGCCAGCAAGAAGAGCTGCTGGAGCTGTCCACCCCGGTGGTGAAGCTGTGGGACGGCGTGCTGGCCCTGCCGCTGATCGGCACCCTCGATTCGCAACGCAGCCAGACTGTGATGGAGTCGCTGCTGCAGCGCATCGTCGACACCGGTTCGGAAATCGCCATCATCGACATCACCGGCGTACCGACCGTCGACACCCTAGTGGCCCAGCACCTGCTCAAGACGGTGACCGCGATCCGCCTGATGGGCGCCGATTGCATCATCAGCGGCGTGCGCCCGCAGATCGCCCAGACCATCGTCCACCTGGGGCTCGACCTGGGTACCCTGACCACCAAGGCCAACCTTGCCGACGCGTTGAAGCTGGCCCTGTCGCGCCTGGGTGTGAGCCTGGCCGAGCGGGGGTAAACCCATGGAACGCATACCGATCCTGCAAATGGGCGAATTTCTGCTGGTGACCATCCAGGTCGACATGCATGACGAACTGGCCCTGCGCCTGCAGGACGACCTCACCGACCGCATCAGCAGCACCTCGGCCCGAGGCGTGTTGATGGATATTTCCGCACTCGACATGGTCGACTCGTTCATCGGCCGAATGATCGCCGACATCGCCAGCCTGTCACGGCTGATGGACGCTCAGGTGATGGTCGTAGGCATGCAGCCGGCCGTGGCCATCACCCTGGTGGAGCTGGGCCTTAACCTGCCAGGCGTCAGCACCGCCCTGAACGTCGAGCGCGGCATGCAGCGCCTGCGCCAGACAGTGAGGCGCGCATGAACGCCCAAGACAGTGGCAGCCTGCCGGTGCGCATCGAGCAGGACGTGGTACTGGCACGCCAGTTGGCCCGCAAGCTGGCCAGCGAGTGCGGCATGCGCCTGGTCGACCTGACCAAGCTGGTGACCGCCGTCAGCGAGCTGGCGCGCAACACCGTGGTGTACGGCGGTGGCGGCGACATGGACTGGCAGGTGCTGGACGATGCCGGGCGCACCGGCTTGCGCCTGGTGTTCCGCGATGAAGGCCCTGGTATCCCCGATATCAAGCTGGCGCTGACCGACGGCTGGACCTCCGGCAACGGCCTCGGCCTGGGCCTGACCGGGGCACGGCGCCTGGTCGACGAGTTCGAGCTGGACACCGCCCCAGGCGCCGGCACCCGAGTGACGATCACGCGATGGGCATGAATATCCACGCCAGCCTCACCCGCGTGCTGCCGCTCGAAGACAGCAGCCAGGTCGGCCACGCCCGGCGCATGGCGCAGAAGCTGGCCGAACATCACGGTTTCGACAGCGAGGACGCTGGGCGCGTGGCCTTGTTGGCCACCGAGCTTGGCAGCAATGTGCTGAAGCATGCACAGCGCGGCGAACTGCACCTGCGCGCTGTTCCCGGCGCCAATGGCGAGGGCATCGAACTGCTGGCTGTGGACCGCGCCCAGGGCTTCGATACCGCGACATGCCTGGCCGATGGCTATTCCACAGGCGGCACCCAAGGCATCGGCCTGGGGGCGATCGCACGCCTGGCCCAGGTATTCGACGTGCATACCGATGCGCGTGGTTCGGTGATCCTGGCGCGGTTGTACCGCCGCCAGAGCGCTGGCGCCGACCTGCGCATCGGCGTCAGTCATCACGCCCTGCATGACGACCCCGCCTGCGGCGACACCTGGCACGTGGCGATCGACGGCAACCGCCTCAGCGCCTTGCTGGTGGACGGCCTGGGCCACGGGCCTGATGCCGAAACCGCTGCGCAGGCAGGCGCTGCGGCTTTCGCCGCCGACGCCTTCATCGACCCGCTGCTGCTGATCGAACGCATGCACCAGGCGATGGCCGGCACCCGCGGTGGCGCCGTGGCCATCGCCCAGCATGATGCCTGCCGCAACAGCCTGGCCTTCACCGGCATCGGCAACATCGGTGCCAGCCTGATCGAAGGTGTACGTGCCCGCGGCCTGGCCTCGTACCCTGGCATCGTCGGCGGCCAGTACCGCAAGGCACAGGCCTTCGACTACGCTCAGGTGAACGGCAACCTGCTCATTCTGTACAGCGACGGCCTGCAATCGCGCTGGAACCTTGCAGACTACCCTGGCCTGGTGCATCGCCACCCGGCCGTGATCGCGACCGTGCTGCACCGCGACTTCTGCCGTGGGCGGGATGACGTGACGGTGCTGGTCGTCGACCTGGAGCACACCCATGGCTGAACCCGCAACCGACCAGGCGGCACTGGTGGCCCGCCTGCAGGCGGAGAACGAAGCACTGCGCGCCGAGCTTGAAGAAACCAACCAGGGCGTGCTGGCGCTGTATGCCGAGCTGGACATCCAGGCCGAGCAACTGCGCCAGGCCTCGGACCTGAAAAGCCGCTTCCTGTCCTACATGAGCCACGAGTTCCGTACCCCGCTGGGCTCGATCCTGAGCATCACCAGCCTGCTCGCCGACGAGCTGGACGGCCCGTTGTCCGCAGAGCAGCACCGCCAGGTCGCCTTTGTCAGCACCGCCACCCGCGAGCTGTCGGACATGGTCGACGACCTGCTCGACCTGGCCAAGATCGAAGCCGGGCGCATCACCATCTCGCCGGCCTGGTTCGACATGCTCGACCTGTTCGCCGCCTTGCGTGGCATGTTCCGGCCGATTGTCGACGCCAGCGCGGTGGACCTGATCTTCGAAGAGCCTGTCGGCTTGCCAAGGCTGTACACCGACGACAAGAAGCTGGCGCAGATACTGCGCAACTTCATATCCAACGCCGTGAAGTTCACCTCGCACGGCGAGGTGCGGGTTTCTGCCCAGTTGCACGGTACAGACCAGATCCGCTTCGCCGTCAGTGACACCGGAATCGGCATCCCGGCCGAGCTGCTCAACACCTTGTTCGAGGACTTCGCCCAAGTCGACTCACCGCTGCAGAAACGCCTGCGCGGCACCGGCCTGGGCCTGTCACTGTGCAAGCGCTTCGCCAGCCTGCTGGGTGGTGAAGTGGGGGTGACCAGCGAGCCAGGGATCGGTTCATGCTTCTACGTGATCATCCCGCTGGCCCTGGCCCAGGAGAACACCGATGAAACCTGACGTGCGCCTGCTGATCGTCGACGACAACGCGGCTACCCGCTATGCCTTGCGCCGCCGCCTGGCCGTGCACGGCTACGAAGTACTGGAAGCCGGCACCGGCGGCGAGGGACTGGCGCTGATCCGCGAGCAGCAGGTCGATGCGCTGATTCTCGATGTGAACCTGCCGGACATGAGCGGCTTCGACATCGTCCGCCTGCTGCGCGAGGACGCCAGAACCGCGCTGTTGCCGGTGATCCACGTCTCGGCGGCATCGATCCAGAGCGGCGACATCATCACCGGCCTGAACGCCGGCGCCGATGCCTACCTGATCCACCCCGTGGACCCGGACGTTCTGCTGGCCACCCTGCGCACCCTGCTGCGCGTACGCGACAGCGAACGCGCGCTGCGCGAGAGCGAGGCACGCTTCCAGGAGATCTTCCGCGGCGTGTCCGCACCGATTGCCGTGCTCGACGCCGAGCTCAAGGTGCACGAATGCAACCACGCCTTCGCCCACCTGGTGCAAGACAACCGCGACCCGCAACAGCTGCGCGAATGCTTCGCCGAAGGCCAGGACCACGCGCTCGAAGAACTGCGCCAGCACCTGCGCGCTGGCAAGCGCTGGCGCGGCAACCTGGGCATGCGCCTGCACGGCGAGCCCCGCGACACCGAATGGCAGCTGTCGCCCTACCGCACCCCCGGCCTGTGCCTGGTGTTCGTCGAAGACATCACCGAACACCGCCACCGCGAGCGCTCGCACCTGGCCCGCCTGGACGACGCCACCACTCAGCTGGCAAAGGAAGTCGCCGAGCGCGCCCGCACCGAAGCCCAGCTGCTGCAGCTGCAGAAGATGGACGCCCTGGGTAGCCTGACTGGCGGCATCGCCCACGACTTCAACAACCTGCTGACCGGCGTAATCACCAGCCTCGAACTGATCCGCAAACGCGTCATCGAAGGCCGCACGGAAAAGGTCCCCAAGTACGTCGACGCCGCCCTCAGCTCCGCCAGCAGCGCCGCCGTGCTGACCCAGCGCCTGCTCGCCTTCGCCCGCCAGCAACCGCTGGACACCCGCCCGGTGGACGTCAACCAGCACGTCAGCTCGCTGGAAGAACTGCTCACCCGCACCATCGGCGAACGCATCACCCTCAACCTGGATTTGTCGGACCACACCGCCACCGCCCTGGTCGACCCGGTGCAGCTGGAAAGTGCCGTGCTCAACCTAGTGATCAACGCCCGCGACGCCCTGCCCAAGGGCGGGCATATCTGGGTCAAGACCTGCGCGGCGCTGGTGCATGGCGACCCGAACCTGCGTGATGGACCTTACGTGGCGTTGACGGTGCGTGACGACGGCAGCGGCATCGAGCCCGCGCTGCTGGACAAGGTGTTCGACCCGTTCTTCACCACCAAGCCGCTGGGGCAGGGGACCGGGTTGGGGTTGTCGACCATCTATGGTTTTGCTCGCCAGTCGGGTGGGCATGTGGTGCTGCGCAGTGTGTTGGGGCAGGGGACTGAAGTGACCTTGATGTTGCCCGCTACCGAGGACTCGGCCGTCGCCCCGCACCGCGAGGCTGCGGAAGATGTGCGGGGGAATGGGGAGCATGTGCTGATTGTGGAGGACATGGCTTCTGTGCGGTTGTCGGTGGCTGAAGCGCTGACTGATGCGGGGTACCGCTGTACGTTGGCCTCGACGGTGGATGAGGCGCTGGAGCAGTTGCGGCAGGAGCCGGGGCCGGATTTGTTGCTGACCGATGTGGGGTTGCCGACGTTGAGTGGGCGGGAGTTGGCGGATATGGCCAGGACCTATCGGCCGGGGTTGCCGGTGGTGTTTATGACGGGGTATGCGGATGAGGCGCGGGATAGGCAGGCGTTTTTGGGGGAGGGGATGGATATGTTGGTGAAGCCGTTTCGGTTGGGGGAGTTGTTGGAGACGGTTAGGCGGGCAGTGGGGCGCATTTAAGCGCCCCTGCCTGTTGTCGACGCGCTTGATCTTTGATCAAAGCGCACTCTGTAGCAGTTGAGCTTCGGCGATCTTGCCATCTTGGTAACGCAGCAACACCTGCTGTTCACCTTGATTGAAGAGCGAATGGTGCAGCTGTTGGGTGTCGAATGGGCCTTGCGCAAGCGTGCCGGCAATGCTGTTCAGTTGCGCCGTGAAGCTTTGGCTCAACGTGCTGTCGAGGCTAAAGACTCGTGAGCTGGTCAGCTCCATCTGCGAGCTGTACACGCTACGACTCTGCATGGCGATAGCTTCCAATTGCCCCAGACTTTCCAAGACCTTGGCGGCAGCGCTACGGTGACGTTGCTGCGGCTCAGCCATGTAGCGCAAGGCGCTGTTCACAACCTGCAACTGAGCAGCTTGCAGGAATCCGCTCACCCAGCCCTCCATCTTCGCCAGGCTGCCAGTCAACGCTTGGCGTGCACTGTCTGCGCCAAACAGCTTGTCGGCCTCCACAGCTTGAGCGACTTCCAGCTCTTCTTTCATCTTGCGCTCGAAGTAAGTCCTCAGCGCCGAAATCTGGCTGTGCTGACTTTCGAGAGCCTGAACTGCGTAGTGACTAATGCCGTCTTGGGGGTAATGGTCAAGCAGGTCCTGGGTATAGTCGACCATTCCGGCGAGCGTTTCCCAGCGGACTTCGTCCAGTTCGCGCAGCACGCTGTCCAGCTGGCGCTTGATGGCGTTAAGCTTCTCGTTGATATCGTGCAGGTGCTTCTGCCCCACGGCTGAAGACACCGCGTTCCAAACCGCGCCGCTGAGCAGCACGTTCTGCAGCTCTTCGGGCAATGACAAGCTGGCCTGTTCGCTGATCTTGCCCCCGGTGCGGACGAAAGCCCTCACGCTGCCATCGTTGTTGGCATTTTTGGTCAATGTCTCGAATGGCAGACTGCAAACTACATAGTTGCCCTTGGACATTTCTCCTAGCGCCGCGAGGCCCGGTACATTCGCCAGCAACGGGTTCAGCGCACTGATCTGGTCGGTGGGTAGCGGACTGTGTACGCCTGCGGGCGGTCGCTGCAGGGTGTTGAGTTTCAGCAGTGTTTCGCCTTGGTCGTTCTGAACTACCAGCTCTGAACTGCTCGGTGTGGAGTTGGCAGCTACGGTCGGCGCTGGGGCACTTGCCTCAGGCGCTTCGCGGCGTAGGCGGATCCAGCCCATTTGGGCCACAAAGGGCACGGTCACCCGATAGGCTTCGGCAATGCTGCTGCTCAGGCCGAAACCAACCGTCGCTGCAGCGCCGAGAGGGTTCAGGCGCAACCCGGTGGTTGCCACGGTGAACAACGCCGCGCTGCTGGCAGCCGACAGCCCGACCGCAGCGCCAGAACTCACCGAGAGAGCGTCCTTGAGTTTGAACAGCCCAGTTAGAACTTTGGTGCTGGTAGCACGTTCATAGCGTTCGCTTGGCGCGAGCTCACGCCAACCGGCGCCGAACAGGGCCAGGGCGATCTGACGCTCCTTGTCGGCGGCGGACAGGCTCGCAGAACCGCTGCCGTTGAGCTTCTGATATACGTCGTTGACGATTTCGGCATAGGGCACAGCGGACTTTTTCAGAAATTTGCGCGCCAGGTTCATCGCCGAGTGCCCGCCAAACTGCTGCAGTTCGTGACCTAGCAGCTTAAGCTGCTGTTGGTTGTAACCGGCAGGTCGGGAGCTGTGCTTGGCTTGCACCAGCTGCTTCTTGACGTCCGCGTCCAGGCCGGCGCGGCCACTGGAAAAGTCGGTGATGATGTCCACCAACAAATCCACCTCATCAGGCTTGGCGCTGAGCAGGCTGGCGAAGAGTTCGTCGTCGCAATCGATTCCTGTAGATGCCATCGTGTCCTTACCTCTCGGTGTCTAGATCAGGTTCAGGGGAGCGGCCCGCCAGTTTAGAATGTGGGCCGCACCGCGCTAATTTGCCGCCGGAAGCTGCGTGGCCACCACCAGCTGCACCTCCACCCGACGGTTGAGCGCACTGGCCGGATCCACGCCCGGCTTGGGGCGTGAGTCACCATAGCCTGCTACCACGACGCGCAGTGCCTGCTGTGGCTCAAGCGCCTGAATCAGCAGTTTGCGAGCCTCGCGGGCGCGTGCTGCAGACAAGGTGTAGTTGTCGTCATACACCGTGCAGAACCGCTCATAGTCAGTGACTGGGCGGGAAACCGGCAGGTTGTCGGTGTGGCCCTCTACCAGCACTTGCCCCTGGCCGTAATCGTGGATGAAGGTGGCCACGCGCGCGCTGAGCAAGGTCAGTGCGCCTTTGGCGGCCGGGGTAATGCAGGCGCTGCCGCGGGCGAAGGCATTGTCGGGGAGGGTCAGGCGGCGGTTTTGTATGTCGATGTCCACCAGGTCCGTCTCGCCGCTGCGCTGCAGGTCGGATTGCATAGCCGCCAGCAGCTTGCTCAGACCAGCCCGCTGGGCCGCCTCGCCTTTGCTGCGCTCTTCTTGACGAGCAGCCTCCATCTGCTGCTTTTCAACCGCCATGGCTGCCTCGGCCGCTTTGTTCTGCAGCACCGACACCACCAGCATCAGCATCACAACGGCCATCACGCCGGCCATCAGGTCGGAGATCGAGACCCATTCATTGGGTTTGTCTTTCATGGCCGTCTCACGCTGTCAGAGGCTCGTCGGAAGCCTTCCGAGCCAGCGCCTGCTGGTTCTGGTCGGCCATCCGCTGAAGCAGGGCAACAGTGGAACCGGCTGCATGCTGCAACGGTTGCAGGTGATTGGAGAACTGCTCACCGACCTTGTCCGCCAGCGCCTGGGGCAGGCTGGCGACCTGCTGCCGGCCTTGCTGCGTGCTGGCTGCCAGCGTCTTGAGTTGAGAAGAGAGCTCGGTCAGATTTTCTACCGCCTGGCTGAGCAGTTGGCCGCGTTGGTGTGGGTCGTTGCGCAGCTCCACCGCCAGCTTGTCGAGCATCAGCACGGTTTGCGTGCCTTGGCCGAGCAACTGCTCGAAATGCTCGTGCAGCTTGGCAAAGCTGTCAGGCAGCTCTTTCAACTGTTCCAGCTTTTTGCCGGTGGCCCGCATGTTCCGGTTGCTCTCGGAGATGTCAGTCAGACCTTGGGTGATCTGCACACCCAGCGTCTTCATGTTCTTTTCCATCTGACTGATGGCGCCGTTGAGCTCGTCGTTGGTCGTGGTGAACATCGCGCTGGCGTTGGTCTGAGCCTTGTTCGCGCCTTCGATGTTGCGGGTCACGCTGGCCATCACGTCATTGACCTCGGCAGAAAGCTTGAGGACCGCCTCGGAGATATTGTCGGTTGCCGACCGCAGGTTCTCCGACATCGCCGTAGTGTTTTGAGTGAAGTCCTGGCTCATCCGGTTGACGTTATCCATCATCCCGGTCTGCAGCTCGTTCATTACATCACTCAGGCGCGAGATGTTGCCGTCGAGGCTGCTCTGCATTGTCTGCAGGTGAGCATGGAAGTCATCGTTGAGCTTGTCGATGGCTGCACCGACGCTCTTCTCCATGGTCAACACACTGCCTTCCAGGGCGCTGGCGGACTGGGCCAGCTGATTGGCCGCCGTACCCATGGTAGTGCCGGCTTGTTCAAGCGCGTTGAGGTTTTCGGTACTGGCCGTGACGAACAGTTCCAGGCTCTGCTGGCTGGCCTGGGTGTGTGCGCCGACTGCTTGTGTCGCTTCGATACCTTTGGACGAAAGTGCGGCCAGCTCATCAAACCGCTCTTGTACACGAGCAGCCTGTGTGCGGTCTGCGTCCAGTTGCGCACCATGCTGTTCAGCCAGGGTCGCGAGCAAGGTTTGATCTTGGCGTTCGCGCCGCTCACTTTCCAGTTGTGCGTGTTCTGATTGCACGGTGGCAGTCTGCTGCAGGCGCTCGGTCAGCTGGTGCCCGTGTTCAAGCTGCTGCCCCAACCCAGTGAGCTGCTGGTTGGACTGCTCCAGTTGCGACTGTAGGCGGCCGAGGCCAGCATCGAGGCCCTGCAGACTCTCTCCGTGGCGCTCCAGCAGATCCAGGCGCGGCAGATGGGCGGCGTAGCGGGCCAGCGTCGCGAGATGGCCTTCTGGTCCGCTGAGCTGCTGCAACTGCTGCAGTTGCCCCTCCAGATTGGCGGCGGTCTGTGCGAACTGCTCATCGTGGATTTGTCCGCGCTTGAACTCCATCAGTTTGAGCTGCTTGAGCTCATTGCCGAGCACTTGGCTCTGACTGGCAATGGCTTGTACCAGTTGATCACCAACCGCGGCCAGGGCCTGGCGGGTGAGGTTGTCACGGAGCTCGGTTGCACTTTTTTGCTGATCTCGGCTGTTGTCGATCTCGCGCTTCATGCGATCAACGCACCAGCCGGTCCGGCGGCTTTCAGCGGACCAGCGCGCAGAGTCCCACAGTTTCAGCACGATGAAGGCAATGATGCCCCAAGTCGAAGTTTTGAACTTGGTGCCCAGGTCTTTCATCATGCCAGTGAGCTGGCCCAGCGAATCGCTCATTGCATTGAGCGAATCGGCATTGCCCTGGAGAATTCCAGACGCTTTGTCCAACGCCATGCCCAAGCCGAGGAACGTGCCCAGCAAGCCGACGATCAACAGCAGCCCCGGCATGTTGGCCACGATGCGTTCGGGCAGGGTAGCAACGGCCAGGTTCAACTCACCGAGCGACCCGTGCTCGATGTCCAGCGCGCCCTTGTGCGTGCCGCCTTGCCAATTGCGCTCCCACGCGGGTGCACGGCCGAAGATCTCGGCGGTGATCAGGGAAACCAGCATGCCGCCCATGATTACCGTGCAGAACACCACCTCCAGCGGATTCCCCAGCGAAGGCGACAGAAACTCCAGAACACCGCCACTCACGCTGCCACCTCAACCTGGGTGAACTCTTCGGCACGCTTGCGGCAGTCGGCTTCGAAGATGTTGGCGAAGCTGATGATCAGCGATTGCTCCTCGCGTTTGAGGTTCTCCCATTTCTCGCCATTCTGAGCGCAGCGAATCAGCAGTTCACCCACCTCGAAACCGTCGTCGATGAGGTACTCACGATCCTGGTCGATCAGGCGCTGCTCGTCATTTTCCAGCAATTGCAGGAAACCTTCGGCGGCGTAAACGTAGTTGCGTTTGGCGAGGACTTCGCTGGCCAGCTTGTCCAAATGGGCCAGGTCGCCAGGCAGTAGTTTTTCGAGGTCTGCGAGTACCTTGGCTTCCTCGATTGGCAGTGGCTCCAGCTTTGCCAGGTTGTTCAGGCGTTTGACGATGACCTGGTCGCGGGACACACGGTTGCTCAGTTCCTCCCACGCGTCCTGGTGCTGCTTGAGGTCCAGGCCCCACACATTGATCATCTCTTCGAACACGAACGGGATCACCGGCTTGCCGAAGCGTTCGGTGGTCAAACTGTCCAGGCGCTCCATGGCCGCGTCATCAAGTTCTGCGTGGCCTTCTATCAGCTGGCTGGCAACCTGAATGATGAACAGCGGCTCATCCAGCACGCTGTTAATTTCTTTGACCTGCTCCATTTGCTGTTCGTACAGAGGCAGCAGTTTCTGCACCGCACGAATGCGCAGGTAGTGCTCGAAGTTGACGAAGGCTTCATCTTCGACCAGTCGGCTGATGCGGGCACGGACCAGTTCGTAGCGGTTGCTCATGGCCAGGGCCTCGAGCGCCTGACGGCCGGATTCATCAACCTTGGCCATCGCAGCTTCCAGGTCGGCAGCACGCTGTTCGGCTTCTTTGACTTCCTGATCGTTGAGCAGATGGCGTTGAATGTCGCGGGCGCGAGCGATTACCCATTTGATCGCCGCATCGACCTTGGCAACGAGCGGGTGGCTGTCCAGATGCTCCAGAACAGCCAGTGCCTTGTCGAGCGCCATGCTGATGCCCTGCACCCACGGCACCGGCACATTCGCGGCGATGGTCCGCAGCACCATACGGGCTTTGGAGATGTAAGGCTTGGCGGCCTTGTACAGGCGCTTGACTTCACCCACGAAGGTTTCGGCCTTGTCAGCCAGCCAATTGACAGCCTCTACGACCTTCTCTTTGACAACCTGAACTGCTTTGCTGAAAAACCCTTTGACCTTGCTCAACCAGCCCATTTAACCGTCACTCCTTGAGTTCACGCCCAACAATTTGCGTGCGATATCAGTACGCCCGGCCTGTTCGCCAGGTGTGGAAACTTTTATGTCATTGCGTGCCAGCAGCAATTGCTCGATGGCGCCGAGCACATGCTCAGGCGTCAGCCGCCCACCGCCGCCTTCCAGCAAAGGTTTGGGTAACGCCAGGCGTAGGCAGGTTCGGATTTCCCGGCCAGAGAGGCCGGCAGAGGGCTGCACCAGCGCCTCGATCAGATCTTCGCGGGCTACGCTCAGCGGGATACCTGGAACCAGCAGCTTGGCCCAGATCGCTCTGCGCTCATCGTCGCCGGGCAACTCGAAATGGATGTGCTGAGAGATGCGGCTGACGAAAGCGGAGTCGTAATTGCGAGCGAAGTTGCTGGCGAAAATCACGATCCCGGGGTGTTTCTCCAGCTCGATCAGCAGGGTCGAACGCATCGCGTTGACTTCATTGTCGATGCCTTGAGTGACTGACGAGAGGCGACGGCCGAGCAGCGTGTCGGCTTCATCGAGGAACAACACCGCGTCTTCGTTACGCGCTGCGGCAAACAGGCTGACGATGTTCTTCGAGGTGTCGCCCATGAACTTGCTTTCCAGGTCGGCGATGCTGGCATTGATCAGCCGCTTGCCGATACTGCCGGCGAAGGCTTCGGCGGTGAGGGTCTTGCCGGTGCCTGGGGCGCCATGGAAATTGAGCAGCGTGCCCCTGCCGCTTGGGTCGACCTCGGCGAAACCCCAAGTCTCGTAGATGACGTCGTGGTAGCGAATTTTGACCAAGGCCTCGTCCAGTTGCTGACGATTGCTGGCCGAGAGCACCACGTCGCGCTCAAGGGTGAAGCGCGGTTTGATGCTGCGTTGCGCTTTAGCGGAGTCAGCTTGGGCCGGGGCGTCGGGGGCGACAAGTTCGGGGCGAAGATTTTTGTACAGGTAATCGCGGGAAGACATGCTCAGCTCTGCCTCAGGTTGTGGGGCAGGCGGGTGTTCAGGCCGGTTGGAGAATTGCTGAACAGAACAAATGTGCGGCGCAGGGGAGTGTTCACACGAGAAGTCCATTTGTCGAAGTGGTGGGCGCGAAAAGAATGGTGGCCACTGGCTTGTATCGACCGACCGCGACGGTACTTGAGGTGGATGTAAAAGAAAAGCGCGTCGGGTGTGATCGCTTGACCGAGTCGTAGCTGGGGTTGTCGATTGCGGTGTGAAATGGCATGTTGCGGATGGATGTCAGTGCGACATCATGCCAACTGAGTGTGAACAAGCCACACGACGACCGAAAAGGAAAAGTCATGCCGATCCCGGATTTTCAAAGTCTCATGCGCCCCGTGCTGGAGGCTGTTCGGGACGGCGAGGCGATACCGCTTAATGGACTTCGCGAGTGCATTGCCGATGTGTTTCAGCTGACTGAAGAAGAGCGCAAGGAGCAATTGCCGTCCGGGCGTCAAACGGTGATCAACAACCGCGTGGGCTGGACCAGGACATATCTCAACAAAGCGGGTTTGCTGACTATCCCGAGCAAGGGGATGGTGCAGATCACCGATCGCGGTCGGCAAGCGCTGGCCAACGGCCCTTCGCGCATCACCGTATCCTGGCTGAAGCAGTTTCCTGAATTTGCCGATTTCCACACTGCCAAGCCGCAGGCTACCGATGTGCTGGACGTTATCAAGAACGGGGCGGTGGAAGCCGTCGAGACGACCCCGGATGAGCAAATGGATGAGGCTCACCAGGCACTTATGCAATCGCTTGCGGAAGACCTTCTGGCGCAGGTGAGGGCTGCCAGCCCGATTTTCTTTGAGCAGCTGGTGGTGGATTTGATGCTGGCCATGGGGTATGGCGGCTCGCGGAAAGAGGCCGGCAAGGCGACACAGGCAACGAACGATGATGGCATCGACGGGATTATCAATGAGGATAAGCTTGGGCTGGACGTGATCTACCTGCAGGCCAAGCGCTGGAGCAACACGGTGCATCGGCCTGAGATAGATAAGTTTATCGGGGCGTTGACACGGCAGCGGGCGCGGAAAGGTGTGTTTATTACGACCTCGGATTTTTCCGTGGGGGCCAGGGAGGCGGCGCTTGGGCTGGATATCAAGGTGGTGCTGATTGATGGGGTTGAGCTGGCTCGGTTGATGGTTGAGAACAATTTGGGGGTTAGTGTTAAGCAGGTTTATGAGGTTAAGCAGGTGGATAGTGATTATTTTGCAGGGGAGTGAGCCGGGGTAATTTGAAATGAGTCGGTATCTATCTGTTTTTTCTGGTCAATAATTTATTGGTCAACCTGCTTGGAATACTAGTTGGAAGGCCGCGTGGCCTGGAACTCGATGGACGGTGCTTTTGAGCTTCGCCGAAAAAACGAATCGGGATCGAATCTAGCAAGAGTTGCGTTGTTGATTGTTGCCCCTGCGCGTGCGATGCCCCACATCCCACGTACAGGGGCTCCTAGCAAACGATAGCGTCGATGATTGTTGTGTTAACTAAGACCATCCTCGTCCTAACGCACTAACGCACTAACGCACTAACGCACACGAACGCTGGTGTTGCAGCTTTGCGCGCTCGCCTGATAGGTGCAGGCGTTCCTAGCTCTGCCTTCGGATATCTACCACCGACGGGTTATCGATGCGTCTCATCGCGAAGTTTCCGGCGCGAAGCGGCCACAACCCGCAAATTTTGGTACTCCATCAGCCCTACGCTGACGACCCTGCAATTCGAGAGGTCGCTAAACAGTCGCTGCACGCTGGACACCTTGTTCGGCCTCTTCGTGCCAGCTATGCGCGGATGCTTTATGAGGAGTAGCAAGATTGCAATATCGTCCAACATGCCATCGTGTCAGGTTAGGTCCAGGTATTTCAACATGCGTTCTTGGTGATCCCATGCGAGCCACCTTCGGTTTTCGTGGCAATCGACTGGTACATTGGGCTAATGTCGAAGCCGTTGATCTAAGAGATTTAGTCAACTTTGCAATGCAGTTCGATCTTCAGGGCATCAATTCTCTGGCGCAACTCGCTGAATTTGCTTCAAGCGTGATGATCGGGGTTGGGGGTCGCAAATCTACGGACGCGTGTCAAGTCTCTGCGTGTGGTAGGAGCGCAGGCGCTCCCGCCCCATCCGGCAACAACTTCAGGCTGCCCGGCCGTGGACCTACGCACGGCTCCGGCAGAAGTACGTTGGGCTCAGTTGAACGCTGGAGCAGAGGTCCAGCAGCGGCTAGGGGCGCGAGAGCTTTAGCCCCTAACGCTCAGGGCACCGTCCTCATCGAATGTGCAAGGCTGCCATCAGCTTATGAGTCAGACTCCAGGAGTCATGGCTACTTGGGTACGCCAGTCTGTTACCCGAATCCATTTATGGACAAGGCTTGCGTTGAGCCTATGGTCGAGTGCGATGCTGGCAATCGAAGCGCCATGCTGAACACACTCCTGAATGACTTGGGCCTTGATGCCCTCTTAAATTTTAAGTGCACACCATTTCTTGGCTTTGCGGGGCCGGGTGGATGACTTGGCCATACGTATACGAAGATCTTACCTATCTCCTGAATTTAGCGGATAATGCGCCACATACCTCGATGGCGTCTAAGCCTCGCAAACTCGGGCAAGCAATCTTACAGGGCGATAGGATCTGAACGTCCTAGTTTAGGACGATCACGTTCAGCCCCAGCAAGCTCCGAGCACCATTCAACACGGCTGCACCAGATTGAGAAAGACTGACCATGCATTGGATCGCCCCATCCGAAAGAGACGCCACCGCCAACTCACTTGAAAAACGCTTATGGGATGCCGCTGACCAATTTCGCGCCAACTCGGGTCTGAAAGCACAGGAATACTCCGGCCCTATCCTCGGCCTGATATTCCTGCGCTTTGCAGAGGTTCGCTTTGCCTTGCTGCGAACCAAATTTGAAGTAGAAGGTGCTTCAGCGCGCCGGAGTAGCCGGGTTGATATTTCAGAGGCCTACCATGCGGAAAGCACGCTGTACCTGAGCGAGGAAGCGCGATTCGATCACCTGCTTACCCTGCCAGAGGCGTCGGACATCGGTGGTGCTGTCAATACAGCTATGCGCGAGATCGAGAAGCACAATCCCAAGCTCGCTGGCGTGCTGCCCAAGACCTATAACCTGTTCACCAGCACCCTACTCAAGGAGCTGTTGAAGAAGGTCTCCGAAATACCGGCCAGCCTTGACTTCGACGCCTTTGGCCGCATTTACGAATATTTCCTCGGTGCTTTCGCCATGAGCGAGGGCCAGGGCGGTGGTGAGTTCTATACCCCTAGCAGCATCGTGCGCCTGCTCACCGAAGTGATCGAACCTTTCCACGGTCGTATTTTGGACCCTGCCTGTGGGTCGGGTGGTATGTTCGTACAGTCGGCGCGCTTTGTGGCCGAGCACCAGAAAAACCCCGCAGCCGAACTTTCAATCTGTGGCGTCGAAAAAACCGATGAAACTGGCCGCCTTTGCCGCCTCAACTTGGCAGTACACGGGCTTGAAGGCCAGATAAGCCATGGCGGTAACGTCAACAGTTACTACGACGACCCGCACAATGCAGTCGGCCAGTTCGACTTTGTACTGGCCAATCCGCCGTTCAACATCAATGCCGTGGACAAAGCGCGCCTGACCGACATGGTTGGCTACGATGCTCAAGGGAAGTCGCGCCGCTACCCCTTTGGCCTGCCGCGCACCGACAACGGCAACTATCTATGGATTCAGCTGTTCTACTCGTCATTGAACAAGCAAGGCCGTGCTGGCTTCGTCATGGCCAACTCGGCCTCCGATGCGCGCTCCTCCGAGCAGGAGTTGCGGCAGAAGCTGATTGAAGCACAAGCAGTCGACGTGATGGTCGCGGTTGGTCCTAATATGTTCTACACCGTTACCCTGCCCGTGACTTTGTGGTTTCTCGACAAAGGCAAGGCCAACACTCCGCGTGCCGATACCGTGCTGTTCATCGATGCCCGCCATATCTACCGCCAGATCGACCGAGCTCATCGTGACTGGACAGCCGCGCAGATCGGTTTCATAGCCAATCTGGTACGTCTGTATCGCGGAGAGGCACTCGACCTTACCCTTGGTGGTGCGGATGCCGAAGCCAAGCTCAAGGAGGTATTCGGCGATCAGCCCGCCTACGCCGACGTATTGGGTCTGTGCAAGGTCGCCACGCTGCAAGAGATCGAAGCCCAGGGCTGGTCACTCAATGCCGGTCGCTATGTCGGCGTGGCACCGGGCGAGGATGTCAGCGACGAAGACTTCAAGGAGCAACTAGAAGCCCTGAATGAGGAACTGGCATCGCTAAACATGCAGGCACGCGAATTAGAGCAGTTCATTGCCGCGAATGTGGCAGATATTCTGGGAGCATGATGATGGCTTTGCACAATTGGCCAGAGCTACGGATTGGTGATCTTGGTGAAGTATTTACCGGTCGAACGCCTCCCACAGAACGGGCAAGTTGCTTTGGAGAAAATTATCCATTCATCACTCCAGGCGATATGCACCAGGGTAAGTACGCTCGTGAAACGCAACGTTCACTCTCGTTTGAAGGTGCTGAGCTACTAAAGCGAATAAAGCTACCAGCCAATAGCGTATGCGTATCTTGTATTGGCTGGCAAATGGGCGAGGTTGTTATGACAGACCGTCCATCATTTACCAATCAGCAACTTAACACAATTGTTCCTAACAGCGAGGTAGATGCTTCATTTCTCTACTACTCGCTGCGTACTAGGAAGCAAGAGCTGCTGTCGCTTGGCTCAGCCACCGGCGTCCGTACACCTATACTCAACAAGTCGGCCTTTTGCGACACTAAGATTGTGGTTCCTCCGCTCTCTGTCCAGCAACGCACCGCAAGCATCTTGTCGGCCTACGACGAACTGATCGAGAATAGCCAACGGCGCATTAAAATTCTGGAGTCAATGGCCCGCGCCCTCTACCGCGAATGGTTCGTCCACTTCCGCTTCCCAGGTCATGAAAGCACGCCACTGGTCGCTTCCCCACTCGGCGAAATTCCGCAGGGGTGGGAGCCGAAAAAACTCGGTGATATTTCTTCATATATCAACCGAGGAATAACGCCACGATATGACGAAGAGGGTGATTCAGTTGTAATCAACCAAAAGTGCGTCCGCAACCAGCGACTAAGCCTTGAGCCCGCGCGCAGGCAATCCAAGGCTATACCAAGCGAAAAGCAGATTTGTTTCGGTGATGTCCTAATCAATTCAACCGGCGTGGGCACACTTGGGCGTGTCGCGCAGGTTTATGAATGTCTCGATAAATGCACCATCGATACCCATGTGACGATTGCCCGTGCGGCATCCCGCATCGATCTTGACTTCTATGGCTGCTGCCTGCTCAATCTCCAAGAGACCTTCGAACGCCTCGGAACTGGGGCAACTGGACAGACCGAACTTGGTCGCGCGGCTATTTCCGACATTGACCTGGCAGTGCCTCCAACCGCCCTGCAACGTCAGTTCGGGTCTACTGTTAAGGGAATGAGATCCACAGCAGAAATCTATGGTAAGCAAATAAAAAACCTCCGTCGCACCCGCGACCTATTGTTGCCGCGCTTGCTTTCAGGTCAGATCAACGTAGATCCGTCCGTATGAGCATGACAAAGAGCTTGATTCAGCTGGAGCGATTGCCATTACGTGAAGCATGGAGAACGAAGCCAACGATTTCACACCGTGGCTGGCTCATACAACGGCTGGAAATGATGTGCCAGATACAAGGCCTGTTGTCATAGCCTTATACCGTGACAAAGCCTTCTCAACCTCACGAACTACTGTTACCGCACCAGCCCTAGGGCTAGACCTCAAGGAAGACCAAGAAATGAGCGCTTACGCCTACAGTGAAGACCAGCTCGTCGAGCAACCTGCCATTGGATTGTTTGCCGATCTTGGCTGGCAGACGCTGTCGGCAATCGAAGAAACCTTCGGCGCCAGCGCCACTCTGGGACGCGAAACCAAGAGCGAGGTCGTTCTGGCCGCCCGCCTGCGCGCGGCACTCTACAAGCTCAACCCAACGCTGCCTGCTGAGGCTATCACTACCGCTATCGACGAGCTCACTCGCGACCGCTCCGCCATGCTTGCGGAAGCCGCCAATCGCGAGACCTATCAACTGCTTAAAGAAGGTATTACGGTGTCCGTGCCTGACCGCGAACATGGCGGCCAGAAGATTGAGCGTTTGCGTGTAGTGGACTGGGAGCAGCCGCAGAACAACGACTTCCTGCTGGTGAGCCAATTCAGCGTGACCGGCGCGCTCTATACCTGCCGACCCGATTTAGTGGGCTTCGTCAATGGATTGCCCTGGGTGGTGATCGAGCTGAAGAAGCCCGGCGTACCTGCACGCGCGGCATTCGACGAGAACCTGACGCACTACAAACAACAGATTCCTGCGCTGTTTTGGTTTAACGCGCTGATGATTGCATCCAACGGCACGGACAGCTTGGTCGGTTCGCTGACCGCCGACTGGGAGCGCTGGGTCAGATGGAAGCGTATCGAGCGCGAAGATGAGCCGCGTAGGGTGTCGCTGGAAGTGATGCTGCGAGGGACATGCGACCCTAATCGCCTGCTGGATCTGGTCGAGAACTTCACGCTATTTTCCGAACACAAGGCTGGGTTGGTCAAAGTCATTGGGCAGAACCACCAGTTTCTCGGCGTGAATAATGCGATCGATTCGATGCTGGAAGCGCGCATGCTGGGCCATGGACGTGGCGGCGTGTTCTGGCAGACCCAGGGCAGCGGCAAGAGTTTTTCGATGGTGTTCTTCGCCCAGAAAGTGCTGCGTAAGCTGGTCGGCAACTGGACCTTTGTGGTCGTAACCGACCGCGTGGAGCTGGACGAGCAGATAGCCAAGACTTTCAAGGCCACTGGAGCGGTGAGTGAGGGCGAAGGTGATGAGTGCCATGCCTCTAGTGGTGCTCATCTGCGCGAACTGCTGCGCGGCAATCACCGATACGTGTTCACGTTGGTGCATAAATTTCAGACGCCGGAGATCCTCTGTAATCGTTCTGATGTGATCGTACTCACCGACGAGGCGCACCGCAGCCAATACGACACGCTGGCGCTGAATATGCGTGCGGCACTGCCCAAGGCGATGTTCCTCGCCTTTACTGGCACGCCGCTGATTGCCGGCGAAGAGCGCACTAAAGAAATCTTCGGTGATTACGTTTCGATATACGACTTCCAGCAGTCCATCGAAGACGGCGCCACTGTGCCGCTGTTCTATGAGAACCGCACTCCAGAATTACAGCTTGTTAACCCGGACCTGAACGAGGATATCTACCAACTGATCGAAGATGCTGAACTCGACTCAGACCAAGAGGCCAAGCTGGAGCGTGAACTGGGCCGACAATATCATCTGATCACCCGTGAGGACCGGCTGGACACTGTGGCGGCTGACATCGTACGGCATTTTGGGAGTCGCGGCTTCGTCGGCAAGGCGATGGTTGTATGCATCGACAAGGCCACCGCGCTGCGCATGCACGACAAGGTTAAACAGCACTGGGCTGCTGAAACCGCGCAGGTTCGAAAAGAACTGGGTGAACTCGCATACCAAGCATATAGCGGCGGAATGACCCCAGACCAGGCAAGACGCGATGTGCGCGCAGCGGAGCTGAAACAACGTCTAGAGGTGCTGACCAGTACTGACATGGCGCTGATTGTTTCACCAGGGCAAAACGAAATCCAGCAAATGCAAAGCCTTGGGTTGGATATCGAGCCGCATCGCAAAAGGATGTACGAGTCGAATCCGGGCTTGGATGAGAAGTTCAAGGACACTGAAGACCCGCTGCGCATTGCGTTCGTTTGTGCCATGTGGCTGACCGGTTTCGACGCACCAAGCTGCTCGACGATCTACCTCGACAAGCCGATGCGAAACCATTCTTTGATGCAGACCATTGCGCGTGCCAACCGAGTTTTCCCCGGCAAGCATAGTGGGGTCATCGTCGATTACGCCAATGTATTTGCCTCCTTGGAAAAGGCGTTGGCCATCTACGGCGCGGGCAAAAATGGAAAGGAACCGGTCAAAGACAAGCAGCAACTGGTTGAGGATCTGCGCAATACAGTAGCTGAAGTGACCACGTTCTGTGCCGCTCACAGTGTGTTGCTGGATGAGATCGAGGCAACACCAGTGGGCGGTTTGGAGCGCTTGCAGTGCATCGCTGACGCGATGAACAAGCTGATCTCTCCTGATTCACTGCGTCGTGACTTCTTTGCGCATGAAAGGCTGATCAGCACACTTTACCAGGCAGTCAAACCTGATCCGTCTGCGCTGGAGTTTGCTAGTCGTGTTGCCTGTATATCGACGCTGGCCGAATGCATCCGCTCTAGGCTGAACCCGAATCCGCCTGACATCTCGCTAGTAATGAATAACATCAACGGTTTGCTGGATGGCTCAATCACCGGGCATGCCATCCGAGAGCAGGGGCCCCCGGCGCTGGATCTATCAAAAATCAATTTCGAGGCATTAGCTAGGCGCTTCAAGGAAGCCAAGCACAAGAACACCGACCTTGAGGAACTGAAGGCGGCGATTCGCACCAAGCTTGAAGGAATGATTCAACGAAACCGCACTCGCGCCGACTTTGCCGAGAAATTTGAAGCACTGATTGAGAGCTACAACGCCGGCAGCCGCAGCATTGAGGAGCTTTATCAGGAGTTGTTAGACTTAACCAAGAATCTGAATCAGGAGCAGGAGCGGCATGTCCGCGAGAACGTAACTGAAGAGGAACTGGTCATCTTCGACATTCTGACTCGTCCTGCCCCAGACCTCAGTCCAGAGGAGCTTGCCGCAGTCAAGAAAGCGGCCCGCGACCTGCTGGCCCGCCTCAAGGAGTTGCTCGTCATTAATTGGCGACAGAAGACCACTGCCCGCTCGCAACTAAAGCTAGCAATTGAAGACGTTCTGGACCTCGGCCTACCTCGCGCTTATACCCCTGAACTCTACAACCTGAAGTGCTCAGCAGTATTTGAACATGTGTATGAGAGCTATCCGGAGCGAGACTCGGGCGTTTATGCCTCGACGCATTAGGTACCTCCATTTAGGGGGCATTCAGTAATGCTGCATGTGCGGATCGGTGCGTGCAGTAACTGTATCTGCCAATGCTCCCTACTATTCGAGCATCCTGCCGAGTATCGCTGGTAAAATTATCGTGTAAATACTCAAGTCTGGCAATCTGCTTTACTCACGCCTTACCGGCTGTACCAAACGCTTGGCGTTACGACTGAGTTGCAGTGCGATCACCGATGAGTAAGCGCCTGGTGGGTACACCTTCAGAATCCCGGAATTAAGGACGATGGTGTCCGATCATTATTTAGCGGACGCGATTATCCTTATCGCGAGATTTCTATACGCCAACGCAGCTCTGATTCCAAACACTTCAGAGCCAGGTCGTTCAGGATTGCCTGCAACCGGGCGCCACAGTTTCCAGCGGCGCCATCAGCTACTGCATCAACGCCAAAGTGATTCGCAAATGTCTAACGATTTATCGATGCCAAGCCCACGCAGCCTTGCCAGTATTCATGTCGCTACAAGCGACCGCCAAGCGGCCAAATGACGAGGCTGTGGTAATCATGAGTGGGTCTTCGCTAGGAGGCTGAACCGGGTGCCAAAAAAGTGCTAAATAGGTATGGGTTTGGTTCCGCCAGTACGGTTTATTCATCACTTGGCCTCGGCTTCTCTGTGCTCGCCCATTCCTTCCGCGCGCCAGCGGTGTAGAATCGGCCTATTCATCGCCAGTCATCCCCGGCGGGTTTATGAGCTCTGGCCAAGCACGCGGCGATCCCGCGCGGTCTTCGGCCCCATCCGTGCCAGTGGCAACCGGCCTGCGGCACAAAGGACAAGAGAAGCTCACTCCCCTTTTTGTGACCTGATTAAGCCGCCAGGAGTGTTTCATGCCTGATTATCGTTCCAAGACTTCCACCCACGGCCGCAACATGGCCGGCGCCCGTGCCTTGTGGCGCGCCACCGGCATGAAGGACGAAGACTTCAAGAAACCGATCATCGCCATCGCCAACTCGTTCACCCAGTTCGTCCCGGGCCATGTGCACCTGAAGGACCTGGGTCAGCTGGTCGCCCGCGAAATCGAACGCGCCGGTGGCGTGGCCAAGGAATTCAACACCATCGCGGTCGATGACGGCATCGCCATGGGCCACGATGGCATGCTGTATTCGCTGCCAAGCCGCGAGATCATTGCCGACGCCGTCGAGTACATGGTCAACGCCCACTGCGCCGACGCCATCGTCTGCATCTCCAACTGCGACAAGATCACCCCAGGCATGCTGATGGCGGCCTTGCGGCTGAACATCCCGGTGATCTTCGTGTCCGGCGGCCCGATGGAAGCCGGCAAGACCAAGCTGGCCAGCCACGGCCTGGACCTGGTCGACGCCATGGTCATCGCCGCCGACTCCACGGCGTCCGACGAGAAAGTCGCCGAATACGAGCGCAGCGCCTGCCCGACCTGCGGTTCGTGCTCCGGCATGTTCACCGCCAACTCGATGAACTGCCTGACCGAAGCCTTGGGCCTGGCCCTTCCGGGCAACGGTTCGACCCTGGCCACCCACGCCGACCGTGAGCAGCTGTTCCTCACTGCCGGGCGCACCATCGTCGAGCTGTGCAAGCGTTACTACCAGGAAAACGACGCCTCGGTACTGCCGCGCAGCATCGCCAACTTCAAGGCGTTCGAAAACGCCATGATGCTCGACATCGCCATGGGCGGTTCGACCAACACCATCCTGCACCTGCTGGCTGCAGCACAGGAAGGCGAAGTCGAATTCGACCTGCGCGACATCGATCGCCTGTCGCGCAAGGTGCCGCAGCTGTGCAAGGTGGCGCCCAACATCCAGAAGTACCACATGGAAGACGTGCACCGCGCCGGCGGCATCTTCAGCATCCTCGGTTCGTTGGCCCGTGGCGGCCTGCTGCACACCGACCTGCCGACCGTGCACAGCCGCAGCATGGAAGAAGCCATCGCCAAATGGGACATCACCCAGACCGATGACGAAGCCGTGCACACCTTCTTCAAGGCAGGCCCGGCCGGCATTCCGACGCAGACCGCCTTCAGCCAGTCGACCCGTTGGGAAACCCTCGACGACGACCGTGAAAACGGCTGCATCCGCAGCTTCGAACACGCCTACTCGCAAGAAGGCGGCCTGGCCGTGCTGTACGGCAATATCGCACTGGACGGCTGCGTAGTGAAAACCGCTGGTGTCGACGAGTCGATCCACGTGTTCGAAGGCTCGGCGAAGATTTTCGAAAGCCAGGACAGCGCCGTGCGCGGCATCCTTGCCGACGAAGTGAAGGCCGGTGACATCGTGATCATTCGTTACGAAGGCCCGAAAGGCGGCCCGGGCATGCAAGAGATGCTCTACCCGACCTCGTACCTGAAGTCCAAGGGCCTGGGCAAGGCCTGCGCCCTGCTCACCGACGGCCGCTTCTCGGGCGGCACCTCGGGCCTGTCGATCGGCCACGCCTCGCCGGAAGCCGCCGCTGGCGGCGCCATCGGCCTGGTGCGCGACGGCGACAAAGTGCTGATCGACATCCCCAACCGTTCGATCAACCTGCTGGTCAGCGACGAAGAACTGGCCCACCGCCGTATCGAGCAGGACAAGAAAGGCTGGAAGCCTGCCGAAGTCCGCCCGCGCAAGGTGACCACCGCGCTGAAGGCCTACGCCCTGCTGGCAACCAGTGCCGACAAGGGTGCGGTGCGCAACAAGGCGCTGCTCGACGGGTTATAAGTCGTATTGACAGAAAAAATCGGCGCTTGATACGCCGGTCAGGTTGATGACAAACCCCTGCTTTCAAGCGGGGGTTTGTGCTTTTGGGCGAGAGGGCAACGCTGAGAACTTCGGTGGGGGGATCAGACGACGCACACGTTCAACACCAAAGTCTCCCTGAGAATCGAATTCCAGATCACGTGGCAAGCTCCACAAGGCTCATGTCGGACTTCGTCGCCCGATTGGCCAACAGCTACCACTCTCGGACTCTAGCTACGATTTGTGAACGACAGTTATGGATCAAGAACGGCCGATCACGACTGACTTCCTCAGGGCGTGAAGCGGAAGAACAATTGCATATTTGGAAGGCCGCGGAAGGCTGAATTGTGCTATTCCTAAGCGACAGTCCGCGCATCCGCTAAAGCCTCAACAAGTAGCGGTTTTTATGGCCAAACTTCAACCGAAGTCGAGTACTCGGTCGCTGCACTGGTTTATGAGATGTTCTTCATTGAGCAGACATTCATTACAAAGCAGTTGCAGCCGACCGCTCCAGTACGGAGATGATTGTGACAATTTGATAATCCCAGCACCCCCATCCGCAGCCCTTAGGGCTGCGGATCGGGGCGGAGTGGAGTAGTAGCATGGTTCTCTGCCGGGACCATCAATCCGATTGGCGGCGAACCTCGATGTCGACGATGTGGCGAGGCGTTCGCCCAAGCCGAGGATCGCCGTTTGCAACGGCAACGAGGTCCGCATATTCGTCGCCAGCCCACAGGCCGACGAGGTCGTGCAGGAAGAAATCCGCATAAGAGCAGCTAGCGTCTCGCACCTGAATCGCTACGACCGATGCTTTGCTCGTATGCAATTGGGCCAAGTTCCTGACGAGCCGCGCCGGGGCAACCCAGAGCGTCGGACGCGGCGAGGCCGGCGTCGCGAACAGGTAATAGGCGTGCTCTGAATGCGTGAGCATGTCCTCGCATTGCCGCAGGTCGATGCCTATCGTCGAACTAAAGCGCTTCCCCGACCCAGTGCCGCTGCGCTTTTTTACCTGCACAAGAGTGGCACGCTGGATTACAGTTTTGCCGTCGTCCACGATACGGGTAAGAAACAGCACGTCCGCCCCCAGAGGTGCCCCGGCAGGCGTGCTGGTCCCTTCTTCTCGCTTGCCAGGTTGTCGCACCCTGACCGACAGGCTCGGATACGTAGTACGCGTTGTGGCCGAGAGCTGGTGCAACTGGAGGCTCGCATTGCCGACGGCCTCCTGCGTAAGGGCCAGGAGGCGTGCAGTATGAACCTCCTCGTCCTCTCCCCAGGTCGTGGGATACTCTCGGCAAAAATTTTCCTCGATCTGGCTAACTGCCCTATGGATGACGCGCTCCACGGACGGGTCGCCTAGCCAAGTTTGGGCACCAACATTGGGCAGCATAGTGGCATTTTCTTTCAGGTCTACTTGCCCCTCCAGGTCCAGTGCCCCCCGGCTGGACCGTACCAGTCCATTAGCCCTCAGTTGCACCTGCCTTGGGCCAACGCTGGCAAGCTTGGTCGCAAAAGCCAGATGATCCTCGTCATCCATCAGTCGCAGGAGCACCGGTTCAACTTCAGCGAACGCTGTCAGCGGGAGCCAGCGGCAGGCGAAATCGAGGAGCCCCTGAGCCAGCTCTGGCTCCCCCCTCATTTGGTCAAAGAGATCCTGCCGCCACGCCTCGCGGGCGGCGGGACCTAGTTGGCTCCACAGCACTTCCTGGTCCCACGCCCCAGATGGCAATTCGCTGAGGCTTGTAGCAACGAGTTGCTGGGCGGACCGCGCTGGTTTCACGAACTCGTGCCAGGCCGCGGCAAGCGCGAGGTCCGAGGGCATAGTGTCCTTCAACAACGTAGCAAGCGTCGAGCAGGCTGTGGCAACGCATTCCTTGAAATCGTCTTTATTCCCTGTCTTCGGACGAACCTGCCAGCACATGAACAGGTTGCGCACATCGTCCGCCACGATGGCGTGGCAATGTTTGATCAGCCGAGGAAAAATCATCGAACCAACTCGATCAAGAACCTGCTCGCAGGCCCACCGGGACGCTTGCACCGTAGGCGAATTTGCAAACAGCGAGAAGACTAGATCAGGCGCTTTGCCACCTGAATAGCCCGGGGGCATGCCCAAATGGGTTTCCAAGTAGTCGCGTACATGTTGCCAATGTTGCTCGACCATCTGCTCGAATGCCCAGTTATTCTGATCGTGACGAGGGGCGACTAATTGGAGGACGTGGATGCAATCGTTCTCTGACGTACTGGTCACCAGCGCCGCCATGATCTCCCGATTGTCTAAAAAGCGATTCCGGTCATATGAATCGGTATTGAGCAGCCAACTCAGCCATGTCGCACGGGGCGCGATCTCCGCCACGACGGTTTCCCGCAAGGCCCGGGAATTGCCTTGAAGCACGTCTTTTCTGAAGGACTTCTCGGCAGACCGGTAGGCATTTTGGTCCAGGATGGATGACGAACCCTTGATTCCAGTGGATCCATGTCCCAAGGTTATGAGGGTCAGTTCAATCCGCCCCTTCTGTGCAGCATCCTCGAATATGGATATAAAGCGCTCACGATCGGTTTGCGACCTCCATATCCAGTCGCACGTATCGCTAGTGTTCTCGTTAGACAGGTGGGAGTAATCCAAGCGAAGCATGCCATCGCAGACGTCGAAGTAGCGTCCCAAGTATTCGGCCAGCGGCGGAGCCCAATCAGACAGGAGGAAGCTGGCAACTGCTTGTTCATTGTCAAAGCTAATCTTCACGCTCAAGGCGCTCTCCCTTTCCATGCGGCTAGCGCGTGATGGTTGGAGTGAGGGATTCTACCCACAGACCGTATGCAGCGCGTAGGGCATCTTGGGTCGATGGGAGTCGGCCTAACTCAGCGATTGAAACCCCATGTTTTTTGTAAACGACGAGCGAGTAACCGCATCGTAAGTAAATAGTAATACCGCGTCGCTTCACCACGTAAATTTAAGCGATGCTCAAGAAACCAAACCACATGCTTTTTTTGCCAAGCCCAAGGTGTTTCTCGCTGCCAGCGCGCTGCAATTTCGACCTGGATTATTTTTGCCTGTCGCACGTGGCGTTGCCGGGTTGCGTGCGAACCAGTCAGAACGCCAGCCAAGAACAACTCCATATCAAATGGCTTGCTCATGACCGTCCTCCAATGTAGGCCGCGACCACATCGATCCGACCGTGCCCTAGCTCACAGCTGATCTGCCTCCGAGCTTCACGATCAAGGTTTCTATCTACCTGGCAACATTGACCGCCTTTGATAGGCGTACGGTGCTGGGTGATCTGCTCATAGCGCTCACATGCGTACGCCGCACGGAGCTCATGGAAGCCTCGGAGCTTGTGGACATGCAGGATGGCCCGCGCAGGGCGAATGATTTCTTGCAGAACATTCAGATAGCTCTCGTGTGGCGCAATTAGGTTGCGGCTACCTGCAGGCGACACCTGCCGTGCAAACTCAAGGGCACCTCGAACATGGTCGTCCACTGCAATCCAACGTGGCGCCGAAGCGCCGGCGCGGCCGCCTTTGGTGCCATCCTGAATGTTAATCCTACCTTGGTCGTTAGCCTCACGGCTTAGCCGTGGCAGGTCAGCCAAGATGGCCTCACGCAAGCGCATGCCGGTGGCTCGTGCCAACAGAACGATCGCAGCGGCTCGTAACTGATGACGGCTGCAAAGCGCATCAACGATCTGCTTAACCTGTTCGCGGTCTTGGCCCTGCGGCTCCGACTGTCGAACCCCGCTGCGCTGCATACCCAACGCCTTGCTCGGGCTGGGCAATCTCACGTACTGATCACCGCGAAGCGCTGCCATGGTCCTGTTAACGCTGGATAACCGATTTTGTGCGGTGCTGATGGCGAGGTCACCGTGCCCAACCACGTTGCGCAGGTACGCCGCATAGTCGGCCAAAACTTTCCGATCAACCTGCCGCGCATCATTGATACTGGGCCCCTGTTCGGAACGGCACCACTTCACGAATGCCTGCCACCGATCACAGTGCGCCTTGACCGTGCCGTAGTGGCCACCGCCGAACATGTCTTTCAGCGCTTGCGGCCCTGCGTAGCTCAATTGCCTGCCGTAGCCAAAATTGCGGCTATCGCGTCTGCCTACCAATGCCATGTCGGTCACCTCATCTCTTGCTCTCCAATCCTCGCCCCACGTCATCCCGCCAAGAATGCTGAGTGTTATCAGGGATCAAGGCCCCTGCGACCTGTGGGGATGTCCTTTAACGCGGGACTGGCGGCTCCTTACCACCGGGAGCAAGGGCACCTCATGATCTGGCCTCCTGAGCACCGTTACCGGTGGGCGGGTGGAGGCTGCATTGGCTGACGAGACCATTGCCCCGAGGTCCTGAGCCGGGTGAACGCAGCAATGCGATGACCGGGGCATGCCTGACTGTCAGTCAGGTGCAGTCCATTCCGTGGTCTGCGGCACCATCATCTACAGCGCTGTTGCTGGTGACTTCGGCGTTTGTCACGCTGATTGTCACGAGTGGAGTTGCCGCAAAGCCAAGTGCGATGAGGGCTGCAGCAGTGTTAGAAGCGCCCGTCTCTTTCCACCGGAAAGAGACGGGCGCAGGTTGGCGCAAGATTCGGCCAAGCGGATAGGTTGCTGCAGGGCAGCGAAGTAGGAGGTGTTGTCTGGCGCACGACGGCCATGATCTGAAGGAGGCATCCATCACCGGGGAGGTGACCGGGCGAGCTGCCGGACGCGAATCGCCATTTGGGGGGAGAACCACCGCGAGAGAGCAGCGTGACCTTCAAGGCTCGGGCCACCTGGGTTGCTGTCATCGACAGCGCTTGCACGGCCAGTTCTACGCCTGTGGATAAACCCGGTCAAGATTCAAAATTCAGCGCCACTTTGGACTTTAAGAGCGGTTATCCACCGGTGGAATTCCGTGGTAAATCCTGGACAACGTGGTCGCTTTTAGCTCTTCAAAGTGAGGTCCATCCAAACAGGGCGGCTTTGCAGCCCTGTTTGGATGGACCCGTGCTGAGAAGCGAATAAGCGAGGCTGCTTGCCCTGAATCTTGAACGCTCAGTTGCTGCCGTTGTTGTGCCTGCATAGCGCTAGCGTATCGGCACCACGTTCTTGTCTCTGACTTGGCCGTACGCTGAGGCGAGCAGGCTGCCGGTGGCGGCTTTCTGGATGTACTCACTCCACCAGGCCATCATCGGTCGTCGGCGCTCAATGTAGTCGGCTCGGTTATAGGCGCTGCGTACCTCATCCTTGTCGACATGCGCCAGTGCCACTTCGATGAGTTCCGGATCCCACCCATGTTCATTCAAGATGGTGCTGGCCATCGAGCGCATGCCGTGGCTGACCAACCGATCCTGGAAGCCCATACGTTTCAACGCCATGTTGGCGGTCTGGCTATTGGCGTGTGTGCGCGGATTTCTGTCAGCCGGGAAGACATATTCGCGATGGCCGCTGTGAGGCTTGAGTGACTCCAACAGGGCGACAGCGTGATCACTCAACGGGATGCTATGCGGACGGCGCTTCTTCATCCGCTCCGGAGGGATAGTCCAGACACGCCTTTCAAAGTCGATGTCTTCCCAGCGAGTAGTTGCCGCCTCGGCGGGGCGCGTCATCGTGTGCAACTGCCATTCGATCAGGCAGCGGGTCGTGCGTTTGATGCTGGCGTTCGCGATCTCCAGCATGAGCTCGGGGAGTTCTTCGGGCGGAAGCGCAGCCATGTTCTCTTTCTTGGGCTTCTTGAATACTGCCCTGATGCCGCTGAGCGGGTTGGCGAAGATCAGGCCGGAGTTCACGCCGTAGGTCATGATCTCGTTTAGTCGCTGGCTGAGACGCTTGACCGTCTCCAGGCTGCCTTTCGCTTCGATTGGACGAAGCAATGCGATCACCATCGGCGCGGTGATCTTCGCAAGTGGTGTCGTCTTCAAATCGGGGAATACGTGCAGTGTGAGCGACCGCCAAATGTCCTCGGCGTAGGCCGCGGTCACCGAGTCTTTCTTGAGCTCGAACCAGGCGGTGGCCACATTCTCGAAGGTGTGTTCCGTTTCTGCGCGCTTGGCTTCATTCAACGTATTGCGCTGCACCTTGGGATCAATGCCCTGTGCGAGTAGCTCACGCGCTTCGACTGCCTTCTTTCGTGCGTTCGCCAGTGACAGTTCGGGGTAGGTCCCGAAGCCGATGTTGATGCGCTTCTTGGTCACCGGTTCGCGGTAGTTGAAATTCCACAGCAACGAGCCGTTGCTGCGTACGCGGAGCTGCAAACCGTCGCCGTCCGTGAGGACGTAATCCTTGGACGCGGGTTTGACTCCCTTGAGCTGTCGATCGGAGAGGCGAAGGTTCTGAGCAGGCATGAGATTCTCCTCAAGCACTGATTCGGTATTCCAAAGATTAGCACCGGATGAGATGGAATACCGTCTGGAATACCCGAACGGCTGGAACTCAAAAACTCTCAAAAGACCGCAAAAGCGCTGGAGGCCGCGTATTTGCTGGGTTGCAGGCACAAAAAAAGACGTCCGTGGACGTCTTTGATTGATCATTTGGTGGAGCCGGGGGGATTTGAACCCCCGTCCGCCAGTACTCCGCTGTCGGTACTACATGCTTAGCCGTGTCTACTGATTTAATCCGCAGCCGCCCGACGGGCAGGGTGCTTTGGATGAGTTGTGTAAGTTTTAGTCACTTCGCCCACAACGTGCTACGCGACGATCCTGTTCTGTATGACAATCAGTTCGGGTTTACAGGCATCCCCTAGTGATTGCTGGAGCCGAAGCTACCAGAAGCAACGGGTCAAGAGGGCCGCTTACGCAGCCAGCTTGTACTCCGCGCCGTAGTTTTCGTCATTGGCAACTATAAAAGTTGCAACAGTGGATTTACGAGTTCTGTTACCAACTCGGCATGCACCTAGAGTTTCGCTACCGGCGTCGAATCCTAATCGGCCCCACACTAGCTCTTGGCTAACGCACCTTACGGCACGTGGGGTGGAGTATACGCCATTGCGCGGGCGACGTCGACAGCCGGTCCTGGCGCCCGCGCTGCGGGGGCTCAAGAACCGCTGCCGGCCGAGCCGCCACCTTTTTCAGTCTTTTCCATGCGCTCCAGCACCTTGCTGGTAATGGCAATGCAGCCCTTGGTGTCACCCGATGCCTGGGCGGCCTTGGCTTTGTCCACTTGTTCGGTCATGGCTTTGTCCAGGCCTTCGGAGGTGGCGCCGGCGGTGGCCATGCTGTCGTCGATCTTCTGCAGGTTGGCGGTGCACAGGTCCTCGGCGGCGAAGGCCGGGGATGCCAGGAGGGTCGCGGCCGCGAAGAGGGCCGAAAGCGCGGTACCTTTCATGGGTGTCTCCTTTTATGGCCGCTTGGAAGTGGGCCTACAAGGGTGGACTGTCGGGATTTGGCGGGGGTTCAATCGGGGTGATGGCTTGGCGGCATTGTGGTGTGTGGCGGGATGTTGCTGTCGATCGGGCGATGCGGTCGGTGTGGGAGCGGCCTTGTGTGGCGAAAGAGGCGCAAAGCGGCCCCGGCGGATGATGCTGCGGAGCTGAAATCCTGGGGCTGCTACGCAGCCCTTTCGCGACACAAGGCCGCTCCTACAGGGATCGCGGCGACTTGGAAGTCTGTGCGAGACACTTGCTTTTATAGGGATAGCTCAGATTGCACGTGGGCGGGTGACGCGGTCTACCAGGTAGACCAGGCCGTGATAGTCGATCCCGCTGTGGCTGGACAGGCCGATTTCACAGGTGCGGCTGGTGGAGATGCCTTCGCTGCAATACTGCACGGCATCCTTCAGGCTGCGCAGCGAGTGGGCGTTGAGCTCGGGTGTGGTAAAGCCTTTGTCACCGGCGAAACCGCAGCAGTGGATGCCTTCCGGGATCACCACCTGCTTGCTGCAGCGGCGCGCCAGATCAATTAGCGCCTGGCTCTCACCCAGGTGCTGGGTGCTGCAGGTCACGTGCACGGCCACCGGCTCGTCCTGCGGGGTGAACTCCAGCTTGTCGAGCAGGTGGGTGCGGATGAAGCGCACCGGGTCATACAGGTCCAGCCGGGTTTCGCCCAGGTCCTGCACCAGGCGCAGGGTGCAGGGGCTGGTGTCGCAGTAGATCGGATCGAGGCCGCCGCGGCTGGCGTGGAGCAGGGCGTTGATCAGTTCCTGACGCTTGTGTTCGGCCTGCTCGGGGTAACCCTTGGACGCGAACGGCTGGCCGCAGCAGAGGCTGTCGGCGTTGTCTGGGAAGACAACTTGGTAACCGGCTTTTTCCAGCAGGGCGCGGGTCTTGTCGAGCAGCGAGCTTTGCTCGCGGTCGGCGTAGGCTGGGCCCATGACTCGGGATACGCAGGCAGCGAGGTACACCACGCGGGGCCGGGCGTCGTTGCTCGCCGGGCCGAAGTCCACCGTGCGCAGTGGCTGGGGCATGGCCGGGGTCCACTGTGGCAGGCGGCCTTTGCTGGCCTTGCTCAGTGAGGCGCTGAGGCGGCCGAGGCGGGGGGCGCCGAGCAGTTTGCGCGCAGTGTTGGCGGCTGTGAGGGTGAAGAGGGCGCCACCCAGGGCCGTGTGGAAATGGTCGGCCAGCCAGTCGGCGGTCCTGGTGTGGTCGGCGGCCTGGCTGCGCAGCTTCTTCACCAGTTCGCCGGTGTTGATGCCGACCGGGCAGCGCTGGGCGCACAGGCCGGTGGCGGCGCAGGTGTCGATGCCCTGGTACTGGTAGGTCTGCAGCAGTTCGCGGGTGTCGATGCCGGCGCGTTGTTTGGCCTGGATGTCGCGCCACATGACAATGCGCTGGCGTGGGCTGAGGGTCAGGCCCTTGGAGGGGCAGACCGGCTCGCAGAAACCGCACTCGATGCACTTGTCGACGATCTCGTCGGCGGCCGGCAGCGGCTTGAGGTTCTTCAGGTGGATGTCCGGGGCTTCGCTCAGCACCACGTCGGGGTTGAGGATGCCGTTGGGGTCGAGCAGGCGCTTGAGCTTCCACATCAGCTGGTAGGCGTCATGCCCCCATTCCAGCTCCACGAACGGCGCCATGTTGCGGCCGGTGCCGTGCTCGGCCTTGAGCGAGCCGCCGAATTCGACGGTCACCAGCTGCGCGACATCGTCCATGAACGCCTGGTAGCGGGCGACTTCCTCGGCGCTGTTGAAGCCCTGGGTGAACACGAAGTGCAGGTTACCTTCCAGCGCGTGGCCGAAGATGATCGCCTCGTCGTAGTGGTGCTTGTCGAACAGCTGGATCAGGCGGTTGACGCCTTCGGCCAGTTGCTCGACAGGGAAGGTGACGTCTTCGATGATGACTGTGGTGCCGGTCTGGCGCACGGCGCCGACGGCGGGGAAGGTGTCCTTGCGGATCTTCCACAGCTGGTTGTACACGGCCGGGTCTTCGCTGAAGTCGACCTTCTGCTCCAGCGGGTAGTCGGCAATCGACGCCATCACCGAGTGCAGTTGCTCGTGCAGCAGGCTCTGGCTGGCGGCGCGAGACTCGATCAGCAGGGCACAGGCGTTGTCCGACAGGCCTTTGACCCACAGCGGCATGCCCGGCATGTTCTGCACCGAGCGCAGGCTGCGGCGGTCGAGCAGTTCGACGGCCGATACCGGCTGGCGCTTGAGCACGGTGACGGCGCGGCAGCAGCTTTCCACGCTGGGGAACACCAGCAAGGCGCTGGCCTTGTGTGGGTGGTCGGGTACGGTGTCGTAGGTAACGGCGCTGATGAAGCCCAGGGTGCCTTCGGACCCGACCAGCAGGTGCTGCAGGATATCCAGCGGCTGGTCGTAGTCCACCAGGGCATTGAGTGACAGGCCGGTGGTGTTCTTCAGCCGGTACTTGTGCCGGATGCGGTCGGCCAGTTCGGTGTTGGCGCGGGTTTCGCGGCCGAGCCGGGCCAGCGCTTCCAGCAGCTCGGCGTGGCTGTTTGCAAAGGCTGCGACACTGGCCGGGTCTTCACTGTCCAGGCGGGTGCCGTCGGCCAGCACCAGGCGCAGGCCGGCGAGGGTGTGGTAGGTGTTCTGGGCGGTACCGCAGCACATGCCACTGGCGTTGTTGGCGACGATGCCGCCGATCTTGCAGGCGTTGATCGAGGCCGGGTCGGGGCCGATCTTGCGCCCGTATGGGGCCAGCCAGGCATTGGCCTGGGCGCCGATGACCCCGGGCTGCAGGCGGATCTGCTCGCCCTGGCCGCGGATTTCCTTACCGTTCCAGTTATCGCCGAGCACGATCAGCACCGAGTCGCTGATGGCCTGGCCAGACAGGCTGGTGCCAGCGGCGCGGAAAGTGACCGGCACGCGTTCGCGCTGGGCCAGCTGGATCAGCGCTACCACTTCGTCCTCGGACTCGACGCGCACCACCAGCTTGGGGATCAGCCGGTAGAAGCTGGCATCGGTGCCGAAGGCAAGGGTGGACGTCGGGTCGTCGAAACGGCGTTCGGCGGGTATCAGGCGCTCGGCATCACGCAGGAACGCGGCGGGCAGGCTCATGCAATCTCCTCGCGGGGCCACGGCGTCTGGCGCGCCGGGTGCCCCGAGTCATTCAGGCGGTACTGTGTGCGGGCGCTCAGGCGCCCAGTTCGCGGACCAGCGAATCGCGGCTGATCTCGCTGATCGACTTGGCACCGGTCAGCACCATGGCCACGCGCATTTCTTTCTCGAACAGTTCGAGCAGGTTCTTCACCCCTGCCTGGCCATGCACGGCCAGGGCCCAGAGGAAGGCGCGGCCGATCAGCACGGTGTCGGCGCCGAGGGCGATCATGCGCACCACGTCGAGGCCGCTGCGGATGCCGGAGTCGGCGAGGATCTTCAGGTCGCCTTTTACCGCATCGGCAATCGCTGGCAGGGCGCGGGTGCTGGACAGCACGCCGTCGAGCTGGCGGCCGCCGTGGTTGGACACGACGATGCCGTCGGCGCCGAATTTGACCGCGTCACGGGCGTCGTCGGCGTCGAGGATGCCCTTGATGATCATCGGGCCGTCCCAGAATTCGCGAATCCACTCCAGGTCTTTCCACGAGATCGACGGGTCGAAGTTGTTGCCCAGCCAGCCGATGTAGTCGGCCAGGCCCGTGGGGTTGCCACGGTACTTGGAGATGTTGCCCAGGTCGTGCGGGCGGCCCATCACGCCAACGTCCCACGCCCACTCGGGGCGGGTCATGGCCTGCAGCACGCGGCGCATCGGGCCGTTGGCGCCGCTCATGCCGGAGTGGGCGTCGCGGTAGCGGGCGCCGGGCACCGGCATGTCGACGGTGAACACCAGGGTTTTCACGCCGGCGGCCTTGGCCCGCTCCAGCGCGTTGCGCATGAAACCTCGGTCCTTGAGCACGTACAGCTGGAACCACATCGGCCGGTCGATGGCGGGTGCCACTTCTTCGATGGGGCACACCGACACTGTGGACATGGTGAAGGGGATGCCATGGGCCGCCGCCGCACGCGCCGCCTGCACTTCGCCACGGCGGGCGTACATGCCGGTGAGCCCGACCGGGGCCAGGGCCACGGGCATGCTCAGGGTTTCGTCGAACAGCCTGGTTTCCAGGCTCAGCTCGGACATGTTCTTCAGCACGCGCTGGCGCAGGGCAATGCTGGCAAGGTCGGAGACGTTGTGGCGCAGGGTGTGTTCGGCGTAGGCGCCGCCGTCGGCGTAGTGGAACAGGAAGGGGGGCAGCTTGCGTTGGGCCGCGGCGCGATAGTCGGTGGAGGCGGAAATGATCATGGATTCTCGCAGCGTGGGTTGAAGGAGATGCCGGGCGCGTCTCGGCGCCCGGCCCCTTTCACTTTAGTGATGAACCAGCATGCCGGTCAGCCAATAGGCCTGGATCAAGGTGATCAGGCCGACGATGGTGGCGAAGAACAGGCTGTGCTTGACGGTGAAGCGGAACAGGTCGGATTCTTTGCCGACCAGGCCGGTGGCAGCGCAGGCCACGGCGATCGACTGTGGCGAGATCATCTTGCCGGTCACGCCGCCGCTGGTGTTGGCCGCCACCAGTAGGGTGTCGTTGACGCCGATCTGGTGCGCGGTGGTGGCCTGCAGCGAGCTGAACAGGGCGTTGGACGAGGTGTCAGAACCGGTCAGGAACACGCCCAGCCAGCCAAGGAACGGCGAGAAGAACGGGAACGCGGCGCCCGTGCCGGCCAGCACCAGGGCCATGGTCGACGACATGCCCGAGTAGTTGGTGACGAAGGCGAAGGCCAGCACCATGCCGATCGACAGGATCGGCCAGCGCAGTTCCCAGAAGGTCTCTTTGAAAGTGGTCAGACCAGTTTTGAAGTTGATCTTCAGCACGGCCATGGAGATCAGCGCCGAGAGGAAGATCGCGGTGCCGGTGGCGGAGATCGGGTCGAGCTTGAACACCGCTGGCATGGCGGTTGGCGCAGTGACGATTGGTGCGGTCTTGACCACCAGCTGGTCGAGGTGCGGGATGGCGAAGTTGAACACGAAGTTGTACATCGCGCCGCCTGGGGCGAAGGCAGCCTTGAAAGGCTTCAGGGTCCAGATGGTCACCAGCACGGTGAGGATCAGGAACGGCGACCAGGCCTTGAAGATCTCGCCGAAGCTGTACGGGGTCGGCTGGCTGCCGCTCGGTTGTACCACCGCGGCGCCGACGCTGCCTTTGGCTTCGGCGAACGAACGCTTCGGCTGCCAGACTTTCAGGAACAGGGTCAGGCAGATCAGGCTGGCCAGGGCCGAGGTGATGTCCGGCAGCTCCGGCCCGATGAAGTTCGAGGTGAAGTACTGGGTCACAGCGAAGCTCAGGCCGGCGACCAGGGCGGCGGGCCAGGTTTCTTTCACGCCGCGCAGGCCGTCCATCATGAACACCAGCCAGAACGGCACGAACAGCGACAGCAGCGGCAGCTGGCGGCCGGTCATGGCGCCGATGTGGAAGGCGTCGATGCCGGTGACCTGGCCAGCCACGATAATCGGGATGCCCAGGGCGCCGAAGGCTACCGGTGCGGTGTTGGCGATCAGGCACAGGCCGGCGGCGTACAGTGGGTTGAAGCCCAGGCCCACCAGCAGCGCGGCAGTGATGGCCACCGGGGCGCCGAAGCCGGCCGCGCCTTCGAGGAAGGCACCGAAGCAGAAGCCGATCAGCAATACCTGCAGGCGCTGGTCGTCGGTGATCGACAGCACCGAGCTGCGGATCACTTCGAACTGGCCGCTCTTGACCGTGAGTTTGTACAGGAACACCGCGGCAACGATGATCCAGGCAATCGGCCAGAGGCCATAGAGGAAGCCGTAACCTGCGGCAGCCAGCGCCATGTCGACAGGCATCTGGAAGGCAAAGATCGCCACCAGGATCGACAAGGCAAGGGTGATGCTGCCAGCCACGTGGCCTTTGAGGCGGAACACGGCCAGGGCCAGGAAGAAGAATACGATAGGAATGACCGCCGCCAGTGCGGACAGGCCGAGACTACCAAGCGGGGTATAGAGTTGTTGCCAGGTTTGCATATGGGGTGGCCCCTAATTGTTGTTGGTCAGCACTGGCATTGGATAATTGGTAAGACCAATTTACAATGGCTGGTCGCTAGGTTAAAAGCGCTGTCGTGGGTGTGTCAATTTGTCCCGTGCAAAACTTTGGTCGCGTGGCGATGAACGGCCAGCTGCTTGCTTGAGAAAACCGTCGCCTGATGCGTGCTGGCTGGGTGCTAATCGGCGAGAATAGGCGCCCCTGAATTTGGCCGGGGGTTTGTGGAGAGCATGTGATGGTTTTTGATCAGGTCCGCCAACGGCGCCTGTCCGACGACATCGTCGATCGGTTGGAAGGGATGATTCTGGAAGGCACGTTGACCTCCGGGCAGCGCTTGCCGGCCGAGCGCGCCCTGGCCGAACAGTTCGGTGTGTCGCGCCCGTCACTGCGTGAGGCGATCCAGAAGCTGGTGGCCAAGGGGCTGCTGGTGAGCCGCCAGGGTGGCGGCAACTACGTGGCCGAATCGCTTGGTTCGACCTTCAGCGACCCGTTGCTGCAGCTGCTCGAGCACAGTGCCGAAGCGCAGCGCGACCTGCTCGAGTTTCGCCATACCCTGGAGGCGTCATGCGCCTATTACGCGGCCCAGCGTGCCACCGAGCCTGATCGTGCGCGGCTCAAGGCGGCGTTCGACACCTTGCAGGATTGCTATGCGCGGGCTGACGAGGTGACGCGGGCGGAGGAGGGTGCGGCCGATGCGCGCTTCCACCTGGCGATTGCCGAGGCCAGCCATAACGCGGTGTTGTTGCATACGATCCGTGGCTTGTTCGACCTGCTCAAGCGCAACGTTGTGACCAACATCGGTGGCATGTATCAGCAGCGCACGGAAACACGCGACATGCTGATCGGTCAGCACCGCGAGTTGTACCAGGCGATTGTCGAGGGCAGGGCGGAGGATGCGCGTGAAGTGTCCAGCCGGCACATTCTGTATGTGCAGGAAGTGCTGGAAGAGGCGCAGGACGAGGCCCAGCGGGTGGCGCGGGCAGAGCGGCGCAGCGGCCGTTGAGCAGCGTATCGCGTTCCTTGTAGGAGCGGCCTTGTGTCGCGAAAGGGCTGCGAAGCGGCCCCAGGATTTCAGCTCCGCAGTCTGAATAGCTGGGGCCGCTTCGCAGCCCTTTCGCGACACAAGGCCGCTCCCACAAAGGCCGTATAGGGCAGAGGGTTACTCTTCCTTGCCCTTGTTCCGCACCGCACGCTGCAGCTCGCGGTTGGAGTCGCGTTCGCGCATGGTGTCGCGCTTGTCGAACTCCTTCTTGCCCTTGCCAAGCGCGATCTCGCACTTGATCAGGTGCTTGCTCCAGTACAGCGCCATGGCCACGCAGGTGTAGCCCTTCTGCGCCACGGCAGCTTCCACGCGCTCGAGCTCGCGCTTGTTCAGCAGCAGCTTGCGGGTGCGCATGGGGTCGGCGATGACGTGGGTGCTGGCGGTGTTCAGTGGGGTGATGTGGCTGCCGAACAGCCAGGCTTCACCATCCTTGAGCAGCACGTAGCTGTCGGTCAGGTGCGCCTTGCCGGCCCGCAGGCTCTTTACTTCCCAACCGGACAGGACCAGCCCGGCCTCGAACTTGTGCTCGATGAAGTAATCGTGTCGCGCTTTCTTGTTTTGCGCGATGGTCCCGGTCGGATGTTTCTTTTGTTTAGCCATAGGGGTGGCATTATAGGCAAGTCATCGCGCGGTCGGCTATGGGATTTCGGTGTGCTTGAGCCACTGCAATGAATACCGGACAATACAAGGCCTGTTCTATGCACAGAACCTGTTTTCGGCACGCTGCGAAGCGCCGCCACCCAGCCTTGGAAGTGACGCCTGGATGACTACCCATATTCAACGCTCCGCCCTGCTGCCGTACCCTGCCCAGGCGCTCTACGATCTGGTCAATGACGTCGCCAGCTACCCTGAATTCCTGCCCTGGTGCTCGGCTTCGACGGTGATCGAGGCCAGCGACACGCACATGCGGGCCAAGCTGGAAGTGGCCAAGGGCGGCATGAGCCAGCAGTTCGTCACAAGCAATGTGCTGGTGCCGGGGCAGTCCATCGAGATGAACCTGGAAGAGGGGCCGTTTACTCAGTTGCATGGCCTGTGGGTGTTCAAGCCGCTTGGTGACAAGGCCTGCAAGATCAGCCTGGACCTGACGTTCGATTATGCCGGCGCAATCGTGCGCGCCACGCTGGGGCCGCTGTTCAATCAGGCGGCCAATACCCTGGTGGATGCGTTCTGCCAGCGTGCCAAGCAGCTCAATGGTTGAGGTCGAGCTGAGCGGGTGGCAATAAAAAGCCCGGACCATGGTCCGGGCTTTTTCATCTGGCCGGCAATTACTGCGGCGAGGTGTCCAGCGGTGCCGGCGTCGGCACTGGGGTGGTCTCGATGGTGTCGATCTCGCGCTGGATGGACTCTTCCGTCGAGCCTGGCTTGGCCGGTTTTTCTTCCGGCTGCGGCTGGGGCTGGCCCTGCTCTGGCTGGCTGGCCGGGCTGACCGTGGTGTCGCTGCTGCCGCCGAGGATTTCCTGGTCGCGACTCACGCCTGGCATGAAGTCGCCAGACAGGCTGACCAGTTGGTCGCTGTCGTTGAAGAAAATGCTCATGCGTTCCTGCTGGCGTTTGCCGCCACCTGGTTGCAGGCTGTACAGGTAGTCCCAACGGTTGGTGTTGAACGTATCCTGCAGCAAGGGGTTGCCCATGATAAACCTTACTTGCCGGCGGGTCATTCCGGGGCGTAATTGGTCTATCATGTCTTGCGTGACGACATTGCCCTGCTGGATGTCGATTTTGTAAACCCCGGGAAACGAGCAACCGGCGAGTGCGAGCAGTCCCGCGAGGGCGAGGCTGTTTAGCAAGAGCTTGGTGTTTTGCATCGGTGGGCGACTTCCACTATCTTGGCTGGACAACGTAAACCCCGATCATACCCGTATTAAGAGAAGCTGCGAAGCAGCATCGGCGAGAAAGCTGACCATGGTTGAAAATAGCGAATTGCGCAAAGCCGGTCTCAAGGTGACCCTGCCTCGAGTCAAGATCCTACAGATGCTCGACTCCACCGAGCAACGTCACATGAGCGCCGAGGATGTCTACAAGGCGCTGATGGAGGCTGGCGAGGACGTCGGTCTGGCAACCGTCTATCGCGTACTGACCCAGTTCGAAGCGGCTGGTCTGGTGGTACGCCACAACTTCGACGGCGGCCATGCGGTGTTCGAGCTGGCTGACGGCGGTCACCACGACCATATGGTCAACGTGGAGACCAGTGAAGTTATCGAGTTCATGGACGCTGAAATCGAGCGCCGCCAGAAAGAGATCGTGGCCGAGCATGGCTACGAGCTCGTGGACCACAACCTGGTCCTTTATGTGCGTAAGAAAAAGTAACGATTCCATACGTTACGAATGACAAAGGCGACCTTCGGGTCGCCTTTGTGCTTTATGGGGGGCCGAGTTGCGATCTTTGTGGGAGCGGCCTTGCGTCGCGAAAGGGCCGCGAAGCGGCCCCAGGATTTCAGCGCAAATGCACAAATTACTGGGGCCGCTAACGCGGCCCTTTCGCGACGCAAGGCCGCTCCCACAAAAAGTCCGCGTCAATTTCAGGCTTTGCCTGAGACCACCATCTTGCGCGCATGCGCCAGGGATTCCTTGGTCAGGTCGATACCCCCGAGCATCCGCGCCACTTCCTCGACCCGTTCGCGCTTGCCCAGGCTGGCCACTGCAGTATGGGTGGTGTCGCTGTTGCGCACCTTGTGCACGAACAGGTGATGGTGCCCTTGGGCGGCCACCTGCGGCAGGTGCGTCACGGTCAGTACCTGGCCACGTTCGCCCAGGCGCCGCAGCAGCTGGCCGACGATCTCGGCCGTTGGGCCGCCGATGCCGACGTCCACTTCATCGAACACCAGCGTGGGAATGCGCGAGGTCTGCGCCGTGATCACCTGGATCGCCAGGCTGATACGCGACAGCTCGCCGCCGGACGCCACCTTGGCCAGGCCCTTGAGCGGCTGCCCGGGGTTGGCGCTGACCAGCAGCTCGACCTGTTCAAGGCCATGCGGCGACAGGTCGTTGCCTTCGTTGGGCGTGAGTTCGATGCAGAACCGGCCGCCGGGCATGCCCAGGCGCTGGATTTCCTGCTCCACGGCGACGGCCAGCTGTTTGGCTGCCTGCTGGCGCAGGGCGCTCAGCTCCAGCGCCTTCTCTTTATAGTGCTGGGCAAAGGCGCCAAGCTCCTCGCCCAGGCGCTCGATCGACTCGTCGCTGGCGTTCAGGCCTTCCAGTTCGTCCATCAGCTGTTGCTGCAGGTGCGGCAGCTCTGTGGGGTGCACGCGGTGTTTGCGTGCCAGCGTGTAGATTGTGTCGAGGCGCTCTTCCAGGGCTTGCAGGCGCATGGGGTCGGCGTCGAAGTTGTCGAGGAAGCGGTTGAGTTCGCCCATCGCTTCTTCAACCTGAATCTGTGCGCTGGCGATCATGTTCGCCGCTTCACCCAATGCCCGCGGGGCGTTCGCTGCGGCGCCGAGACGGTTCAGGCTGCTGGTGAGGGCGCTGAGCACGTTGCCCGAATCGCTTTCGCTGCACTGGTCGATGACCTGGCGGCAGATACCGAACAGGGCCTCGGCGTTGGTCAGGTTCTTGTGTTCCTGCTCCAGCTGTTCCAGCTCGTTCTCGCCCAGGCCGAGGTTGTCGAGCTCTTCGAGCTGGTAGCTGAGCAACTGGTGGCGGGCACGTTGCTCGTCGCCTGAATTGGACAGGCGCTCAAGCTCCAGGCGGGTCTGGTTCCAGCGCCTGGCGGCAAGCTGCACCTGGCGGGCGAGGTCGATGGCGCCGGCGTATTCGTCCACCAGGCGGCGGTGGGTGTCGGTCTTGAGCAGCGACTGGTGTTCATGCTGGCTGTGGATGTCGATCAGCAATTCACCGAGGGCCTTGAGGTCGCCGAGCGGGCAGGGTGTGCCGTTGATGTAGCCACGGCTGCGGCCTTCAGCGGTGATCACCCGGCGCAGGATGCACGGCCCGTCGTTGTTCAGGTCGCGCTCGGCCAGCCAGGCATGGGCTTCGGGGATGTCCACCAGGTCGAACGTGGCAAGGATGTCTGCCTTGTCGGTGCCGGGGCGCACCACGCCACTGTCGGCACGGTCACCCAGGGCCAGGCCGAGCGCGTCGAGCATGATCGACTTGCCCGCGCCGGTCTCGCCGGTGATGACGGACATGCCACGGGCGATTTCGAGGTCGAGGTGCTCGACGATGGCGTAGTTGTGAATGGACAGGTGCACCAGCATGGGGGCCGCTCCCGAAGTTCAGGTCTGGTTATTTATACAGTACTTTTTTCAGGGCTGCCAATGCCCCTTGGCAGATTCTGTTGCCGCCCGGAAAACCACCTTGCCCCTTGAAGCTGGTTTTTCCGGCCCCATATAGCCGGCAGACACGGCGAGCTTTGCTCGTACAACCGAAATTGCGGAGGAGAGACCCCATGGCTGACGAACAGCTGGATCAAGAAAACCTTAACGTCGAAGAGGCCGGTGCAGTGGATAACGGTGCCCGCGTTCTGGAGCTCGAAGAGCAGCTGGCCGCCGCCAAGGATCAGTCCCTGCGTGTCGCTGCCGAAGCGCAGAACAGCATTCGTCGCGCCGAACAGGAAGTCGACAAGGCTCGCAAGTTCGCCCTCGAGAAGTTCTCGGGCGACCTGTTGCCGGTGATCGACAGCCTGGAAATGGCGCTGGCGCACCTGAATCCTGAGGACGAACAGCTCAAGCAGACCCGTGAAGGCGTCGAACTGACCCTGAAGATGTTCCAGGACACGCTCAAGCGCTACAACCTCGAAGCGGTAGACCCGCACGGCCAGCCGTTCAACCCCGAGCACCACCAGGCGATGGCCATGCAGGAAAGCGCCGACATCGAGCCGAACAGCGTGCTCAACGTGTTCCAGAAGGGTTACCTGCTCAACGGCCGCCTGCTGCGCCCCGCCATGGTGGTGGTCAGCAAGGCGCCTGCTGCACCGCAACCTTCTATCGATGAGAAGGCTTGAAATCTGTCGGGGCAACCCCATCTAGGTGTCAAGCGTTCAAGTATTACCGCAGTTGGCCAGAAGTGACCGCTGCCGCCAAATTCAAGTTTCGGGAGAGTTAACATGGGCAAAATCATCGGTATCGACCTGGGGACCACCAACTCGTGCGTCTCCATTCTGGAAAACGGTAACGTCAAGGTCATCGAAAACGCCGAAGGCGCGCGTACTACCCCTTCGATCGTGGCCTACGCCAACGACGGCGAAATCCTGGTCGGCCAGTCGGCCAAGCGCCAGGCCGTCACCAACCCGCACAACACCCTGTTCGCAGTGAAGCGCCTGATCGGCCGCCGCTTCGAAGAAGACGTCGTGCAGAAAGACATCAAGCTGGTGCCGTACAAGATCGTCAAGGCCGGCAACGGTGACGCCTGGGTCGAAGCCGGTGGCAAGGAAATGGCGCCGCCGCAGATCAGCGCCGAAGTCCTGAAGAAAATGAAGAAGACCGCCGAAGACTACCTCGGCGAACCCGTCACCGAAGCGGTCATCACCGTTCCGGCCTACTTCAACGACAGCCAGCGCCAGGCCACCAAGGACGCCGGCCGCATCGCCGGCCTGGACGTCAAGCGCATCATCAACGAGCCGACCGCTGCTGCACTGGCCTATGGCATGGACAAGGCCAAGGGCGACCACACCGTCATCGTCTATGACCTGGGTGGTGGTACCTTCGACGTTTCGGTCATCGAAATCGCCGAAGTCGACGGTGAGCACCAGTTCGAAGTACTGGCCACCAACGGCGACACCTTCCTGGGTGGCGAAGACTTCGACATGCGCCTGATCGACTACCTCGTCGACGAGTTCAAGAAAGAGTCCGGCATGGACCTGAAGAACGATCCACTGGCCCTGCAGCGTCTGAAAGAAGCTGCTGAAAAAGCCAAGATCGAGCTGTCCTCGACCCAGTCGACCGACGTCAACCTGCCGTACATCACTGCAGACGCTACTGGTCCGAAGCACCTGAACGTGAAGATCTCCCGCGCCAAGCTGGAGTCGCTGGTCGAAGACCTGGTAAGCCGTACCATCGAGCCTTGCCGCATCGCCCTGAAAGACGCCGGCATCGATGCCAGCAAGATCGACGATGTGATTTTGGTCGGTGGTCAGACCCGCATGCCGATGGTGCAGAAGGCCGTTGCCGACTTCTTCGGCAAAGAAGCGCGCAAGGACGTCAACCCGGACGAAGCCGTGGCCATGGGTGCTGCCATCCAGGGCGCCGTACTGGCCGGTGACGTGAAAGACGTACTGCTGCTGGACGTCAGCCCGCTGACCCTGGGTATCGAAACCATGGGCGGCGTGATGACCGCGCTGATCGAGAAGAACACCACCATCCCGACCAAGAAGTCGCAGGTGTTCTCGACTGCCGACGACAACCAGGGCGCCGTGACCATCCACGTGCTGCAAGGTGAGCGCAAGCAGGCTGCGCAGAACAAGTCGCTGGGCAAGTTCGACCTGGCCGACATTCCGCCAGCGCCACGCGGCGTGCCGCAAATCGAAGTGACCTTCGACATCGACGCCAACGGCATCCTGCACGTAGGCGCCAAGGACAAGGCCACCGGCAAGACCCAGTCGATCGTGATCAAGGCCAACTCCGGCCTGTCCGACGAAGAAATCGAGCGCATGGTGCGTGACGCCGAGGCCAACGCCGAGGAAGACCGCAAGTTCGAAGAGCTGGCCGCTGCCCGTAACCAGGGTGACGCGCTGGTGCACTCGACGCGCAAGATGGTCGTCGACGCGGGTGACAAGGTCACTGCCGAAGAGAAGACCGCGATCGAAGCTGCCGTGGTTGCCCTGGAAGCCGCTGTCAAAGGCGACGACAAGGCCGCCATCGACGCCAAGGTCGAAGAGCTGTCCAAGGTTTCCGCGCCGGTTGCCCAGAAGATGTACGCCGAGCAGCAGGCTGAGCAGCCTCAGGGCGGCGCTCAGCAGGCCGAGCCGGAAGCCAAGCACGATGACGTGGTTGACGCCGAGTTCGAAGAAGTCAAAGGCGACGACAAGAAGTAATCGTTGCAGGTTGTCGACCCGTTCACCGGCTTGGCTCGGTGAACTGGTAGGATGTCGCCGCGCGGGGGCTTGCTCCCGCGTTGGCGTATCTGGAATTCGAGATTTTTTACAGCATTTGTCCGTGCCATTTTTCGGTTTGCAGGCAGGTGCTGATGGCGCGGCGCAGATGCCAGACGCCCAACAAGGTGCAAATGACCTATGTCCAAGCGTGATTATTATGAGGTTCTGGGTGTCGAGCGCGGCGCCAGCGAAGCTGACCTCAAGAAGGCCTACCGCCGCCTGGCGATGAAGTACCACCCGGACCGCAACCCGGGCGATAAAGAGTCGGAAGACAAGTTCAAGGAGGCCAACGAGGCCTACGAAGTACTGTCCGATGCCAGCAAGCGTGCGGCATTCGACCAGTACGGCCATGCCGGCGTCGACCCGAGCATGGGTGGCGGTGGTGCCGGCTTCGGCGGCGCCAACTTCTCCGATATCTTCGGTGACGTGTTCAGCGACTTCTTCGGTGGTGGTCGCGGTGGCGGACGTGGCGGTGCCCAGCGCGGCAGCGACCTGCGCTATACCCTGGAACTGAACCTGGAAGAAGCGGTGCGTGGCACTACGGTCAGCATCCGCGTGCCGACGCTGGTCAACTGCGCGCCGTGTGACGGCTCCGGTGCCAAGAAGGGTTCGACCCCGTCGACCTGCCCGACCTGCGGCGGTATCGGCCAGGTGCGCATGCAGCAAGGCTTCTTCTCGGTGCAGCAGACCTGCCCGCGCTGCCACGGCCAGGGCAAGATCATCACCGACCCGTGCACCTCATGCCATGGCGAAGGCCGTGTCGAGGAGTACAAGACGCTGTCGGTCAAGGTGCCGGCTGGCGTCGATACCGGCGACCGCATTCGCCTGTCCGGCGAGGGCGAGGCGGGCACCCATGGTGGTCCGACCGGCGACCTGTATGTGGTCATCAGCGTGCGCGAGCACGAGATCTTCCAGCGTGATGGCAAGCACCTGTACTGCGAAGTACCGATCAGCTACACCGATGCAGCCCTGGGTGGCGAGCTGGAAGTGCCGACCCTCGATGGCCGCGTCAAGCTGAAAATTCCGGAAGGCACCCAGACCGGCAAGCAGTTCCGCCTGCGCGGCAAGGGCGTTGCCCCGGTGCGTGGTGGTGGTGCTGGTGACCTGCTGTGCCGCGTGGCGGTCGAGACTCCGGTCAACCTGACCCGTCGCCAGCGCGAACTGCTCGAAGAGCTGCGCAGCTCGCTGGAAGGCGACAACTCGCCCAAGGCCAATGGCTGGTTCGATGGCGTGAAGCGCTTCTTCGGCGATCTCTGACAAGGAAAATGGCTATGCGACGTATTGCAGTGATGGGTGCGGCGGGGCGTATGGGCAAGACGCTCATCGAGGCCGTTCAGCAAGCCCCGGGTGCGGGCCTGACGGCGGCGATCGATCGCCCGGACAGCTCGCTGGTCGGCGCAGATGCGGGTGAGCTGGCAGCGCTGGGTCGGATCGGCGTACTGCTGTCCGATGACCTGGCCAAGGTTGCCGACGACTTCGACGTGCTGATCGATTTCACTCATCCTTCGGTGACGCTGAAGAACCTGGCGTTCTGCCGCAAGCACGGCAAGGCGATGATCATCGGTACCACCGGTTTCACCGTCGAAGAAAAGCAATTGCTGGCCGAGGCAGGCAAGGACATCCCGATCGTGTTCGCTGCCAACTTCAGCGTCGGCGTCAACCTCAGCCTCAAGCTGCTGGACATGGCGGCGCGGGTGCTCGGCGATGATGTCGACGTCGAGATCATCGAGGCGCACCACCGGCACAAGGTGGATGCGCCGTCGGGTACCGCGCTGCGCATGGGTGAAGTGGTTGCCAATGCACTGGGGCGCGATCTGCAGGAAGTGGCGGTGTATGGCCGTGAAGGTCAGACCGGTGCGCGTGATCGCAAGACCATTGGCTTCGCCACCGTGCGTGCCGGCGATGTGGTCGGTGACCACACCGTGCTGTTCGCCGCTGAAGGCGAGCGCCTGGAAATCACCCACAAGGCCTCCAGCCGCATGACCTTCGCCAAGGGTGCGGTGCGTGCGGCGCTGTGGCTGGATGGGCGCGAGCCAGGCCTGTACGACATGCAGGACGTGCTCGAGCTGCATTAAGCCGTGCTCCCTCGGGATGTGCGATCCCTGTAGGAGCGGCCTTGTGTCGCGAAAGGGGCGCGCAGCGGCCCCAAAAATCTCGGCAGCGCCACAGAAAGCTGGGGCTGCTGGGCAGCCCATTCGCGACACAAGGCCGCTCCTACACGGGTGTGCAATGCCCGCGAATGTCAGTCTGTCGCAATCATGTGTTTTAGAGACACATATGCGGTAGACCGAAAACGCACTTTTCTGTAAGCTACAGCTTTAGTGTGTCCACTAAAAGCGCGCAGCGAATTGAATTCAGCACATGAAAGCGGGGTGACGTGTCCATACGTCACTCCGCTTTTTTGCAACCTGCGATCGCCCTTTCATGCTTGATTTACGGGAGGTCTTCTTGACAAAGCCAGCCATACTCGCCCTTGCCGACGGCAGTATTTTTCGCGGTGAAGCCATTGGTGCCGACGGTCAGACCGTTGGTGAGGTGGTATTCAACACCGCTATGACGGGCTACCAGGAAATCCTTACAGACCCTTCCTACTCGCAGCAAATCGTTACCCTGACCTACCCGCACATCGGCAATACCGGCACCACGCCGGAAGACGCCGAGTCGAACCGCGTCTGGTCCGCTGGCCTGGTCATCCGTGACCTGCCGCTGCTGGCCAGCAACTGGCGTAACACCCAGTCGCTGCCTGACTACCTGAAGGCCAACAATGTCGTCGCCATCGCGGGCATCGACACTCGCCGCCTGACCCGTATCCTGCGTGAAAAGGGCGCTCAGAATGGCTGCATCCTCGCCGGTGACAACATCACCGAAGAGCAAGCCATCGCCGCCGCTCGCGCCTTCCCGGGCCTGAAGGGCATGGACCTGGCCAAGGTCGTTTCCACCCAGGAGCGTTACGAGTGGCGCTCCAGCGTGTGGGAACTGAAGACCGACAGCCACCCGACCATCGACGCTGCCGACCTGCCGTATCACGTGGTCGCCTTCGACTACGGCGTCAAGCTGAACATCCTGCGCATGCTGGTCGCCCGCGGCTGCCGCGTGACCGTGGTGCCTGCCCAGACCCCGGCCAGCGAAGTGCTGGCACTGAATCCGGATGGCGTGTTCCTGTCCAACGGCCCTGGTGATCCGGAGCCATGCGACTACGCGATCCAGGCGATCAAGGAAATCCTCGAGACCGAGATCCCGGTATTCGGCATCTGCCTCGGCCACCAGCTGCTGGCCCTGGCCTCCGGCGCCAAGACCGTGAAGATGGGCCACGGTCACCACGGTGCCAACCACCCGGTCCAGGACCTGGACACCGGCGTGGTCATGATCACCAGCCAGAACCACGGTTTCGCCGTTGACGAAACCACCCTGCCGAGCAACGTCCGCGCCATCCACAAGTCGCTGTTCGACGGCACCCTGCAGGGTATCGAGCGCACCGACAAGAGCGCGTTCAGCTTCCAGGGCCACCCTGAGGCGAGCCCAGGCCCGACCGACGTCGCGCCACTGTTCGATCGTTTCACCGATGCCATGGCCAAGCGCCGCTGAGCATCCTGCATCAAGGCCCCGGGCCGGCTCGTGCCGTGCCCGGAAGCGCCTGACCCAGATTGTTCAAGACGGCTTGCCGACTGACCCGCGGATTTGAGTGACAACCATGCCAAAACGTACAGACATCAAAAGCATCCTGATTCTCGGCGCTGGCCCGATCGTGATCGGCCAGGCCTGCGAATTCGACTACTCCGGCGCCCAGGCCTGCAAGGCCCTGCGCGAGGAAGGTTTCCGCGTCATCCTGGTGAACTCCAACCCGGCCACCATCATGACCGACCCGGCCATGGCCGACGCCACCTACATCGAGCCGATCAAATGGCAATCGGTGGCCAAGATCATCGATAAAGAACGCCCGGACGCGGTATTGCCGACCATGGGTGGCCAGACCGCACTGAACTGCGCCCTGGACCTGGAGCGCCACGGCGTTCTGGAAAAGTTCGGCGTAGAGATGATCGGTGCCAACGCCGACACCATCGACAAGGCCGAAGACCGTTCGCGCTTCGACAAGGCCATGAAAGACATCGGCCTGGAGTGCCCGCGCTCGGGTATCGCCCACAGCATGGAAGAGGCCAATGCGGTCCTCGAGAAGCTCGGCTTCCCGTGCATCATCCGCCCGTCGTTCACCATGGGCGGCACCGGCGGCGGTATCGCCTACAACCGTGAAGAATTCGAAGAAATCTGCACCCGTGGCCTGGACCTGTCGCCGACCAAGGAACTGCTGATCGACGAATCGCTGATCGGCTGGAAGGAATACGAGATGGAGGTGGTCCGCGACAAGAAGGACAACTGCATCATCGTCTGCTCCATCGAGAACTTCGATCCGATGGGCGTGCACACCGGTGACTCGATCACCGTGGCTCCGGCACAGACCCTGACCGACAAGGAATACCAGATCATGCGCAACGCCTCGCTGGCGGTGCTGCGTGAAATCGGTGTCGAAACCGGCGGTTCCAACGTGCAGTTCGGTATCTGCCCGAACACCGGCCGTATGGTCGTAATCGAGATGAACCCGCGCGTTTCGCGTTCGTCCGCCCTGGCTTCCAAGGCCACCGGCTTCCCGATCGCCAAGATCGCCGCCAAGCTGGCCATCGGTTACACCCTCGACGAACTGCAGAACGACATCACCGGCGGCCGCACTCCGGCGTCCTTCGAGCCGTCGATCGACTACGTCGTCACCAAGCTGCCACGCTTCGCTTTCGAGAAATTCCCGAAAGCCGACGCCCGCCTGACCACCCAGATGAAGTCCGTGGGTGAAGTCATGGCCATCGGCCGCACCTTCCAGGAATCCCTGCAGAAAGCCCTGCGTGGCCTGGAAGTCGGCGCCTGCGGCCTCGACCCGAAAATCGACCTGGCCAGCCCGGAAGCCGCCAGCATCCTCAAGCGCGAGCTGACCGTGCCGGGTGCCGAGCGTATCTGGTACGTCGCCGATGCCATGCGTTCGGGCATGACCTGCGAAGAAATCTTCGCCCTGACCGGCATCGACATGTGGTTCCTGGTTCAGATGGAAGATCTGATCAAGGAAGAAGAGAAGGTCAAGACCCTGGCGCTGTCGTCGATCGACAAGGGCTACATGCTGCGCCTCAAGCGCAAAGGCTTCTCGGACCAGCGCCTGGCCAAGCTGCTCGGCATCACCGACAAGAACCTGCGCCGTCACCGCCACAAGCTGGAAGTGTTCCCGGTCTACAAGCGCGTCGACACCTGCGCCGCCGAGTTCGCCACCGACACCGCCTACCTGTACTCCACCTATGAGGAAGAGTGCGAGGCCAACCCGTCGAGCCGCGACAAGATCATGATCCTGGGTGGCGGCCCGAACCGTATCGGTCAAGGCATCGAGTTCGACTACTGCTGCGTGCACGCGGCCCTCGCGCTGCGTGAAGACGGTTACGAGACCATCATGGTCAACTGCAACCCGGAAACCGTCTCCACCGACTATGACACCTCCGACCGCCTGTACTTCGAGCCGCTGACACTGGAAGACGTGCTGGAAGTCTGCCGCGTCGAGAAGCCGAAGGGCGTCATCGTTCACTACGGCGGCCAGACCCCGCTGAAACTGGCTCGCGCCCTGGAAGAGGCCGGCGTACCGATCATCGGTACCAGCCCGGACGCCATCGACCGTGCCGAAGACCGTGAGCGCTTCCAGCAGATGGTTCAGCGCCTGAACCTGCTGCAGCCGCCAAACGCCACCGTGCGCAGCGAAGAAGAAGCCATCAGCGCCGCTGGCGGCATCGGCTACCCGCTGGTCGTGCGCCCGTCCTATGTACTGGGTGGCCGCGCCATGGAGATCGTCTACGAACTGGACGAACTCAAGCGCTACCTGCGTGAGGCGGTACAGGTTTCCAACGACAGCCCGGTACTGCTCGACCACTTCCTCAACTGCGCCATCGAGATGGACGTGGATGCGGTCTGCGACGGCACCGACGTGGTGATCGGCGCGATCATGCAGCACATCGAGCAGGCAGGTGTTCACTCCGGTGACTCGGCGTGCTCGCTGCCACCTTACTCGCTGAGCAAGGAAGTCCAGGACGAAGTTCGCGTACAGGTCAAGAAAATGGCCCTGGAGCTGGGCGTTGTCGGCCTGATGAACGTGCAGCTGGCCTTGCAGGGCGACAAGATCTACGTGATCGAAGTCAACCCGCGTGCCTCGCGTACCGTGCCGTTCGTTTCCAAGTGCATCGGCACCTCCCTGGCCATGATCGCTGCCCGTGTCATGGCTGGCAAAACCCTGAAAGAGCTGGGCTTCACCCAGGAAATCATCCCGAACTTCTACAGCGTCAAGGAAGCCGTCTTCCCGTTCGCCAAGTTCCCGGGGGTTGACCCGATCCTCGGCCCTGAGATGAAATCGACCGGTGAAGTCATGGGCGTTGGCGACAGCTTCGGTGAAGCCTTCGCCAAGGCCCAGATGGGTGCCAGCGAAGTGCTGCCGACCGGCGGTACCGCGTTCATCAGCGTGCGCGACGACGACAAGCCACAAGTGGCTGGCGTTGCCCGTGACCTGATCGCCCTGGGCTTCGAAGTGGTTGCAACGGCGGGTACCGCCAAGGTCATCGAAGCCGCTGGCCTGAAAGTACGCCGTGTGAACAAGGTGACCGAAGGTCGTCCGCACGTGGTCGACATGATCAAGAACGACGAAGTGTCGCTGATCATCAACACCACCGAAGGCCGCCAGTCGATCGCCGACTCGTACTCGATTCGTCGCAATGCGCTGCAGCACAAGATCTACTGCACCACTACCATTGCGGCGGGTGAAGCCATCTGCGAGGCGCTGAAATTCGGTCCCGAGAAGACTGTTCGTCGCCTGCAGGATCTGCATGCAGGACTCAAAGCATGAGCATGACCAAGTACCCGATGACCGTCCAGGGCGCTCGCGCCCTGGAAGAGGAGCTGACCTTCCTGAGCAAGACCGAGCGCCCGCGCCTGAGCCAGGCCATTGGCGAAGCGCGTGAGCTGGGCGACCTCAAGGAAAACGCCGAATACCATGCCGCCCGTGAGGAGCAGGGCATGGTCGAGGCGCGCATCCGCGATATCGAAGGCCGTCTGCAGAACTCGGTGGTGATCGACGTCACCACCATCGCACACACCGGCAAGGTGATTTTCGGCACCACCGTGGTGCTGGCCAACACCGAGACCGACGACGAGGTGACCTACCAGATCGTCGGTGAAGATGAAGCTGACGTGAAACAAGGCAAACTGTCGAGCAGCGCACCGATCGCCCGTGCCATCATTGGCAAGGAAGAAGGTGACACCGTGGTGGTCAAGACGCCAAGCGGTACGGTCGAGTACGAGATTGTCGAAGTCAAACACATCTGACCGGCGCCTGCGGGCGCCATCCCTCGAGGGGATCCTCTGGCAACTGGCCCAGGTTTTCTGGGTCGGTGGCCTTTGGGTGTTCCATGTGGGGCTGGTGCCGGCACTGAAAGTCAGTGGCCTTGCGCCCTTGCTGGTGCAGGATGTCGCCGGGCAGATCGACCGCTGGTTGATCGGCGTGGCCTTGCTTGGCCTGTTGACCCAGCTGGCGGTATTGGCGCGGGTGGACGGCCTGGCGGCCTGGTGGCGGCAGTTTCGCGGGCAGATGCTGTTATTGGGCTTCGGCGCCTGCGTGGGGTATTACACCTTGCGCTACGGCATCTCGGTCGGCGAGCGCTGGCAGATGTTCTGTTTCCTGGTGCTGGGCTTCTCCGGCATCGTGCTGGTGGCCCAACCGGTCCCGGTCAGGTCACGCCGCTAGCCCTGGTTCCGTGGTCCTTGTAGGAGCGGCCTTGCGTCGCGAAAGGGTCGCGAAGCGACCCCAGGATGTCGGCTTTATCGCAAATACCGCCGGGGCTGCTGTGCAGCCCTTTCGCGACGCAAGGCCGCTCCCACACTCGTCACTTGTAACGGTGGACGTTGGACAATTGCTTGTTCGGCTGGGGGTTCTTGCGATAGATCAGTGCCTTCTTGCCGATGGTCTGCACCAGCTCGGCACGGCCTGCCTTGCACAGCGCGGCAATGGTTTCGGCGCGTTCTTCGCGATCTTCCGAGCGAATTTCGACTTTGATCAGCTCGTGATCGGCCAGCGCACGCTCCAGTTCGCCGATCACGCCTTCGTTCAAACCGTTGCCAGCAACGATCAGGACCGGCTTCAGGTCATGACCAATGGACTTGTATTGCTTCTTCTGCTCGTTATTGAGCGGCATAATCTGACCCTTTCCGTCTGATTCTGTAAAATTGACCGGCATTTTACCCGAGGGCCACCGGCTCCGCCCAGTCAATCACGACGCATATCATCGAGGTGCCCCGTGGTACAACGTTCCAAAAGCAGCGCAAACTGGCTGCGAGAGCATTTCAACGATCCTTTTGTGAAACAGGCACAGAAGGATGGCTACCGCTCGCGTGCGAGCTACAAACTGCTGGAGATCCAGGAAAAGGACCGCCTGATCCGCCCCGGCATGAGCGTGATCGACCTTGGCGCAGCACCCGGAGGCTGGTCCCAGGTGACCAGTCGTCTGATTGGTGGCCAAGGCCGCCTGATCGCTTCCGACATCCTGGAAATGGACTCGATCCCCGATGTGACCTTCATTCAGGGCGACTTCACCCAGGAGGAAGTGCTGCAGCAAATTCTTCAGGCGGTTGGTGATTCGCACGTAGACCTTGTGATTTCCGACATGGCCCCCAATATGAGTGGTACGCCTGCCGTGGATATACCGAAGGCCATGTTCCTCTGCGAGCTGGCCCTGGATCTGGCGACCCGCGTGCTCAAGCCGGGCGGGGACTTCCTGATCAAGATCTTCCAGGGCGAAGGTTTCGATCTGTACCTGAAGGACGTGCGCAGCAAGTTCGACAAGGTGCAGATGCGCAAGCCGTCGTCATCGCGGGACCGATCCCGTGAGCAGTACCTGCTGGGCAAGGGTTTCAAGGGGGCGTGAGGCGTGTTGCGGGGTGGCTGATAGTTATTTCCAATCGGCCACCCCGTCTGGATCGTCCGAACTTCGTGTAGTCTAGGTTTCACAAAGGGTTACAGACGGTGCCTGCGGATGCGTAGGTAATGTAGTAAGTTAGGGCGATGAATATCATGCGAGGCACGGCTGCGTCGTGCGCCGGCCTCAGAGGGTAGCGAATTGAACGACATGGCAAAGAATCTGATCCTGTGGTTGATCATCGCAGCTGTCCTGGTGACAGTGATGAACAACTTCTCAAGCCCTAACGAGCCGCAGACCCTCAACTACTCCGACTTCATCCAGCAGGTCAAGGATGGCAAGGTCGAGCGTGTGACCGTCGACGGCTACATCATTACCGGCAAGCGCGCCGACGGCGACAACTTCAAGACCGTGCGCCCGGCCATCACCGACAATGGCCTGATCGGCGACCTGGTCGACAACCACGTGGTCGTCGAAGGCAAGCAGCCTGAGCAACAGAGCATCTGGACTCAACTGCTGGTTGCCAGCTTCCCGATCCTGGTGATCATTGCCGTGTTCATGTTCTTCATGCGCCAGATGCAAGGCGGTGCAGGCGGCAAGGGCGGGCCAATGAGCTTCGGCAAGAGCAAGGCGCGCCTGCTGTCCGAAGACCAGGTCAAGACCACCCTGGCTGACGTCGCCGGTTGCGACGAGGCCAAGGAAGAGGTTGGCGAGCTGGTCGAGTTCCTGCGCGATCCGGGCAAATTCCAGCGCCTGGGTGGTCGCATTCCGCGCGGCGTGCTGATGGTCGGCCCGCCCGGTACCGGTAAAACCTTGCTGGCCAAGGCCATTGCCGGTGAAGCCAAGGTGCCGTTCTTCACCATTTCCGGTTCCGACTTCGTCGAGATGTTCGTCGGTGTCGGTGCCAGCCGTGTTCGTGACATGTTCGAGCAGGCCAAGAAGCACGCGCCATGCATCATCTTCATCGACGAGATCGACGCCGTGGGTCGCCACCGTGGCGCAGGCATGGGCGGTGGTCACGACGAGCGCGAGCAGACCCTCAACCAGCTGCTGGTGGAAATGGACGGCTTCGAAATGAACGATGGCATCATCGTCATTGCCGCCACCAACCGCCCGGACGTGCTCGACCCTGCACTGCTGCGCCCTGGTCGCTTCGACCGTCAGGTGGTGGTCGGTCTGCCGGATATCCGTGGTCGTGAGCAGATCCTCAAGGTGCACATGCGCAAGGTGCCGGTTGGCGAAAACGTCAACCCGGCGGTCATTGCCCGTGGTACCCCAGGCTTCTCCGGTGCAGACCTGGCCAACCTGGTCAACGAGGCATCGCTGTTCGCCGCTCGCTCCAACAAGCGCCTGGTCGAAATGAAAGAGTTCGAGCTGGCCAAGGACAAGATCATGATGGGCGCCGAGCGCAAGACCATGGTCATGTCCGAGAAGGAAAAGAGGAACACCGCCTATCACGAGGCCGGTCACGCCATTGTCGGCCGCCTGGTGCCTGAGCACGACCCGGTCTACAAGGTTTCGATCATTCCGCGTGGTCGTGCCCTGGGTGTGACCATGTTCCTGCCGGAAGAAGACCGCTACAGCCTGTCCAAGCGTGCACTGATCAGCCAGATCTGCTCGCTGTACGGCGGCCGTATCGCCGAGGAGATGACCCTGGGCTTCGATGGCGTCACCACCGGTGCCTCCAACGACATCATGCGTGCCAGCCAGATCGCTCGCAACATGGTGACCAAGTGGGGGCTGTCGGAAAAGCTCGGGCCGCTCATGTATGCGGAAGAGGATGGCGAGGTGTTCCTCGGCCGTAGTGCCGGAAGCCAGCACGCCAGTGTATCCGGCGAGACTGCCAAGCTGATCGACTCCGAAGTGCGTAGCATCATCGACCAGTGCTATGCCACTGCCAAGCAGCTGCTGATCGACAACCGCGACAAGCTCGAGGCAATGACCGAAGCCCTGATGAAGTACGAGACCATCGATGCCGATCAGATCGACGACATCATGGCGGGTCGTACTCCGCGCGAACCCCGTGATTGGGATGATGACAAGGATTCGGGCACCCCTGCTGCCCAGAATGATCGCCCGGAATCGCCGATCGGCGGCCCAGCAGCTCAACACTAAGGGCATCTATGAGCTCAGTGCAGTACCCGACCCGGTTGCCTTGCGGCAATCGGGTTCTTGATCTTTCCCGTACCCATGTCATGGGTATTCTCAACATCACCCCCGATTCTTTCTCCGATGGCGGGCGTTTCAGCCAGCGTGACGAGGCGTTGCGCCATGCCGAGGCGATGATCGCGGCAGGCGCCACGCTCATCGACATCGGTGGCGAGTCGACCCGCCCCGGCGCGCGTGCGGTTTCGGTCACCGAAGAGATCGAGCGTGTGGCGCCGATGGTCGAGGCCATCAACAGTCGTTTCGACGTGGTCATTTCGGTGGATACCTCGACTCCGGCGGTAATGCGCGAATCGGCGCGGCTCGGTGCCGGCCTGATCAACGACGTGCGTGCCCTGGAGCGCGATGGTGCCCTGGATGCGGCGGCGGATACTGGCCTGCCTGTGTGTCTCATGCATATGCGAGGCGAGCCCGGCAACATGCAGGACGACCCGCATTACGAAGATGTGACCACCGACGTAACGCGCTATCTTGAACAACGGATGGCCGCTTGCGCAGCGGCGGGCATCCCCGCCGAACGAATCATTCTTGATCCGGGCTTCGGTTTCGCCAAGACACTGGCGCACAACCTCAGCCTGTTCAAGCACATGGAAGCGCTCTATCGCCTTGGGCGCCCGCTGCTGGTGGGCGTCTCGCGCAAGAGCATGATCGGCCTGACGCTGGATCGTCCGGTCGGTGAGCGACTGTACGGCAGCCTCGCGCTGGCGGCTCTGGCCATGACCAAGGGGGCCAGCATCCTGCGGGTCCATGATGTGGCCGAGACCGTCGATGTGGTGCGCATGATTGCCGCGGTGCAGAACGCCGAATAAGAATATTGGAGTCCCTATGAGCAGAAAATACTTTGGTACCGACGGCATCCGTGGCCGCGTCGGCGAATACCCGATCACTCCGGACTTCATGCTGAAGCTTGGCTGGGCCGCCGGCATGGCCTTCCGCAAGCAAGGCAATTGCCGAGTGCTGGTGGGCAAGGACACGCGAATTTCCGGTTACATGTTCGAGTCCGCGCTCGAGGCCGGATTGTCTGCAGCAGGTGCTGACGTGATGCTGCTCGGGCCGATGCCGACCCCGGCAATCGCCTACCTGACCCGCACCTTCCATGCTGAAGCCGGCATCGTCATCAGTGCCTCGCACAACCCGCACGACGACAACGGCATCAAGTTCTTCTCCGGGCAGGGCACCAAGCTGCCTGACGAAGTCGAGCTGATGATCGAAGAGCTGCTCGATCAGCCGATGACCGTGGTCGAGTCAGGCAAGCTGGGCAAGGTTTCCCGTATCAACGACGCGGCAGGCCGCTATATCGAGTTCTGCAAGAGTAGCGTGCCCACAAGCACCAGTTTCGAAGGCCTCAAGCTGGTGGTCGACTGCGCCCATGGTGCCACCTACAAGGTAGCCCCAAGCGTATTCCGTGAGCTGGGCGCCGATGTCACCGTGCTGCATGCGCAGCCGGACGGCCTCAACATCAACGAGGGCTGTGGCTCTACCCACATCGAGTCGTTGCAGGCCGCTGTGCTGGTGGGGCATGCCGACCTGGGCATCGCTTTCGACGGCGATGGTGACCGGGTATTGATGGTCGACCACACGGGGGCCATCGTCGACGGCGACGAGTTGCTGTTCGTCATCGCCCGCGACCTGCATGAGCGTGGCAAGCTGCAAGGCGGCGTGGTCGGCACGCTGATGAGCAACCTGGGTCTGGAGCTCGCGCTCAAGGACCTGGATATTCCGTTCGTGCGGGCCAAGGTCGGCGATCGCTACGTGATGGCCGAGCTGCTCGAGCGCGACTGGCTGCTGGGAGGTGAAAACTCGGGCCATGTCGTGTGCTGCAACCACACCACTACCGGTGATGCGATCATTGCCGCGCTGCAGGTGCTGATGGCGCTCAAGCGTCGCGGTGAAACCCTGGCGCATGCCCGCCAGACCCTGCGCAAATGCCCGCAGGTGCTGATCAACGTGCGTTTTGGCGCGAGCAAGGTCGACCCCCTGGAGCATCCGGCGGTCAAGGAGGCCAGTGCCAAGGTCACCGAGGCCATGGCCGGGCGCGGGCGTGTGCTGCTGCGCAAGTCCGGCACCGAGCCGTTGGTGCGGGTGATGGTCGAAGGTGACGACGAAAACCAGGTGCGAGGCCACGCGGAAGCATTGGCCAAGCTGGTCGCAGAAGTTTGTGCCTGAAAGAGGCTTGCCAGCGCAGATCGGGTTGGGTAAGATCTGCGCCCACTTTGACCGACGAGGTAAAGCATGCGTCGCCCCATGGTAGCTGGTAACTGGAAGATGCACGGTACCCGCGCCAGCGTCGCTGAGCTGATCCTGGGCCTGGGCAACATGTCCGTGCCAAACGGTGTGGAAGTCGCGGTGTTTCCCCCGGCGCTGTTCATCAATCAGGTGGTTGATGGGCTGCAAGGAAAAGGGATCGCTGTCGGAGCACAGAATTCTGCAATAAAGCCCGAGCAGGGCGCACTGACCGGTGAAGTTGCACCAAGTCAGTTGGTTGAAGCAGGTTGCAAGTTGGTGTTGATTGGTCACTCCGAGCGTCGCCAGATCATCGGCGAAAGTGAAGAAGTGTTGAAAGATAAGTTTGCAGCCGCTCAACTTAGTGGTTTAATGCCGGTGCTCTGCGTAGGGGAAACTCTCGAAGAGCGTGAGGCAGGCAAGACACTCGAAGTTGTCGGGGGTCAACTAAGCAGTATCATCGACGCGTTCGGTGTTAAGGCTTTTGCCAATGCAGTAATCGCCTATGAACCCGTTTGGGCCATTGGCACAGGTTTGACGGCTTCGCCTCAGCAGGCTCAGGATGTGCATGCAGCCATCCGTGCCCAGTTGGCGGTCGAAGACGCCGAAGTTGCCGCAAACGTGCAGCTTCTCTACGGCGGCAGCGTGAAGGCGGCCAATGCGGCCGAACTGTTCGGCATGCCGGATATCGATGGGGGGCTCATTGGTGGAGCGTCCCTGAACGCAGACGAATTCGGTGCAATTTGTCGCGCCGCAGGAAACTGAACAAATGCTGGAAACAGTTATCGTTGTTTTTCATCTGTTGGCAGCGCTGTCGCTTGTAGTGCTGGTTCTGTTGCAACAGGGTAAAGGTGCGGAAGCAGGTGCATCTTTCGGCGCAGGTGCCTCAAACACCGTGTTCGGAAGCCAGGGTTCTGCTACCTTCCTGAGTAAATTGACTGCTATACTCGCTGCCACTTTCTTTTTGACAGCACTTGGGTTAGGATACTTCGCGAAGCAACAAGCTCACCAGCTTAGCCAAGCAGGTCTTCCAGATCCAGCGGTGCTAGAAGTGAAAGAGCCGCAGAAACCGGCAGTTAATGATGATGTACCGGTGCTCCAGGAGCAGAAGAGCGACACCGCCCCTCAAGGTGATGTTCCTCCTCCAGCTGAAGAGCAGAAGTAACGGGTTTCAAATGTAGTATTGCCGAGGTGGTGGAATTGGTAGACACGCAACCTTGAGGTGGTTGTGCCCATAGGGTGTAGGGGTTCGAGTCCCCTTCTCGGTACCAATTGAAGCTTGAGAGCCCGCTTTAGCGGGCTTTCTTGCAGGTGAAGGTTTGGGTTTGACCCATAAGCCGGTTAAGTCTTATACTTTCGCCCCAGCTTTGTCGCGGGGTGGAGCAGCTTGGTAGCTCGTCGGGCTCATAACCCGAAGGTCGTTGGTTCAAATCCAGCCCCCGCAACCAGCTTCAGCGGAGCCCCTTTTCAGGGGCTTTTTGCTAGCCGAACAAAATTTACGGCGTCGTAGTCCTACGGCGCTTTCAGGGATGGGCGCTTCGCCCATTTTTTATTTGCACAGCATGCACGAGGGGGTTCAGGTGTCGAGCAAGCTAGAACAGTTGCAGGCCTTGTTGGCCCCGGTGGTCGAGGGTCTGGGCTATCAGTGCTGGGGGATCGAATTCGTATCCCAGGGTAAGCATTCGGTACTGCGCATCTATATCGACAAGGAAGACGGCATCCTGGTGGACGACTGCGAAGCGGTCAGCCGTCAGGCCAGCGCGATCCTCGATGTGGAAGATCCAATCAGCAGCGAATACACCCTTGAGGTCTCCTCTCCAGGCATGGATCGCCCACTGTTCACTCTGGAACAGTTTGCCTCGCATGCCGGCGAACAAGTGAAGATCAAGCTGCGTTCACCCTTCGAGGGTCGTCGTAACTTCCAGGGCCTTCTCCGCGGTGTGGAGGAACAGGACGTGGTCGTCCAGGTGGACAATCAAGAGTTCCTGCTGCCGATCGACTCGATCGACAAGGCCAATATTATTCCCAGTTTTGACTGAGACGTGCCGGGCCCGGCGGACTATCCGGGCCCAATGGCTTGCGCAAGGCGAGGCGTACGATGAGCAAAGAAGTACTGCTGGTTGTTGAATCGGTATCCAACGAAAAAGGTGTACCGCCCGGCGTCATTTTCGAAGCGCTGGAAGTGGCCCTGGCTACTGCAACCAAAAAACGTTTTGAGGACGAAGTCGACCTGCGTGTGGAAATCAACCGCCACACCGGTAGCTACGAGACTTTCCGTCGCTGGACCGTGGTCGACGAAAACGACCTGGACGACCCGGCGATCGAAACCTGGCTGGACAAGATCAAGGACACTCACCCGGAAGCGAAAGTCGGTGATGTGATCGAAGAAAAGATCGAGTCGATCGAGTTCGGCCGTATCGCCGCGCAGACCGCCAAGCAGGTCATCGTGCAGAAGGTCCGTGAAGCCGAGCGCGCCCAGGTGGTCGACGCCTACCGCGAGCGGGTCAACGAGATCATCTCCGGCACCGTCAAGAAAGTTACCCGCGATAACGTTATCGTCGATCTGGGCAACAACGCCGAGGCGTTGCTGGCCCGCGAAGACATCATTCCACGTGAGACCTTCCGGGTCGGCGTGCGCCTGCGTGCGCTGCTCAAGGAAATCCGCACCGAGAACCGCGGCCCTCAGCTGATCCTGTCGCGCACCGCGCCACAGATGCTGATCGAGCTGTTCCGCATCGAAGTGCCGGAAATCGCCGAAGGCCTCATCGAAGTCATGGCCGCCTCCCGTGATCCGGGCTCGCGTGCCAAGATCGCCGTCCGCTCCAAGGACAAACGCATCGACCCGCAAGGTGCCTGTATCGGCATGCGCGGTTCGCGTGTCCAGGCCGTATCCGGCGAGCTGGGTGGTGAGCGTGTGGATATCGTCCTGTGGGATGATAACCCGGCGCAGTTCGTCATCAACGCCATGTCGCCGGCTGAAGTCGCGGCGATCATCGTTGATGAAGATGCCCATGCAATGGACATCGCAGTTGCCGAGGACAACCTGGCCCAGGCCATTGGCCGTGGTGGTCAGAACGTTCGCCTGGCCAGTCAGTTGACCGGCTGGACCTTGAACGTGATGACCGAGAAGGACATCCAGGCCAAGCAGCAGGCAGAAACCGGTGACATCCTGCGTAATTTCATCGATGAACTGGAAGTCGACGAGGAGCTGGCCCAAGTGCTGGTTGACGAAGGCTTCACCAACCTCGAAGAAATTGCCTACGTACCGTTGGAAGAAATGCTCAACATCGATGGCTTTGACGAAGATATCGTCAATGAGCTCCGCGCTCGAGCCAAGGACCGTTTGTTGACCAAGGCCATCGCTACCGAAGAAAAACTGGCAGACGCCCATCCGGCCGAAGACCTGCTCTCCCTCGAGGGCATGGACAAGGACCTGGCGGCGGAACTGGCGGTGCGCGGCGTGGTTAACCGCGAAGACCTGGCCGAGCAGTCGATTGACGACCTGCTCGACATCGACGGCATCGACGAAGAGCGTGCCGGCAAGTTGATCATGGCCGCCCGAGCCCACTGGTTCGAGTAATTAGGCGCGGCCTGAGGAGAGAAGTGCATGACGCAAGTCACGGTGAAAGAACTGGCCCAAGAGGTCGAGGCACCGGTAGAGCGCCTGCTGCAGCAGATGCGTGAGGCAGGTCTGCCGCACACCGACGCCGGTCAGGTAGTGACCGACAATGAGAAGCAGACTCTGCTGACCCATTTGAAGAGCAGCCACAAGAGCAAGGCGGAAGAGCCGCGCAAGATTACCTTGCAGCGCAAGACCACCAGCACCCTGCGTGTCGCCGGTAGCAAGAGCATCAGCGTAGAAGTACGCAAGAAGAAAGTTTTCGTGCAGCGCAGCCCGGAAGAAATCCAGGCCGAGCAGAAGCGTGAGCTCGATGAGCGCCGCGCGGCTGAAAATGCCGCGCGCGACAAGGTCGAGGCCGAAGTTCGCCAGCGCAACGAAGAGCAGGCTCGCCGCCAGTCGGCCGAAGCCGCTGCTGCAGCTCCAGCCCCGGCGCCAGTCGCCAAGGCCGAGCCAGCACCTGCCGCGGCCCCGGTTGTCGCCGACGCTCCAGCGTCCGAAGACGCCGCAGCCCGTGCTGCCGAGCGCAAGAAGGACGAAGCCCGTCGCAACGAAGGCCGCACCCGCGACGAAGACCGCCGTGGTGGCGAGCGTCGTGGCGAAGCCCCGCGTGTGTCGATCAAGGTCAAGGTCAAGGAGAAGGAAAAGGCTCCGACGCCTCGTGCCGCTCCGCGTACCACCGACGAAGAGAGCGATGGCGCTCGTCGTGGCCGTGGTGGCAAGAGCAAGCTGAAGAAGCGTAACCAGCACGGCTTCCAGAACCCGACCGGCCCCGTCATTCGTGACGTGACCATCGGCGAGACCATTACCGTCTCGGAACTTGCCAACCAGATGTCCGTCAAGGGCGCCGAGGTGGTCAAGTTCATGTTCAAGATGGGTACTCCGGTCACCATCAACCAGGTCCTCGACCAGGAAACCGCTCAGCTGATCGCAGAAGAGCTGGGCCACAAGGTCACCTTGGTCAGCGATACCGCCCTGGAAGACTCCCTGGCCGAATCGCTGAAGTTCGAAGGCCAGACCGAGTCGCGTGCACCGGTGGTTACCGTCATGGGTCACGTCGACCATGGCAAGACCTCGCTGCTCGACTACATCCGTCGTGCCAAGGTTGCCGCAGGCGAAGCCGGTGGTATTACCCAGCACATCGGTGCCTACCACGTGGAAACCGACCGCGGCATGGTCACCTTCCTCGATACCCCGGGCCACGCCGCGTTCACCCAGATGCGTGCTCGTGGTGCCAAGGCCACCGACATCGTCATCCTGGTGGTGGCGGCGGATGACGGCGTGATGCCGCAAACCCGCGAAGCCGTTCAGCATGCCAAGGCAGCTGGCGTTCCGCTGGTGGTTGCAGTGAACAAGATCGACAAGCCGGGTGCCGACCTCGATCGCATCCGCAACGAACTGGCCGTCGAAGGCGTAACCTCCGAGGACTGGGGTGGTGACACGCCGTTCGTCAAGGTTTCGGCGAAGATGGGTACCGGTGTAGATGAGCTGCTCGAAGCCGTTCTGCTGCAGGCCGAGATCCTCGAGCTGACCGCCACCCCGACCGCTCCAGGCCGTGGCGTCGTGGTCGAATCGCGCCTGGACAAGGGCCGCGGCCCGGTGGCGACCATCCTGGTTCAGGACGGTACCCTGCGTCAGGGCGACATGGTCCTGTGCGGCTCCAACTATGGCCGCGTGCGCGCCATGCTCGACGAGAACGGCAAGCCTGTGAAGGAAGCCGGCCCGTCGATTCCGGTCGAGATTCTCGGCCTGGACGGTACCCCGGAAGCCGGTGACGAGCTGTCCGTGGTTGCCGACGAGAAGAAGGCACGCGAAGTTGCCCTGTTCCGTCAAGGCAAGTACCGCGAGGTCAAGCTGGCCCGTGCTCACGCCGGCAAGCTGGAAAACATCTTCGAGACCATGGGTCAGGAAGAGAAGAAGACCCTCAACATCGTCCTCAAGACCGATGTGCGTGGTTCCCTGGAAGCGTTGAACGGCTCGCTTGGCGGCCTGGGCAACGACGAAGTTCAGGTGCGCGTGATCGGTGGCGGCGTCGGTGGTATCACCGAAAGCGACGCCAACCTGGCGCTGGCTTCGAATGCAGTACTGTTCGGCTTCAACGTGCGTGCCGATGCCGGCGCGCGCAAGATCGTCGAGCAGGAAGGTCTGGATATGCGTTACTACAACGTGATCTACGACATCATCGAAGACGTCAAGAAAGCCCTGACCGGCATGCTCGGCAGCGATGTTCGCGAGAACATTCTGGGTGTCGCCGAAGTGCGTGATGTGTTCCGTTCGCCGAAGTTCGGCGCCATCGCTGGCTGTATGGTCATCGAAGGTACCGTGTACCGCAACCGTCCGATCCGCGTACTGCGCGAAGACGTTGTGATCTTCGAAGGCGAGCTGGAATCGCTGCGTCGCTTCAAGGATGACGCTTCCGAAGTGCGTTCGGGCATGGAGTGCGGTATTGGCGTCAAGAGCTACAACGACGTCAAGGTCGGCGACAAGATCGAAGTCTTCGAGAAAGTCCAGGTTGCTCGTACCCTTTAAGGGTGAGCAGGGCGCCAGCCCCCGCCGCAGGGCGGTGGGCAGCGCCTCAGTAGGTAGCGCCCGGTCAGGCTTCAGCCTCACCGGGCGTTTGCCGCTTTAAGTTACAGGTAGCAAGAATGGCCAAAGAATACAGCCGTACCCAACGTATCGGTGATCAGATGCAGCGCGAGCTGGCCGAGCTGATCCGCCGTGAAGTCAAGGACCCACGCGTCGGTCTGGTGACCATCACCGCCGTGGATGTCAGCCGCGACCTGGGCCATGCCAAGGTCTTCATCACCGTCATGGGCGAAGAAGCCCCTGACGCCGTGCAGCAGTCGCTCAAGGCCCTGAACAGCGCCGCCAGCTTCCTGCGCCTGCACCTGGGCCGCTCGATGCAGCTGCGCAGCGTGCCGCAGTTGCACTTCCACTTCGATGAAAGTGTCAGCCGCGGTGTCCACCTGTCGGCGCTGATCGAGCGTGCAGTGGCCGAAGACCGCCTGCACAAGGATGCCGACGAGCCGGACGCCAAGGAGTAAGTGGTGGCCCAGGTCAAACGTATCCGTCGCAACGTCAGCGGCATCATCCTGCTCGACAAGCCGCTGGGCTTTACCTCCAACGCCGCGTTGCAGAAGGTCCGCTGGTTGCTCAATGCCGAGAAGGCCGGCCACACCGGCAGCCTCGATCCACTGGCCACCGGTGTTCTGCCGTTGTGCTTTGGCGAAGCGACCAAGTTCTCGCAGTACCTGCTCGATTCCGACAAGGGCTACGAAACGGTCATGCAGCTGGGGCAGACTACCAATACGGCCGACGCTGAAGGCGAGGTTCTGCAGACGCGTGAGGTGACCGTTGGTCGTGCCGATATCGAGGCCCTGCTGCCACGTTTTCGCGGTCCGATCAGCCAGATACCGCCGATGTACTCGGCACTCAAGCGTGATGGCCAGCCGCTTTACAAGTTGGCGCGTGCAGGAGAGGTAGTGGAGCGCGAGGCGCGTTCTGTTACTATTGGCCGCTTGGAGTTGCTCGAGTGCGAAGGCACTCGTGCACGGCTGAGCGTAGGATGCAGCAAAGGCACCTATATCCGCACCCTGGTGGAGGATATCGGCGAAGCGCTTGGCTGTGGTGCCTATGTTGCCGAGCTGCGCAGGACCCACGCCGGGCCCTTCGAGCTGGCCCAGACCGTGACCCTCGAAGCACTTGAACAGGCCCACGCCGAAGGCGGCAATGAAGCGCTCGATCGTTTCCTGATGCCTTCTGACAGTGGCTTGCTGGATTGGCCGCTGGTTGGCCTGTCCGAACACAGCGCATTCTACTGGCTGCATGGCCAGGCAGTACGCGCTCCGGACGCGCCGCAATTCGGCATGGTCCGGGTACAGGATCACAATGGTCGTTTCATCGGTATCGGTGAAGTGAGCGAAGACGGGCGCATTGCGCCGCGTCGACTGATTCGGTCTGAATGATCGAAACCGCAGGTTCCGGCTCTGGCTGTAACGTGCGGATACAAGGGTGGCTGTCAGTAGGCACGGTCACACCTTTTTTATTAATACAGGGATCAGTCCCTGGCCTATTGGACCCGTTCGCGGGTTCCGTTATCAGGAGAAGCCTCATGGCCCTCAGCGTTGAAGAAAAAGCTCAAATCGTTACCGACTACCAGCAAGCTGCTGGCGACACTGGTAGCCCTGAAGTTCAGGTCGCTCTGCTGACCGCGAACATCAACAAGCTGCAAGGCCACTTCAAGGCCAACGGTAAAGACCACCACTCGCGTCGTGGCCTGATCCGTATGGTTAACCAGCGTCGTAAGCTGCTGGACTACCTGAAGGGCAAAGACACCACTCGTTACAGCGCCCTGATCGGTCGCCTGGGCCTGCGTCGCTAATAGCGGCCTGGTCAGTGGTGTGCATGGCGTGTTGCATGCTTTGGGAGCGCTGCCTGGCAGCGTTTCCATCGGACACGCCACGCGTATCTTCGAGGTTGGCAGCCTGGCAACGTTGAGCGGTTTTTACCGCTTGGCGCCAGGTTCCCAGCCTCGTGTTGTATCTGGACGGTCAACGGGGCCGATTCCCTGTTCTGCCCAAGAATTCGCAAGAAACCAGTTCCCCCAGAGCCACTGAAAAGGTAGGAAACCGTGAACCCGGTAATCAAGAAATTCCAGTTCGGTCAATCGACCGTTACTCTCGAAACGGGCCGTATCGCCCGTCAGGCAACCGGCGCCGTGCTGGTTACCGTCGACAACGACGTCACCGTGCTGGTGACCGTGGTCGGTGCCAAGCAGGCCGACCCAGGCAAGGGCTTCTTCCCGCTGTCGGTCCACTACCAGGAAAAGACCTACGCCGCCGGCAAGATCCCAGGTGGCTTCTTCAAGCGTGAAGGCCGTCCTTCCGAGAAAGAGACGCTGACCTCGCGCTTGATCGACCGTCCGATCCGCCCACTGTTCCCTGAAGGTTTCATGAACGAAGTGCAGGTTGTCTGCACCGTCGTTTCCACCAGCAAGAAGACCGACCCGGACATCGCTGCGATGATCGGTACCTCGGCTGCCCTGGCCATTTCCGGCATTCCGTTCGAAGGCCCGATCGGCGCTGCCCGCGTTGCCTTCCACGAAAGCACCGGCTACCTGCTGAACCCGACCTACGAGCAGCTGGCTGCCTCGAGCCTGGACATGGTCGTTGCCGGTACTTCCGATGCCGTGCTGATGGTCGAGTCGGAAGCGCAAGAGCTGACCGAAGACCAGATGCTGGGTGCCGTACTGTTCGCCCACGACGAATTCCAGGCTGTTATCCAGGCTGTCAAAGAGCTGGCTGCCGAAGCTGCCAAGCCGACCTGGGACTGGAAACCGGCCGTTGCCAACACCGAACTGTTCAACGCCATCCGTGCCGAGTTCGGTGAAGCCGTTTCCCAGGGCTACACCATCACCGTCAAGGCTGACCGCTACGCACGCCTGGGCGAGCTGCGCGATCAGGCGATCGCCAAGTTCTCCGGTGAAGAAGGCCAGCCTTCGGCCGGCGAAGTCAAAGAAATCTTCGGCGAAATCGAATACCGCACCGTTCGCGAAAACATCGTCAACGGCAAGCCACGTATCGACGGCCGCGACACCAAGACCGTGCGCCCGCTGAACATCGAAGTCGGCGTGCTGCCGAAGACCCACGGTTCGGCGCTGTTCACCCGTGGCGAAACCCAGGCCCTGGTCGTTGCGACCCTGGGTACTGCACGTGACGCCCAGCTGCTGGACACCCTCGAAGGCGAGAAGAAAGACCCGTTCATGCTGCACTACAACTTCCCACCGTTCTCGGTAGGCGAGTGTGGTCGCATGGGTGGTGCCGGCCGCCGCGAAATCGGCCACGGCCGCCTGGCCCGTCGTTCGGTTCAGGCCATGCTGCCAGCTGCGGACGTGTTCCCGTACACCATCCGCGTGGTTTCGGAAATCACCGAGTCCAACGGTTCCAGCTCCATGGCTTCGGTCTGCGGCGCTTCCCTGGCACTGATGGACGCTGGTGTACCGATGAAGGCGCCGGTTGCCGGTATCGCCATGGGCCTGGTCAAGGAAGGCGAGAAGTTCGCAGTCCTGACCGACATCCTCGGTGACGAAGACCACCTCGGCGACATGGACTTCAAGGTTGCGGGTACCGCCAAAGGTGTTACCGCGCTGCAGATGGACATCAAGATCAACGGCATCACCGAAGAGATCATGGAAATCGCCCTGGGCCAGGCCCTGGAAGCGCGCCTGAACATCCTCGGCCAGATGAACCAGATCATTGGCGAGTCGCGTACCGAGCTGTCGGCCAACGCCCCGACCATGATCGCGATGAAGATCGACACCGACAAGATCCGTGACGTCATCGGCAAAGGCGGCGCCACCATTCGCGCCATCTGCGAAGAGACCAAGGCTTCGATCGACATCGAAGACGACGGCTCGATCAAGATCTTCGGCGAATCCAAGGAAGCGGCAGAGGCTGCCAAGCAGCGCATCCTGGGCATCACCGCCGAGGCCGAGATTGGCAAGATCTACGTCGGCAAGGTCGAGCGCATCGTCGACTTCGGCGCCTTCGTCAACATCCTGCCTGGCAAGGACGGCCTGGTGCACATCTCGATGCTGAGCGATGCTCGCGTAGAGAAAGTGACCGACGTGCTGAAAGAAGGCCAGGAAGTCGAAGTGCTGGTACTGGACGTGGACAACCGCGGCCGTATCAAGCTGTCGATCAAGGACGTTGCCGCGGCCAAGGCCTCGGGCGTCTAAGCGATTGCACGCAACATGAAAGGGCCCTTCGGGGCCCTTTTTTCATGGGGCCTTGGAACTTTTTGCGGACTTGCATCTTGCATGCAGGTTTTCCGGCCTGATTGCAAAATGCACGACATTCATTAGTTTGCCATGCGTGTAACTTGTTGATTTATAAGGAAACAAGCGAAGCGGAAAAGCTGGCACAGCACATGCAACTACCTTCTCACCTGCCGCCAGGACATACGGCGCAGACCTTTCGAATAACAGGAGTGACCCACATGAAGAAGTTCGCCATTGCTGCCGCTACTGCAACCGCTCTGACCCTGACCATGGCTAACGGTGCGTTCGCCGCCCAAGCCACACAGGCGCCAATGATGATGGCTGCCAACACTGTGGACAACATGCAGCAGGAAGGTTCGGATACCTGGATCACTACCAAGGTCAAAGCCGATCTGATGACTGAGAAAGGCATTCCAGGCAGCGACATCAAAGTCGAAACCAGCCAAGGCGTAGTTTCGCTGTCCTCGGACGTGAAAGTGACCGATTCGCAGAAAGACGAGGCTGTTCGCATCGCCAAGAACATCAAAGGCGTCAAGAGCGTCATGTCCGACGGCTTGAAAGCCGAATAAGGGATGTCCCGTCGGCCAAAAGGATTTGGCCACTTTCACGAAAACCCGGCTCACGCCGGGTTTTCATTTTGGCCTTAGTAAACAGGGTTGCGTGCAACCACATCGCTCTCGAAACACTCCTGTTCGATCACAAGCGGCTCGACCAGTGGGCGACTGTCGCGGAAGTGAGCGGTTTGAGTGTGCGCTTCGTATGCATCGTCGTCGCGGTAGATTTCGTAGAGGTAGATCACGTCCGGGTCGACCCTGTCCTGTGACACGTCGAACACCAGGCAGCCTGGCTCGGTAGCGACGGAGGCCGCAGCATTGACCTTGATGGCGGTTAAAAAAGCCTCGGCGCAACCGGGCTTGACACGGGTCTTGATGAACAGGCTATACACATGACGCTCCTTTTGTTTTAAATTCAATTCTGAATTGTATACAAAAGTGGAGTCGCGCCAATGTCCGAATTACCTGCTCGCCCCGGTCGCCTGAATGGTCTGCGCCATATTGCCCTGCTGGTGCCCAACCTGGAGGAGTGCGAGCGTTTCTATGTCGACGTGATGGGCATGGAGGTGCTGAACCGGGCCAACGAGGACCTGGTTTACCTGACCTGCGGAAACGACAACCTGTCGCTGGGGCGTGGAGCAGGGGCGGCCAATGGGCTGCAGACCCTCGACCATTACGGGTTCATCGTCGACACCGTCGAGGAGCTGGAGGCCTGGTACCAGTACTTCAAGGCGTGTGGGGTCACCTTGCTCGACAAGCCGTTCAACCATGGTGACGGGGCACGCAGCTTCCACCTGCTGGACCCGGCGGGGAACAAGGTGCAGCCGCTGTATCATCCGTCGGTGTCAGGGCAACGGCTGGCCTGACGCCGACTTGTAGGAGCGGCCTTGTGTCGCGAAAGGGCCGCAGAGCGGCCCCAGGAAGTCACAGGCGACGCCGAGATTGCCGGGGCCGCTCTGCGGCCCTTTCGCGACACAAGGCCGCTCCTACAGCGACCGCGTCAGGCCAGTTGTTTATTCGGCATCCAGGTGCATCGGGGTAATCACCCGCCCATCACTTTCGGCCTGGCCCAGGCTGGTATCGATGAAGTACACCCGGTCATCCTCGAGCTTGCCCTTGTCGACCAGGTAGTCCTTGATGCTGCTGGCCCGCTCCTGGCCAAGGGTACGCAGCAACGCAGTGCTTTCAGCCCACGACTTGATCACCGCTTCGCGCAGCTTGGTGGTGCGCTCCTCCCGGCCAAGTTCTTGCCATTCGGCCGGAGGCTGCTGCTTCAGGCGTGTACGGTAGATGCCTTCAAGCATCGCCGGCTTGTCGCTGTCATCGACCTGCAGCATCGAGGCGTTGGCCGGTACCTTGTCACCACGGCGCTGCAGGATCTTGTACCAGGTCGCCTGGTATTCACGCTCCAGGCGTTGCTCTGCGATCAACGGGCCATCGCTGCTCTGGGCGCTTGTGCCTTCGATTTCCAGACGAAGCGCCGGGCGTTCCTTGAGTGCTGACGCCAGCTTGTCCAGGGCCGCTTGTGCATCACCGGTGAGCTCGCTGGAGCCAGGGGCGAAGGCCACGCTGCCAAGGTCTTCCGAGCCACCACCGGCAATCAGCCCACCAATGAACTTGAACGGGGCCTGGGCCGCACGCAGCACCAGGTTGCGCAGGGTCTGCCAGACGATAGGCATGACGCTGAACTGCGGGTTGTTCAGGTCTCCGGAAACCGGTAGTTCGATGGAGATCTTGCCCTCGGTGTCCTTGAGCAACGCAACCGCCAGGCGGATCGGCAAGTCCACCGCATCGGGGCTGTCGACCTTCTCACCCAGCTGCAATTGCTCGACCACCAGCTTGTTCTCGGCCTTGAGCTGGCCGTTGGTGATCAGGTAGTGCAGGTCGAGGTTCAGCCGCCCCTTGCGGATGCGGAAGCCTGCGAACTTGCCGGAGTAGGGCGTCAAGGTGGTCAGCTCGACACGCTTGAAACTGGTGGCGATATCCAGGCTGGCCAGCGGGTTGAACGGGTTGAGTGCGCCCTTGATGGTGACCGGTGCATAACGGTCGACCTTGCCTTTCACATCGACCTTGGCCGGTGCCGGCTTGCGGTTGTCGATGGTGCCGATCCGGCCATTGAGTTGCTGGATGGCGGTGGCGAAATTCGGCGTCAGGGTCAGGTCGGCGAAATTGGCCGAGCCATCGTTGATATCGATCTGCCCGATGCGGATGCCCAAGGGCTTGCTGGCAGCGGCACTGGCGGGTTGGGCCGAGCGCTTGGCAGGCGCGCCGGCCGGTTGCGGGATAAGCAGGTCGTCGACGCTGGTGGTGCGGTCTTCGTTGATGATGAAGCGCGCGTAGGGCTGCAGCAGGGTCACCTTGTCGATCGACACGGCGTCACCGTGCACATACGACAAACCATCGACGTTGACTTGCTGCCATTTGACGAAATCGCGGCCCTTGATGGTGTCCAGGGTGTGCAGCTGGTTGACCTGGGCCTTGCCAGCGACGGTGAAGGCCAGCGGCTCGGTGCTCTTGAGGTCGACCTTGAGGTCGCTGGCAAGCATGCCGCTGCGCAGCTCGAGGCGGATGAACGGGCTGATGTAGGCCTGGGCGACACGCAGGTCGATGTCTTGGGTGCTGACATCGAGCTTGGCGGTGACCGGCGCCAGGTTCACTTCACCGGCCGCCTGCAGCTTGCCTTGTTTACCCACTCCGGTGTCGAGCTTGAGGGTGAAAGGCGACTGGTTGAGGCTGTCGAAACCCTGCATGTCGAGGTTCAGCGGGCCAACGTCCAGTGCCACCGGTTCCTTCTGACTGCGGTCGGCGAGGTGCACCTGGTAGTTGCGCAGCTGAACGTCCTTGAGCAGCACTTGCCAAGGCTTGCCTGGCGCCTTCGCGGCTTGCTCTTGAGGCGTTGGCTCGGCAGCTGCCGGCTCGGCCTTTTCCTTCGGGCTGGGCTTGGCCGGCTGGCTGGCGAACAGCTTCTGCCAGTCGAGTTGGCCGTCCGGCTCCAGTGCCGCCCAGGTTTCCAGTTTTTCACTGCGAACCTTGCCGACGGTGACCAGCTGTTTGGCCAGGTCGATCGACGTCTCGCTTACCTCCAGGTTGGCCAGGCGCACCAGTGGCCGGCCATCCGGGGCCTTGATGGCGAAGGGCGCGACCTTGACCAAGGTATTGTCCAGCAGCAGCTCGGTGTCCTTGGACAGGTTGAGCTTGTAGTGGGTGTCGAGGTTGAACACGCCGTCTTCAAGCACAAGGGGCACGGCATCGCGCACATAGGGCCAGAACAGCTTCAGCTTGCCGTCGGTGACCTTCAGCGTACCTTCCGAGGCGATCGGCGACAGGCTGAGGGTGCCGTTCCAGTCAACCCGCCCGCCGTTGGGGCCAAGCGCCACCAGGGTCATGTCGGCATTATCGTCCGGCAGGGTGCTGAGGTTCTTCAGCTCCAGGTTCATGTCGTCGTAGACGAACTCGATCGGCTCGCTCGGGCGCAGGTCCTGGAAATGCAGGTAGCCACCACTGAGCTTGATGCTGCCAATACGCAGCGGAAAGGGGTCGCCGGGGGGCTCGTCCGGCTTGGCTTCGCTGGCAGGCAACTTGAACAGCTGCGTCAGGTTGAGCGTACCGTCCTTGGCGAACAGCACCTCGTTGCGTGGCTTGTCGAGCTCGATGGCCTGCAGGTGCAGGGCGCGAATCCACAGGCTGTCCAGTGCCAGGTTGGCATACAGCCGTTCGAAGCCGACCTGCTCTTTGCCGGGCTCGCCGATCTGCAGGCCCCACAGCGTCAGCTCAAGGCTGAAAGGGTTGAGTTCGATACGTTGCAGGTGCGCCGGCACGTTGGCGTATTGCGCCAGCTGCTGGTTGGCGATGCGCAAGGCGACACCGGGAAGAATGAGGAAACCGAGCAAGCTGTAGAGGGCCACGAGAGCCAACAGGGCGCCGAGTGCGCGAGTCAATCCTTTGTACATGTGTCGCATCGTCTGTCTAAGCAGGAGTGCTTGGAGTATGGCACGTTAAATCGGTTCCGCTGGGGCGACCATTTTCCCGTCACTCGATGCCCATGCGTCGCCTCGCCCGGTGTGCCGAGCCGTCACGCATGGCCCAGCGCAGGACCGGCGCTGTGCGGCGCAGGCCAAAGCGGATCATGTGCCGTTGCAGCGGCCCTTGCTGCAGGCCGAGCATGGCCAGGGCCCAGTCCGGCAGCAGGTCGATGCCTGCATGCAGCATCAGCTTGCCGACCGGCTCGGCAAGGCGGCTCGGGGCAGGGGCTTCGAGCAGAATGCCGACCACTTCCAGGCTGCGCGCGCTGCATTGCAGTTGTGGGCGCATTCGCTGCAGATAGTCCTCGACCTGCTGGCAGGAGCGGGGCACGTCGCGGGCACCGAGGCGTTCGGCGACAAGGGCGATTTCCGCGTAATAGGCATCCTGGTCGGCGCGTGACAACTGAGGGTCGCGGTAACGCAGGTGGGCGGCGAGAAAGCTGCTGACTTCAGCGACGTGCACCCAGGTCAGCAGGTCCGGGTCGCTGGCGGCATAGGGGCTGCCGTCGGGTGCGATGCCGGTGACCTGCAGGTGGATGGTGCGCACTTTGTCGATCAGCCATTCGGCATCACGGGTCGAGCCGAACGTGGTGCCGGAGATGAACTGGCTGGTGCGGCGCAGGCGGCCGAGCAGGTCTTCGCGGAAGTTGGAATGGTCCCACACCCCGGCCAGGGCCAACGGGTGCAGCAGCTGCAGCATCAGGGCGCTGATGCCGCCGACCAACATGCTCGGGAAGTCGCCATGCACCCGCCAGCTGATGCTGTGCGGGCCGAACAGGCCAGGGTCGCCCTTGGGGGATTCGAGGTCGAGCTGGCCGAGGGCCAGCCCGGTAAGGCTCATGACCTGGGTTTCGATACGGCGGCGTAGGGCTTCCATGGCGTCCTGTGTGTCAGGACGGCCATGGCAAGTGGCCGCCCGCTATTGATTGAGGCGTTTGTCGATCAGGCCCTGCACCACGCTCGGGTCGGCCAGGGTCGAGGTGTCGCCAAGGTTGTCCAGCTCGTTGCAGGCGATCTTGCGCAGTATACGCCGCATGATCTTGCCCGAGCGGGTCTTGGGCAAGGCCGGCGCCCATTGGATCAGTTCCGGCTTGGCAAAGCTGCCGATCTCCTTGCTGACCAACGCCAGCAGCTCGGCCTTGAGCGTGTCGTCCGGGGTAATGCCGTTCATGGTCGTGACGAAGGCATACACGCCCTGGCCCTTGAGGTCGTGGGGGTAGCCAACCACGGCCGCCTCGGCGACGCTGTCGTGCAGCACCAGCGCGCTTTCTACCTCGGCGGTACCGATGCGGTGCCCGGAAACGTTGATCACATCATCGATGCGGCCGGTGATCCAGTAATCGCCGTCGGCATCGCGGCGGGCGCCGTCACCGGTGAAGTAGTAGCCGGGCATGGGCTTGAAGTAGGTGTCGACCATGCGCTGGTGGTCGCCATACACGCTGCGGATCTGCCCAGGCCAGCTGGCCTTGATCACCAGCAGGCCGGCACCGGGGCCTTCTATCAGCTGGCCTTTTTCGTCCAGCAGCGCCGGTTGCACGCCGAACATCGGCTGAGTGGCGCAGCCAGGCTTGAGCCTTTGCGACCCCGGTAGCGGCGTGAGCATGATGCCGCCGGTTTCGGTCTGCCACCAGGTGTCGACGATGGGGCAACGCTTCTGCCCAACTTCTTCGAAGTACCACTCCCAGGCTTCCGGGTTGATCGGTTCGCCCACGCTGCCGAGCAGGCGCAGGCTTTTGCGCGAGGTGCTCTGCAGCGGTGCCGAACCTTCACGCATCAACGCGCGCAGAGCGGTGGGCGCGGTGTAGAAGATATTCACCTGATGCTTGTCCACCACTTGCCAGAAACGCGAGGTGTCCGGGTAGTTGGGTACGCCTTCGAACATCAGTGAAATCGCGCCGTTGGCCAATGGCCCGTAGACGATGTAGCTGTGGCCCGTGACCCAGCCGACGTCGGCCGTGCACCAGAATACTTCGCCATCGCGGTAGTCGAACACCACCTTGAAGGTCATGGTCGCCTGCAGCAGGTAGCCACCGGTGGTATGCAGCACACCCTTGGGCTTGCCGGTGCTGCCGGAGGTATAAAGGATGAACAGAGGGTCTTCGGCGCCCATCGGCTCGGGCGGGCAATCGTCACCGGCCTTTTCGGTCGCTTCGTGGTACCAGACGTCGCGGCCCTCGCTCCAGGCCACATCACCGCCGGTGCGACGCACCACGAACACACTGCTGACCTCAGGGCAGCTGGCCAGGGCCTTGTCGACATTGTGCTTGAGCGGTATGCGCTTGCCACCGCGCACGCCCTCATCGGCGGTGATCACGGTGCGGCAGTCGGCATCGAGAATGCGGTCACGCAGGGCATCGGGGGAGAAGCCGCCGAACACTACCGAGTGGATGGCGCCGATGCGTGTGCAGGCGAGCATGGCGTAGGCGGCCTCGGGAATCATCGGCATGTAGATGCACACCCGGTCGCCTTTTTTCACGCCGCGAGCCTTCAGGGCGTTGGCCAGGCGGCAGACCTGGCCGTGCAGTTCGCGGTAGGTGATGGACTTGGAGTCCGTGGGGTCGTCGCCTTCCCACAGCAGGGCGGTCTGCTCGCTGCGCTGGGCCAGGTGACGATCGATGCAGTTGTAGCTGACGTTCAACTGAGCACCGTCAAACCAAAGGGCCTTGCCGGTCCTCAGGTCGCATTGCTGCACGCTCGACCAGGGTTTGATCCAGTCCAGGCGTCTGGCCTGTTCGGCCCAGAAGGTGTCGGGGTCTTCGATCGACTGGCGGTAAAGGCGCTGGTAGTCGTCGTGGGTGAGGCCGGCGGACTGGCTGACGGCCAGGGCGTGGGGATACTGCTTGATATCGAACATGGCGGGTGGTCCTGCTCTTGTCGGAGGGACGGCAACGGCTATTCGATGGACAGTGTAGCTAGCGGTGATGTTCCTGAGGGCTGTTGTAGGAGCGGCCTTGTGTCGCGAAAGGGCCGCAAAGCGGCCCCGGCGATATCAGCTGCGAAGCTCAGATCCTGGGGGCGCTACGCACCCCTTTCGCGACACAAGGCCGCTCCCACAAAGAGCAGGTCAGCCGCGGTGACGGCCGCGGAAGTAGTTGATCAGACCCTGGGTGGAGCCATCTTCGGCGCTGTCTTCCAGGCTGCCCACCAGGCGCTGGTACACGCCCTTGCCCAGTTCCTTGCCCAGCTCCACGCCCCACTGGTCGAAGGCGTTGATGCCCCAGATCACGCTTTGCACGAACACCTTGTGCTCGTACATCGCCACCAGTGCACCCAGGCGGCGCGGGCTGATGCGCTCGACCACCAGGGTGTTGCTCGGGCGGTTGCCCGGGATCACCTTGTGCGGCGCGAGCTTCTCGATGTCCGCCTCGTTCAGGCCCTTCTGACGCAGTTCGGCCTCGGCTTCTTCACGGGTCTTGCCGAGCATCAGCGCCTGGCTCTGCGACAGGCAGTTGGCGTACAGCCACTGATGGTGGTCGGCCACCGGGTTGAAGCTGACCACGGGGACGATGAAGTCGGCCGGGATCAGCTGAGTGCCTTGGTGCAGCAACTGGTGGTAGGCATGCTGGCCGTTGCAGCCGACGCCGCCCCAGATCACCGGGCCGGTATCGGTCTTGACCGGGGTACCATCCTGCAGCACGCTCTTGCCGTTGGACTCCATGTCCAGCTGCTGCAGGTGCTTGGTGATGTTGCGCAGGTAATGGTCGTACGGCAGGATGGCGTGGCTGTTGGCGTTCCAGAAGTTGCCATACCAGACGCCCAGCAGGGCCAGCAGCACCGGCATGTTCTTGTCGAACGGCGCGGTCTGGAAATGCTGGTCCATGGTGTAGGCACCCGACAGCAGTTCCTTGAAGTTTGCAGTGCCGATGGCCAGGGCGATCGGCAGGCCGATGGCTGACCACAGCGAGTAGCGCCCGCCTACCCAGTCCCACATCGGGAAGATGTTCTCTTCGCGAATGCCGAAGGCCACGGCGGCGGCCTTGTTGCTCGACACTGCGATGAAGTGGCGATACAGCTCGGCTTCCGATCCGCCCTGGGCCAGGTACCAGGTGCGCGCGGCCATGGCATTCTTCAGGGTCTCGAGAGTGTTGAACGATTTCGACGAGACGATGAACAGCGTGGTTTCGGCGCGCAGGTTGGCCGACAGTTCATGGAACTCGCTGCCGTCGATGTTGGCCAGGTAATGGCAACGCACGCCGCGCTGGGCATAAGGCAGCAGGGCTTCGGAGACCAGCTCGGGGCCGAGGAACGAGCCGCCAATGCCGATGTTGACCACATCGGTGATCGGCTTTTCGCTGTAGCCACGCCACAGGCCGTCATGAATGCGGCCGACCAGTTCGGTGATCTGGTTGAGTACCTTGTGCACTTCCGGCATCACGTTGACGCCGTTGACGCTGAGCTTGTCGCCCACCGGGCGGCGCAGCGCGGTGTGCAGCACCGGGCGGCCTTCCGAGGCGTTGATGATCTCGCCGCTGAACATCGACTTGATCGCATCCTGCAGGCCGACCTGTTCGGCCAGGTTCACCAGCAGATTGCGGCTCTCGTCGGTGATCAGGTTTTTCGAGTAGTCGAGGAAAAGGCCGCAGCAGCTCAGGGAGAACTGATCGAAGCGATTGGCGTCGGCGGCGAAGGCTTCGCGCATGCTGAAGCCTTGCATGGCGTCGCGGTGTTTCTGCAGGGCCTGCCAGGCAGGCAGGGCCGTCACATCGTGGGGGGTACGGTAATACGCCATTGAGCGGAATTCCTTGATGCGGGGTGAGCCTTGGACAGGGCACTGATTGCCGGGTTCAGACAGGCCATCATTATAGGCATATGGGAACGGGCTTGTCGGGGCGCCGAACCGCCGCGAATGGGCTGCGAAGCAGCCCCGGAAGGTTATGCGGTCTTCTCGTCCAGATGCAGATACAAATTATCGATCAACCGAGTGTTACCCAGGTAAGCAGCAGCAAGAATCACCAGGTCCCGGTCGCCAAAGGTTGCCGGGCGCAGGTTCAGGGCATGGCGCACTTCCAGGTAATCCGGGCGCAGACCGGCAGCGCTCAGCTGGGCCTTGCCTTCCTCGATCAGTGCCGCGAAATCCACCTGGCCGCGTACCAGCGCCTGGCCAATCTGCTGCAAGGTGCGATAAACCACCGGCGCCGTAGCCCGCTGCTCGGGCGTCAGGTAACCATTGCGTGACGACAGCGCCAGGCCATCTTCGGCGCGCACGGTCGGCTCACCAATGATCTGGATCGGCATGTTCAGGTCGCGCACCATGGCGCGGATCACCGCCAGTTGCTGGTAGTCCTTCTCGCCAAACACGGCCAGGTCCGGCTGGACCATGTTGAACAGCTTGCTGACCACGGTCGCCACACCTTCGAAATGCCCGGGGCGGCTGGCACCGCACAGGCCTTCGGACAGGTTGGGCACGCTGACGCGGGTTTGCACGCTCATGCCATCGGGGTACATCTCTTCCACTGTGGGCGCGAACAGCAGATTGCAACCGGCCTGCAGCAGGCGCTCCTGGTCGGCGGCGAGGGTGCGCGGGTATTTGTCGAGATCTTCGTTGGCACCGAACTGCAAGGGGTTGACGAAAATGCTGGCGACCACGAAATCGGCACGTTGGGCGGCCTTGGTTACCAGCGCGGCGTGGCCGCTGTGCAGGTTGCCCATGGTCGGCACGAAGCCGATGCGTTTGCCCTCACCGCGTGCACGGGCGACGGCGGCGCGCAGTTCGCGGACGGTCTTGACTGTGTTCATGCGCTGAATCCGTGCTCGGCTGCAGGGAAGGTAACGTCCTTGACGGCCTTGACGTAGGCGGTAAGGGCGCTCTGGATGTCAGCCTGGCCGGCCATGAAGTTCTTCACGAACTTGGGTACCCGGCCACTCAGCGACAGGCCCAGCATGTCGTGCAACACCAGTACCTGGCCGTCGGTGGCGCTACCGGCGCCAATGCCGATTACTGGAATACCCACTGCCTGGGTGATCTCCGCAGCCAGCTCGCTGGGCACGCATTCCAGCAGCAGCATCGCCGCGCCGGCCTGTTCCAGGGCAATGGCGTCGGCACGCATCTGCCGCGCCTGGGCTTCCTGGCGGCCCTGTACCTTGTAGCCGCCCAGCACGTTGACGGTCTGCGGGGTCAGGCCCATGTGCGCGCACACCGGTACGCCGCGCTCGGCCAGCAGGCGGATGGTGTCTGCCAGCCAGGCGGCGCCTTCGAGCTTGATCATGTGGGCGCCGGCCTGCATCAGCGTGGCGCAGTTGGCAAAAGCCTGCTCGGGGGTGGCGTGGGCCATGAACGGCAGGTCGGCGAGGATCAGCGCGCCATCGTTGCCGCGTTTGACGCAGGCCGTGTGGTAGGCCATCTCGGCAGTGGTGACGGGCAGCGTGCTGTCGTGGCCCTGCAGGACCATCCCCAGGGAGTCGCCCACCAGCAACACGTCGACGCCGGCCTGGCTGCAGGCCTTGGCGAAGGTCGCATCGTAGCAGGTCAGCATGGTGATCTTTTCACCCTTGGCCTTCAAGCCATGCAGGGTGGTCAGGGTTACTTCAGGCATGTAGGAAAATCCTCGTTCAGGCGCTGTGAAAAACGACTGCATACAACGCGTGTAGTCATCTTCCGGAGCGGCACATCATCGCGCGTGATGTTCGGGCACAGGTCCGTCCGGGCCTAAATACGGGTATGCGGCACTTTGGTGCCACACGGGACGCCTATAGTCGTGAGCGAGGTGGGGGAAGTCAATCACCCTGTTACCGCATTGTTACTAACAGGGTGTTACTGGCGTTACCGTGACCTGGTAAATGTCTCAAACACCCGGTTTACAGGCGTTCCAGGCCGACGAACGGGCAGGCTTCGAGCAACTGGGCGAGGGTACGGCCATCGGCCAGGCAGAAGTCATCCGCCACCAGTTCGGCCAAGGGGTACAGCACGAAGGGGCGTGCATGCATGTGGTAGTGCGGCACCTGCAGGCGTGGCACATCGATGACTTGGTCACCGAACAGCAGCATGTCCAGGTCGAGCGTGCGTGGGCCCCAGCGTTCCTTGCGCACACGGCCTTGCTCGTTCTCGATGGCCTGCAAGGCGTCGAGCAGGTCCAGTGGGGCCAAGGTGGTGTCGAGCGCGGCCACGGCGTTGGTGTAGCGCGGCTGGCCGGGCAGCAGCGAATCGCTGGTGTACAGGGCCGAAGCCGCCACCAGGCGGCTGCCGTCGACTTGATCAAGCGCCTGCATGGCACTGCGCAACTGTTCGGCGGGTGCGTCCAGGTTGCTGCCCAGGCCGATGTAGGCGCGCGTGGTCACTCGAACGCCTCGTCACCACCGCTGCGCTTGCGCTTGCTGCCACTGCGCTTGCGTTTGCGCGGGCCGGCACCGGTGCCTTCGTCACGGCTACCGAGCTCGCGGATCATCTCGCGGCGCTCGCTGTCGTTGGCATCTTGGTAGTCGGTCCACCACTGGCCAAGGTCATCGGTTTCCTCGCCGGCGCTTTCGCGCAGCAGCAGGAAATCGTAGCCGGCGCGGAAGCGCGGGTTGTCGAGCAGCATGTCAGCGCGTTTACCACTGCGGCGCGGCAGACGTTCCTGCATGTCCCAGATCTCGCGGATCGGCAGGGTGAAGCGCTTGGGAATGGCGATGCGTGCACATTGCTCGGCAATCAGGTCGTGGGCTGCACCGTTCATGGCCGGGATCGGCGGCACGCCTTGGCTCTGCAGATGCAGCACACGGCTTGGCAGGGCTGGCCAGAGCAGGGCGGCAAACAGGAAGGCCGGGGTCACCGGCTTGCCTTGCTTGACGCGCAGGTCGGTGTTGTTCAGCGCCTGGCTGATCAGGGTATGGGTGTAGGTCGGGCGCTCGTCCAGGGCATGGGCACTGGCTGGGAACAGCGGCTCGAACAACTCCAGGTCGACCAGCATCTCGAAGGCGATGGCACCCTGGCCGGAGAGGAACAGCTTGAGGCATTCCTCGAACAGGCGCGCTGGCGGGATTTCGCGCAGCATCGGGGCCAGCTTGCGGATCGGCTGGAAGGTGTGTTTCTCGATGCCGAAGTCGAGCTTGGCGGCGAAACGCACGGCACGCAACATGCGCACCGGGTCTTCCTGGTAGCGGTGGGTCGGGTCACCGATCAGGCGCAACAGGCGGTTGCGCACATCGTGCACGCCGTTGGCGTAGTCGAGGATGCGCTCGCTGACCGGGTCGTAGTAGAGGGCATTGATGGTGAAGTCGCGGCGTTGCGCGTCTTCTTCCAGGGTGCCGTACACGTTGTCACGCAGGATGCGACCACTGGCGTTGTGTGACGAACGGTGGCTGTCGCCCTGGTCGTCTTCCGAGTGGTGGGCGCGGAATGTCGCGACTTCGATGATCTCGCGGCCGAAATGCACATGGACCAGCTTGAAGCGCCGGCCGATGATGCGCGCGTTGCGGAATTCGGCACGGACCTGCTCGGGCGTGGCACTGGTGGCGACGTCGAAGTCCTTGGGCGTGATGCCCAGCATCAGGTCGCGGACGCAGCCACCGACCAGGTATGCCTGGTAGCCCGCACTCTGCAGGCGCTCGACGATGTTCACCGCGTGGCGGCTGAACTGGTGGCGCTGCAGCGAGTGTTGGCTCTTGTTGATCACCTCGGGCGTAGTGCGCCTGTGGTGCTGGCCCGGTACGGGTGGGCGGAACGACTGGAACAGCTTCTTCAGCATGGGATGCACTGTTTGAAGGAATGTTCGGCCAAGAATAGGAGAATGGCCGCATGATGGGCGGGGATTCTAGCATTTACTGGGGGAATGGTGTAGGCGGTAGCAGGAAGCTCCTGCTAAAGGGGAGAAACGACAAGGGGAGCCTAAGCTCCCCAAGAAGTCGTTGCGTGCTCTTATTGTTTTTTTACTGGGCTTCTTGTTTTTGTTGAGTGCCCTGTCCACAAATCTCGAAGCTTGTGGACGACCCCCAATCCGGGGGTAAAGAGCAAACGGATTGCTTTGGCCGCTGATGTCACGTTGATCCTTCGATCCAACCAGTTCAGGCGCTGCTTTTAAGTGCAGTTTTTGTTGTTCTCTGCCTGGTCGTGGGGCAAGCCCCAAACACGCATCCTCTCCAAAAGAATCAGTTAGCTGCGCCTCCGCCGTCTTGTTTTTATTGTGCGTGAGCCGTTTCGTCTTGTTCTTATTCTGAGTTGCTGTGCTTGTTATTGTTCTTGTACAAGACATATAGCAGGTGCCGTGCCAACTTTTCGAAACCCAGCAAAATCAAGGGTTTGGGGTGGTTTGGCGAATTTCGGCAGGTCGAAAACGGAGCTTTTTCGTTACCGTACGCCTCGGGAACTGTTACGCCGGAAAGGTTGGGTAACAGATTTGTGCGGGAACTGAGGTGTTACCTGTGGAGGGGCTGTGGCCTTGCCGGCCTCTTCGCGGGCAAGCCCGCGAAGAGGGTAGTGGAGATCCGAATCAGTTGTCGCTGGTGGCGTTGCTCTTGCGCCGCGGGATGCCCAGGCGCTGGCGCCGTTCCCACAAGCACTTGCGGCTGACACCGAGTTTGCGAGCCAGCTCGGTCTCGGTCATGTGGTCCTGATGCTCGAGCACGAAGTGCTGGAAATAATCCTCCAGCGACAGGTCCTCTGTCGGCTCATGGCTGGCACTGCTGGCGCTGGCGCTGGCTGCGACCAGGGCATTGTCGAGGATGTCATCCTCCTCCAGGTCGCTCAGCTCGATGTCGATGCCCAGCATGTCGGAGGAAATTTCCGCGCTCTCGCTCAGGATCACCGCGCGCTCAACGGCGTTTTCCAGTTCACGCACGTTACCTGGCCAGCTGTAATGACGAATGGCTTGCTCGGCCTCGGCCGAGAAGTGCAGGTCGTCACGGCCGATGCGCGCGCTCTGGCGGGCGAGGAATGCACTGGCGATCTCGTTGACGTCGCTGCCGCGCTCGCGCAGGGCCGGCAATTTCAGGGCGATCACATGCAGACGGTAATAAAGGTCTTCACGGAACTGCCCGGCTTTGGACAGGTTCTTCAGGTCGCGGTGGGTCGCGGCGATCAGGCGCACGTCGACCTTTTGCGACTGAACCGAACCGACCCGGCGGATTTCGCCTTCCTGCAGCACGCGCAACAAGCGCGCCTGGGCTTCGAGCGGCAGCTCGCCGATTTCGTCGAGGAACAGGGTGCCGCCGTCAGCGGCTTCCACCAGGCCGGCACGGCCAGCACTGGCGCCGGTGAAGGCGCCTTTTTCGTGGCCGAACAGTTCCGATTCGATCAGGGTTTCCGGAATGGCCGCGCAGTTCACCGAGATCATCGGCGCCTTGGCTCGCCGCGACAGGTTGTGCAAGGCACGGGCGACCAGCTCTTTACCGGTGCCCGACTCGCCCTGGATCAGCACATTGGAGTCGGTGGGCGCGACCTTGCGGATCTTGCTGTACATGTCCTGCATCGGCGGGCACGACCCGATGATGCCGATCTCGCCATTGACGGCGGCGGCGCCCTTGTCGGCTGGCGCGGCCTTGCCGTTGGCCCGTGGCTCGGCGGCAGCGGGTATGGCCGCCGGGGCGCTCTGCCGGTCGCGCAGAATGCGCGCCACGGCCTGAAGCATTTCATCGTGGTCGAAAGGCTTGGCGATGTAGTCCACCGCGCCCATCTTCATCGAGTCCACCGCCGAGCGCAGGCTGGCGTAGCTGGTCATGATCAGCACCGGGGTGCCCTGGCCAAGCTTGATCAGCTCGGTGCCTGGGGCGCCTGGCAGGCGCAGGTCGCTGACGATCAGGTCGAAGGTGGCAATGCTGAAGCGTTCCTGGGCTTCCTGCACCGAGCCGGCTTCGCTGACCTGGTACTGGTTGCGTTCTAGCAGCCGACGCAGGGCCGAGCGGATGATGGTTTCGTCTTCGACGATCAGAATGTGCGGCATTGATTCAATTCTCTCGACGGTCTCGAATTTCAGGGGACGTCGCTACGACATGCCGGGGCAGGGTCACGCGGATCCGGGTGCCACGTTGCCGTTCGATGTCGGCCGGGCTGTCGATGGTGATTTGCCCATAATGCTCTTCCACGATGGAATAGACCAGAGCGAGCCCCAGTCCGGTTCCTTCGCCCGGGTCCTTGGTAGTGAAGAACGGTTCGAACAGGCGGTCCATGATGCTCTTCGGGATCCCGCTGCCCTCGTCTTCGACGATCAGGTCGACGGTGTGCTCGCTGACTTCACTGCGCACACGTACGGCACTGCCGGGCTTTGATGCATCGCGGGCATTGGAGAGCAGGTTGATCAATACCTGGGCGAGGCGCTGGGGATCCCCCTCGGCCCAGTGGTCCGGGTCGCAGAGGTTGAAGAACTGCACTTCGAAATTGCGCCGGTTCAGTGCCAGCAGACCGATGGCGTCCTGCGCCACTTCGGCCAGGCACACTGGCTCTTCGCTGTTCTGATGGCTGCCGCCGGCGTGGGCGAAGCTCATCAGCGACTGGACGATGCGCGAGACGCGCTTGGTCTGTTCGAGGATCTGGCTGGACAGCTCGATGATTTCACCATCGCCTTCGCGCTCTTCGCGCAGGTTCTGCGCCAGGCAGGCAATGCCGGTGATCGGGTTGCCGATTTCGTGGGCCACGCCGGCAGCCAGGCGGCCAATGCTGGCAAGGCGCTCGGAGTGCACCAGCTTGTCTTCCAGGGCCTGGGTTTCGGTAAGGTCTTCCACCAGCAGCACCAGGCCGCTGTTGCCTGGTGCCAGGGGTTCGTCGATGGCCGCCTTGTGCAGGTTCAGCCAGCGCGGTTGGCCGTCCAGCGCCAGGCGCTGCTTGTGCAGGTGTTCGTCGGGCACGTTGATGAAGCCTTGCAGCAGGCCTCGCCAGGGTTCGCCGATGGTCATCAGGCGCGAGCCGACCACATGCTTGGCCGCAATCCCGGTCAGCTCTTCCATGGCTTTGTTCCACATGAGGATTTCCTGGTCCTTGGCCAGCGAACAGACGCCCATGGGCAGCTCTTGCAGGGTCTGGCGGTGGTAGCGGCGCAGGGCGTCGAGCTCGGCAGCCAGGCCGGTGAGGCGCGAGTGGTAGTCCTCAAGGCGGCTTTCGATGAAGTGGATGTCTTCGGTGACGTAGTTTTCGTTACCGGACTTGTACGGCAGGAAGGTCTCGACCATGTCCTGGGCCACGCTCGGCCCCATCAACCCGGAGAGGTTGGCCTCGATACGGTCACGCAGGCGGCGCAAGGCGTAGGGGCGGCGCTCGTCGAACGGCAGGTAGAGGTCGCGCAGGGCCTGTTCGACTTCTTTTTGCGCGGCCTTGGCGCCCAGAGGTTTGGCCAGCTGGGTGGCAAACTCCTGTGGCGAGGCGGCATGCAATTCGCGGCGTTGCGGGCGCCGCACGTTGTCCACGGCGCAGGCTTCGGCGGCGCTGACTTCTTCGCTGCTGGCGTTGGTGAACAGCGAAATCAGGGTGAACAACAGCACGTTGGCCGCCAGCGACGCGATGGCCGCCATGTGCCAGCTGGTGTCGTCGAGCACATAGATCATGTCCAGCAATGGAATGTAGAAACCCTGCAGATTGCCCAGCAGCGGCAATAGCATCGTCACCATCCACACCAAGGTGCCTGCCAGCAGGCCGGCGATGAAGCCGCGGCGGTTGGCGGTGGGCCAGTACAGCACCGACAGCACGCCAGGCAGGAACTGCAAGGTGGCGACGAAGGCCACGATGCCCAGGTTGGCCAGGCTCTGGTGGTTGTTCTGGGTGAGGTAGAAGACAAAGCCTGCGGTGATGATGGCGACGATCAGCGCGCGACGGGTCCATTTCAGCCAGCGGTAGATGTTACCTTCGGCCGGTGGCTGGTAAAGCGGCAGCACCAGATGGTTGAGGGCCATGCCCGACAGGGCCAGGGTAGTGACGATGATCAGCCCGCTGGCGGAGGCAAGCCCGCCGACGTAGGCGACCAGTGCCAGTGCCTGGTTGTTGGCGGCGATTCCCAGGCCCAGGGTGAAGTACTCGGGGTTGGTGCTGGCGCCCAGGCGCAGGCCGGCCCATAGCACCAGCGGCACGGCCAGGCTCATCAGCAGCAGGAACAGCGGCAGGCCCCAGCTGGCGCTGACCAACGCGCGCGGGTTGAGGTTTTCGGTGAAAGCCATGTGGTACATGTGCGGCATGACGATGGCCGAGGCGAAGAACACCAGCAGCAGGGTGCGCCAAGGGCCTTCCTGCAGCGGCGTGTGCAGCGCCGCCAGGGCGGTCTGGTTCTGCAGCAGCCAGACTTCCAGCTCATGGGGGCCGCCGAACACGCCGTAAAGGGCATACAAACCGATGCCGCCCAGGGCCAGCAGCTTGATCACCGATTCGAAAGCGATGGCGAAAACCAGGCCTTCGTGCTTCTCGCGGGTGGCGATGTGGCGCGAACCGAAGAAAATGGTGAACAGGATGATCAGGATACAGAAGGCAAAGGCCACCCGCGCCTTGACTGGCTCGCCGGTCAGGATACTGATCGAGTCGGCCACCGCCTGTATCTGCAGGGCCAGCAAGGGCAGTACGCCGATCAGCATGATGAGCGTGGTCAGGGCGCCGGCCCAGGTGCTGCGAAAGCGGAACGCCAGCAAGTCGGCCAGCGATGACAGCTGGTACGTGCGGGTGATCTTGAGGATCGGATACAGCAGCACCGGTGCCAGCAGGAATGCACCAGATACTCCCAGGTAACAGGCGAGGAAACCGTAGCCATACTGATAGGCCAGGCCCACCGAGCCATAGAAGGCCCAGGCACTGGCGTAGACGCCCAGGGACAGGGTGTAGGTCAGCGGGTGGCGAATGATGGAACGCGGGATCAGCCCACGCTCGCTGATCCAGGCCACGCCGAACAGCACCATGAGGTACCCGGCGCTGATCAGGATCATCTGGGTCAGGCTAAAGCTCATCGGCATCTCGTTGGCTCTGCAGGATGAAGGTGACGACGATCAGGATCAGCCAGAGCAGGTAGGGGCGGTACCAGGCACCGGTCGGTTCGATCCACCAGTCCATGATGGCCGGGGAGAACAGGTAGATCCCCACGACCAGTAGCAGGACCAAACGATAGATGTACATGCTGGCCTCGATGGTTGGGCGCTGCGGGCTTGGACTTATTATTGGCGCAAATGGCGGGGGGGATGCTAGCGGGAATCCATGGTGTTCGCCAAGGGGTTGAATTTAATGGGCTTTTGATTTTGAGAGCGGGGTTGTCTGTGGCGGCCCTTTCGCGGGTAAACCCGTTCCCACAGGATCACCACAATTCTGAGGGCTATGGAAAACCTGTGGGAGCGGGTTTACACGCGAAAGGGCCAGGCCTGTTTCAGTGCAAATCAGCCTCTGGCACCGTGGTCTGCCGGGCAATCGCCGCTGGCCGCCACTGCTGGCGAGCCCTATCGAGCACTTCGGCTGGTGTTGCCAGCAGCAGTTGCGAATCGGTCTCTTGCCCCAATGCCCGCAGGGCTCTCAACAGCAGCGGCGTCGCCTGCTCCGCCTGCAGCGGCGGTGAACGGTACGACTTGCCCAGCTTGTGCCCATCCGGTTGCACGATCAGTGGAATATGCAGATAACGCGGCTGCGAAAAGCCCAACAACTCCTGCAGGTAGAGCTGGCGCGGGGTGTTGTCGAGCAGGTCGGCGCCACGCACGATGTCGGTAACACCTTGCCAGGCGTCGTCCAGCACCACCGCCAGCTGATAGGCGTAAAGCCCGTCCCGGCGCTGGATGACAAAATCGCCCACCTCACGCCCCAGATGCTGCTGGAACTCGCCCTGTACCCGGTCGGTGAAACGGTAAATCAGCTCCGGCACCCGCAGCCGGATCGCCGCGCCTTCACGGGCATGCCCGGCGTTACGGCAAAAGCCTGGGTAGATGCCGTTGTGGCCCTCCAGCTGCTTGCGCGAACAGGTGCAGGCGTATGCCAGGCCCATGCTGAACAGGCGGTCGACCACCGCAGCGTAGGCATCGTGGCGCTGGCTCTGGTACACCACCTCGCCGTCCCATTCCAGGCCGTAGCGTTCGAGGGTTTGCAGGATCGCGTCGCGGGCACCGGGCATTTCCCGGGGCGGGTCGGTGTCTTCCATGCGCAGCAGCCAGCGGCCATTTACAGCGCGGGCGTCGAGCCAGGAGGCGAGGGCGGCAACCAGCGAGCCGAAGTGCAGGAAACCGCTCGGGGTGGGGGCGAAGCGGCCGATGTAGCGGGAGTCTTTCATGGCATTGCCGGGCATATAAATGAAACGGGGCGCTAGATGCGCCCCGTTCGGATGGGAGAAGAATCAGCCTTTGCCGACGGTCTTTTCCTTTTTCTCCGAGATTTCCTTGCAGTCGAAGCAAAGGTCGGCGGTCGGACGGGCTTCCAGACGGCGCAGGCCGATCTCGATGCCGCAGGAATCGCACCAGCCGTAATCCTGGTCCTGGATCTTCTGCAGGGTCTTGTCGATCTTCTTGATCAGCTTGCGCTCGCGGTCGCGGTTGCGCAGTTCCAGTGCAAATTCTTCTTCCTGGCTGGCACGGTCGGCCGGGTCGGGGAAGTTGGCTGCTTCGTCCTTCATGTGGTCCACGGTACGGTCCACACTGACCATCAGCTCGCCTTTCCAGGCATTGAGGAGTTTGGTGAAATGCTTGCGCATGGGCTCGCCCATGTACTCCTCGCCCTTGGTCTCTTTATAGGGCTCGACACCGTACATGGTCTGACCGGTTTTTTGCTTTTCTACGGTGGACATGAATAGACCGCCTCTCACTCATCTGATCCAATGCGCAGGCTGCTCCATCTCCGGCACCCGCCGGCCCTGCGACTGCGAGCCGCCGAACTTACCAGATAGATCGGGGGTGCGCTACCCCGCCCGATCCTAGCTGTTGACAGCGGCAGGAGCCGCACGTTCGGTGCCTTGCAAAGGTAGAATGTCTAGTTTAGACCCAATTGAGAGAAGGTCATGGCCCACCCCTACAGTGCGCGCAGTCGCGCCATCGAACCCTTCCACGTCATGGCGTTGCTGGCGCGGGCCAACGAACTTCAAGCCGCCGGGCACGATGTGATCCACCTGGAAATCGGCGAACCCGACTTCACCACCGCCGCACCGATCGTCGCTGCCGGCCAGGCCGCGCTGGCTGCCGGGCATACCCGCTATACCGCCGCCCGCGGGCTGCCAGCGCTGCGCGAGGCCATCGCCGGGTTCTATGGCCAGCGTTATGGCCTGCAGATTGACCCGGAGCGGATTCTGGTCACGCCGGGCGGCTCCGGCGCGCTGCTGCTGGCCAGCAGCCTGTTGGTCGATCCCGGCAAGCATTGGCTGCTGGCCGACCCGGGTTACCCGTGCAACCGCCACTTCCTGCGCCTGGTCGAAGGCGGCGCGCAGTTGGTGCCGGTGGGGCCGGAGACCAACTACCAGCTCACCGCCGAGCTGATCGAACGTTACTGGGACAAGGACAGCGTCGGCGCCCTGGTCGCCTCGCCAGCCAACCCGACGGGCACCGTACTGGGCCGCGACGAGCTGGCCAGCCTGGCCAAGGCCACGCGTGAACGCCATGGCCACCTGGTGGTGGACGAGATCTACCACGGCCTGACCTACGGCATGGACGCACCGAGTGTGCTGGAAGTGGACGACTCGGCCTTCGTCCTTAATAGTTTTTCCAAGTATTTCGGCATGACTGGCTGGCGGCTCGGTTGGCTGGTGGCTCCGCCCGATGCCGTGGCCGATCTGGAGAAACTGGCGCAGAACCTCTACATCAGCGCACCGAGCATGGCCCAGCATGCGGCGCTGGCCTGCTTCCAGCCGGAAACCCTGGCAATTTTCGAAGAGCGCCGTGCCGAGTTCGCCCTTCGCCGTGACTATCTGTTGCCGGCCCTGCGTGAACTGGGCTTCCGCATCGCCGTCGAGCCGCAGGGGGCGTTCTACCTGTACGCCGACATCAGCGCCTTCGGCGGCGACGCCTTCGCGTTCTGCCGGCACTTCCTGGAAACCGAGCACCTGGCATTCACCCCAGGCCTGGATTTCGGCCGCCACCTGGCCGGGCATCACGTGCGTTTTGCCTACACCCAGAGCCTGCCCCGGCTGGAAGAGGCCGTCGCGCGTATTGCCCGCGGCCTGCGGAACTGGCAGGGGTAAACGGGTGTACTTTCCTCAACTTGAACAAGGGCGCCTGCTGCGCCGCTACAAGCGCTTTTTGGCCGACATCGAACTGGCCAATGGCGAGCAGTTGACCATCCACTGTCCGAACACCGGCTCCATGCTCAATTGCATGCGCGAGGGCGGGCAGGTGTGGTTCAGCCGCTCCAACGACCCCAAGCGCAAGCTGCCAGGCACTTGGGAAATCAGCGAAACGCCCCAGGGCCGCCTGGCCTGTATCAATACCGGGCGGGCCAATGCACTGGTTGAAGAGGCACTGCACGCCGGGGTGATCCATGAATTGGCCGGTTTTACTGCGCTGAAACGTGAGGTGGCTTACGGTGAAGAACGCAGCCGGGTGGATTTTCGCCTGGAGTTCGCCGACGGGCCGGCCTATGTCGAGGTCAAGAGTGTGACCCTGGGTTACCCGGATAACGCCGTGGCGGCCTTCCCGGATGCCGTGACCCAGCGTGGCGCCAAGCACCTGCGCGAGCTGGCGGCCTTGGCCCGCCAGGGCATTCGTGCGGTGCAGCTGTACTGTGTGAACCTGACCGGTGTCGAGGCCGTGCGCCCCGCCGACGAAATCGACTTTGCCTATGCCGACGCCCTGCGCGCTGCGGTGGCGGACGGGGTCGAGGTACTGGCTTACGGTGTACGCCTGGATGCCTCGCGAATCGTCATCGACCGCCCGCTGCCGGTGCTGCTCAACCCTTGAACCAGATACCCTGGCTGTCTTCATGGCAGTCCAGGGCCTGCAGCATCTCGCCTTCGCAGGGGCCAGCCACGCACTCACCGCTGTCGATCAGAAACAGCGCGCCATGATGGGCGCAGTGGATCAGGCTTGCACTGTCGTCGAGAAAGGCGTCTCGCGCCCAGTTCAGCGGGATGCCGCGATGCGGGCAGCGGTTGCGGTAGAGATGCACCTGACCGTGGCGGCGCACGCCGAACAGGTCGATGCCGTCTACGCTGAAGGCGCGGCTGTGGCCCTCGGCCAGGGCCGCGGAAGAGCAGAGAAAATGCATTGCAGGGAAGGCTCGTGAAACAAAGTGATGGCTTGACGCTTCAATGCGAATAATTATCAAATTGCCCGCATTCGCTGCGCCAGTCGTCTATGGTGCGCAGTTCCGCCGCTCGCCACAAGGTGTGCGGCCCGTCTTCAGAAGGAATCCGATGATGCGCCGTCCCGCTGCCTTGCTCGCCCTGTGCGCAGCTCTCGTTGTTGCCACCCAGGCCTTGGCTGCCGACTTGCCACAGCGCTGGGTCAGTGCTGGCGGGGCGCTCAGCGAGTGGATCAGTGAATTGGGCGGCGAGCCACGCCTGGTGGGCGTCGATACCACCAGCCAGCACCCCGAGTCGCTGAAGGCCTTGCCGAGTATCGGTTACCAACGGCAGTTGTCGGCCGAGGGCATTCTCAGCCTGCGCCCGGATGTGCTGGTCGGCACCGAAGAAATGGGGCCACCGCCGGTGTTGGCGCAGGTGCGCAAGGCGGGCGTACGTGTCGAGCTGTTCTCCAGCCAGGCCGAGCTGGCTGCCGTGGACCAGAATCTGAAGCAGCTGGGGAGTTTGCTGGGCGTCGAGGAGAAAGCGGCACAGCTGGCGGCCAGCTATCACCAGCAACTTGAAGCGCTGCAGCAGCAGGTGCAGCAGGCCCAGCAGCATCACAAGGCGCCAGGTGTATTGCTGCTGGTTGGCCATGCGGGTGCCAAACCGCTGATTGCCGGGCAGGGCACGGCAGGGGACTGGCTGTTGCGTCAGGCAGGGGCGCGCAACCTGGCCGAGCACCAGGGCTACAAGAACTTCTCCAATGAGGCGCTGGCGGCGCTCGACCCGGATGTGGTGGTGTTCTCCGACCGTGCACTGAGCGGCGAGCAGGCCTTGCACGCACTGCTCAAGGAAAACCCCGCCCTGGCCGCTTCCCGTGCAGTGCGCGACAAGCGCCTGGTGTCGCTCGACCCGACATTGCTGGTGGGTGGCCTTGGCCCGCGCCTGCCAACCGCCCTGCAGGAACTGGCGACTGCGTTCTACCCGGCAAGCACCGCTAAATGAAACAACGGATCCAGCCGCGAACACTGTTTGTTTGCCTGACATTGCTGTGCCTGCTGGCAGTCTGGCTGTCGCTGGCCCTAGGGCCCGTCAGCCTGCCGATGATCGATACCCTGCGCGCAGGCCTGCGCCTGTTGGGTTTGCCAATTGCGGCAGACGGCCTGCAGCAGGCCGAGATGATCCTGGGACAAATCCGGCTGCCGCGCACCTTGCTGGGGTTGGCGGTGGGGGCGGTACTGGCGTTGTCTGGTGTGGCCATGCAGGGGCTCTTTCGTAACCCGTTGGCCGACCCGGGCCTGGTGGGGGTTGCCGCCGGTGCGGCGATGGGCGCGGCGGTGGCCATCGTGGGTGGCAGTTGGCTTGGTGGCCTGCCGGATGCGCTGGCCCCTTATCTGTTGTCACTGTGTGCCTTCATCGGTGGGCTGGGGGTCACTGCGCTGGTCTATCGCCTTGGGCGTCGCGACGGGCAGACCAATGTCGCCACGATGCTGTTGGCCGGTGTGGCCATGACGGCGCTGGGCGGTGCTGCCGTCGGCCTGTTTTCCTACCTGGCCGATGATGCCACCCTGCGTACGCTGACCTTCTGGAACCTGGGCAGCCTCAATGGTGCCAGCTATGAGCGTCTGTGGCCCTTGCTGCTTATAGCAGGCGGTGTGGCGCTGTGGTTGCCGCGCCGCGCGAAGGCGCTGAATGCCTTGTTGCTGGGCGAGTCGGAGGCCCGTCACCTGGGCGTCGACGTCGAGCGGCTCAAGCGCGAACTGGTGTTCTGCACGGCATTGGGTGTGGGGGCAGCGGTGGCCGCCGCGGGGCTGATCGGTTTCATCGGCCTGGTGGTTCCTCACCTAGTGCGTTTGCTGGCAGGGCCCGATCATCGCGTGGTACTGCCCGCGTCGTTGCTGGCCGGGGGTGTGCTCATGCTGTTCGCCGATCTCGCGGCGCGCTTGCTGTTGGCGCCTGCCGAGCTGCCGATCGGCATCGTCACTGCCTTTATCGGCGCGCCGTTCTTCCTGCTTCTGCTGATACGAGGGCGCAGCTGATGTTGCAAGTCGAGGGGCTGCACCTTAAGCGGGGCAGCAATGACGTGTTGCACGGTATTGATCTGCACTTGAGTCCCGGGCAGGTGGTGGGCGTGCTCGGCCCGAATGGCGCCGGCAAGAGCAGCCTGCTCGGGGTGCTGTGTGGCGAGTTGGCACCGGACCGCGGCAATGTGACGCTACAAGGCCGGCCACTGGCTCACTGGGCCGGGCAGGAGCGTGCCAGGCGCCTGGCGGTGCTACCGCAGGTGTCCAGCCTGGGGTTTTCGTTCAAGGTCGAGGAAGTGGTGGCCATGGGGCGCATGCCACACGGCACCGGGCAACAGCGCGACGCCGAGATCATTGACGAGGCTCTGCAGGCAGCGGATGCCTCGCACCTGGTGGGGCGCAGCTACCTGGCCTTGTCGGGTGGCGAGCGGCAAAGGGTGCACCTGGCCCGCGTGCTGGCTCAGCTGTGGCCGGGTGAGGAGGGTGCCACGCTGTTGCTCGATGAACCGACTTCGATGCTCGACCCGTTGCATCAGCACACCACCTTGCAAGCCGTGCGTCGTTTTGCCGACGGCGGCGCTGCAGTGCTGGTGATCCTGCATGACCTGAACCTGGCGGCGCGCTACTGTGATCGCATCCTGCTGCTTGAAAGCGGGCGCTGCCATGCCCTGGCCACGCCGCAAGAGGTACTGACACCTGCGGCGCTCAAGGCCGTGTTCGGTATCGAAGTGCTGGTGCAGGCACACCCGGAGCGGGGTCACCCGCTGATCATAACCCGCTAGGAGGCACTGCCCATGAGTCATCCGTTGCTGTGCGGTTCGTTGCTGTGCCTGGCGTTGGCGCTGAGTGGCTGCCAGGCCAGCCTTCCGCCGTTGCCTGCCTGGCAGAGCAGCGAAGGGCGCAATAGCACCGAGCTGGGGCAGATACACGACCTGACCAGCGGGCGGCTGATCAGCCCTGAACAGCTGATCGAGGGCCTGGCCGATGCGCCGCGCGTGCTGGTGGGTGAGAAGCATGACAACCCGGACCATCATGCCTTGCAGCTGTGGCTGATGCGTGCGTTGCAGCAACGCCGAGCGCAGGGCAGCCTGCTGCTGGAAATGCTGCAACCCGAACAGCAGCCACGCGTCGATGCGCTTGCGGGGCAGGCGCAATTGCCGCAGGACCTGCCCAAGGCCCTGGCCTGGGAAGACGGCTGGGACTGGCAGCTTTACGGCCCTATCGTGCAAGAAGCTTTGCAACAGCACGTACCCCTGTTGGCAGCCAACCTGTCACCCACAGAAATGCGCCAGGCCTATCGCAACCCGGCGGTTCTGCCAGGCACCCAGTCGAATGCACCGGCGGTCAGGGCGGCGCTGCTCGAGCAGGTGAAGCAAGGCCATTGTGGCCTGCTGCCGGATAGCCAGTTGCCAGCGATGCTGGCGGTGCAGCAACAGCGGGATCGGCGTATCGCCGAGCGTTTGCTGGTGGCGCCGCAGCCGGCACTGTTGTTCACGGGGGCATACCATGCGCGCAAGGATCTGGGGGTGCCATTGCACCTTGCCGATCTGGGCGCGAAGGGCGCGAGCAAGGTGGTGCTGCTGGCCGAGGTCGGTGAGCAAGTCGAGCCCGGAATGGCCGACTACGTTTGGTATACGGCGTCAATGCCCGAGCAAGATTATTGCGCTCAACTGCGTCGTTAGCGTGTGCCCGTGCCGGCGACGGGGTCTGTGCCTGCCATGCCAAACCTGCGGGCAAAAAAAGACCCGGCAAAATGCCGGGTCAATAACCGTGATTAGCCTGATGAGGAGATAATCTGAGAGTCCGAACCAGGGGCTCTTAGTTTATCCAACCAGTCTCGCGACCAGTTGTGATAATCATAACGATTCTCATTACGGCGTCAATCCCCTTCGAGCATTTATTTCATATTTTTTTGCAGGGGGCATTTCGCATCGAGTTGCTGATTGAGCGCCTCCTTGCGTTCAGCCGGCAAATCGTTCCAGTGCATGTCCAGCAATGCACCTTCAATGGCGTACAACAGCACCTTCGACGCCCGGAATCCTCGTGTTTTCACGGCCTGGTAGGCACCTACGGCGCCCAACCGGCGCAAGTCCGATGCACTGTGGATGCCGGCCGCATGCAACCACTGGGCAGAGGTCTTGCCAAGATTTTTCAGGTGCTGCAATTCATCGTTCATCGAGCCTCCTTGCGATGGCTGAACGGGTCTAGGGGATAAATCGCGAGCAGGTCAGAGAGGAGTGTAGCGGGGGTTGGGAAATGCGCGGCCTTTTGCCATCGGGGACGACGAGCTGCCTGCGGGGGGGGCTGTGCCGACCACTTCGCGGGCATGCCCGCAAAGTGGTCGAAGCTGGGACGTGGTGGACTTAAAGGCCTGGCAAACGCTGCCGAATCTGTTCGATCACCTGGTCCATGCCGCTGGCTTCCTGGGTATCGATGCGGGTGCTGTGAGCCAGCTCCTGGGCATCCAGCGGCTCACGGCTGGCTTGCTGGGCCTTGACCACTTCCAGTGTGGCATCCGACGGGTCGCTGTTCTCGGCCTGGCGCTGCTCCAGCCAGCTGGCGATCACCGCTTCCGGGGCATGGCAGTCGAGGATCAGGAATGGCACACCCGTTTCGCTGGCCACGGCGGCTGCGGCCTGGCGTTGCTCGGCCTTGAGGTAGGTGGCATCGAGCACCACCGGGAAGCCGGCGCGCAAGATCGTCGCCGCCAGCTCATGCAGGCGCTGGTAGGTCGCCCCGCTGGCGTCCTGGTCATAGATGCCAGCAGCGAGCTGGCCCGCGTGCTGTTGCGATTGCTCACCGAACAGGCGCTTGCGTTCCACATCCGAGCGCACGCGAACCGCACCCAGCGCCTCGACCAGGCGCATGGCCACGTGGCTCTTGCCCACTGCCGAGACGCCGTGGGTGATGGCCAGCAGGCGGGAAGGGATGGCGCTGTAGCTTTCCGCCAGGTTGGCGTAGTTGCGGTAGGTGCGCAGGGTGGTGGCACGCTGCACGCCGTCGGCATCGGCCGAGAGGCTGAACAGGGCGACCTTGGCCCGGACCAGTGCACGGTAAGCCTTGTAGAAGTTCAGCAGTTCCAGGCCTGCGTAGTCGCCGGTCAGTTCCAGGTACTGGCTGACGAAGCGCCGGGCAAGGCACTTCAGACCGCGGTCTTCCAGGTCCATCGCCAGGAAGCCGACGTCGGCGTAGACGTCGGTCAGGCGGAACGGCTCGTTGAACTCGATGCAGTCGAAGATCACCACCTTGCCGTCGATCAGCGTGGCGTTGCCCAGGTGAATGTCACCGTGGCACTCACGGATGAAACCGTTGGCCTTGCGCGCCTGCAGCAGGCCATGCAGGCGCTCGAAGCTGCTGCGTGCCCAGGCCTGAAGGTTGTCCAGTTGCTGCAGGTCGGCTTTATCGCTGAGGAACGGGCGAATCTGCTCGAAGTTCTGTTCGACCGGGGCCATCACGCTTTCCGGGGTGCCCAGCGGGTGTTCCGGCGACACTTGCGGTGCCTGCAGGTGGAATTCGGCAATCTGCCGGGCCATCTGGTCGATGTGGCCGGTGTGCAGTTCGCCATTGGCCTGCAGGGTGCTGAGCATCTGGCCCTGGGGGAACTGGCGCATCTTCAGCGCATATTCGATCACTTCGCCTTCACCGCCGATCTGCGGCGCTTGGGCATTGCCGGTGATCGGCAGCACTTCAAGGTAAAGACCCTCGGTCAGGCGCTGGTTCAGGCGCAACTCTTCATTACAGAAATGCTGGCGCTGGTCCAGACGAGTGAAGTCGAGGAAGCCGAAATTCATCGGCTTCTTGATCTTGTAGGCGTACTCGCCAGTGAGCAGTACCCAGGAGATGTGCGTCTCGATGAGTTGGAACCCGTCCACGGGGTGAGGGTACAGGGCAGGGTTCTGCAACGCGTTGATCAAGGCTTGGCTCAAAGGAAATCCTTCCGCAGGCAGGGAATTCGAAAGCGCCATTATGGTCAATGGTGCCGTCCCTGCCTACCGCCAGAGGGCGCCTGCCTACCTTTTACAAAGTGCGTATAATCCGCCGCCATGACTCGAACCCGAAATACTCGCACCCCTCAGAAACGCCCGACCGGCCGCTCGCGCGCCTGGCTGGGCTGGGCCTTGAAGCTCAGCCTGGTCGGCCTGGTGATCGTTGCCGGCTTCGCGGTTTACCTCGATGCCATCGTTCAGGAGAAGTTTTCCGGCAAGCGCTGGACCATCCCGGCCAAGGTGTATGCCCGGCCGTTGGAGCTGTTCACCGGCCAGAAACTGAGCAAGAACGACTTCCTCACCGAACTCGATGCCCTCGGCTACCGGCGTGAAAGTGCAGCCAACGGCCCAGGCGCGGCGGCGGTCAACGGCAACACCGTCGACCTCAACACCCGTGGCTTCCAGTTCTACGAGGGCATGGAGCCTGCGCAGTTCGTGCGGGTGCGTTTCTCCGGCGACTTCGTCGCAGGCCTTACTGGCGCCAACGGCAAGAAGCTCGACGTGGTACGCCTCGAGCCGCTGATGATCGGGGGTATCTACCCGAAAAACCTCGAAGACCGCATCCTGATCAAGATTGACCAGGTGCCACCCCACCTGCTCGAAACCCTGGTAGCGACCGAGGACCGGGATTTCTACAGCCACTTCGGCGTGTCGCCCAAGTCCATCGCCCGGGCCATGTGGGTCAACACCTCGGCAGGTTCCATGCGCCAGGGTGGCAGTACCCTGACCCAGCAGTTGGTGAAGAACTTCTACCTGACCAGCGAACGTAGCCTCAGCCGCAAGCTGACCGAAGCGATGATGGCCGTGCTGCTGGAAATGCACTACGACAAGCGCGAAATCCTCGAGGCCTACCTCAACGAAGTGTTTGTCGGCCAGGATGGCCAGCGCGCCGTGCATGGCTTTGGCCTGGCCAGCCAGTTCTTCTTCAGCCAGCCGCTGTCGGAGCTGAAACTGCACCAGATTGCCTTGCTGGTGGGCATGGTCAAGGGGCCGTCCTATTACAACCCGCGGCGTTACCCCGAGCGTGCGCTGGCGCGGCGTAATCTGGTCCTTGACCTGGTGGCCGAGCAGGGCGTGGCCAGCCAGGCGGAAGTCGATGCGGCGAAGAAGATGCCGCTGGGCGTGACCAAGCGTGGCAGCCTCGCCGACAGCTCGTTCCCGGCCTTCCTCGACCTGGTCAAGCGTCAGCTGCGCCAGGACTACCGCGATGAAGACTTGACCGAAGAAGGCCTGCGCATCTTCACCAGCTTCGACCCGATCCTGCAGATGAAGGCCGAAACCTCCATGGCCGAAACCTTCAAGCGCCTGGCCGGGCGCAAAGGTGCCGACGAGGTGGAGTCGGCGATGGTCGTGACCAATCCGGAAACCGGCGAGGTGCAGGCACTGATCGGCAGCCGCCAGTCCGGTTTTGCCGGTTTCAACCGTGCCATCGATGCCGTGCGGCCGATCGGCTCGCTGGTCAAGCCGGCGGTCTACCTGACCGCGCTGGAGCAGCCAAGCAAATACACCCTGACCACCTGGGTGCAGGATGAGGCGTTCTCGGTCAAGGGGGCCGACGGCCAGGTGTGGCGTCCGCAGAACTATGACCGGCGCTCGCACGGTACGATCTACCTGTACCAGGGCCTGGCCAACTCGCTGAACCTGTCGACCGCGAAACTCGGCCTGGAAGTGGGTGTGCCGAACGTGATCAAGACTATCGGCCGCCTCGGCGTCAACGTCGACTGGCCGGCCTTCCCGGCGATGCTGTTGGGCGCTGGCGGCATGTCGCCAATGCAGGTCGCGACGATGTACCAGACCATCGCCAACGGTGGTTTCAACACGCCGATGCGCGGCATTCGCAGCGTGCTCACCGCCGAAGGGGAGCCGCTCAAGCGCTATCCGTTCCAGATCCAGCAGACCTTCGACCCGGGTTCCATCTACCTGGTGCAGAACGCCATGCAGCGGGTGATGCGCGAGGGTACCGGCCGTTCGGTGTACAACGTGCTGCCAAGTTCGCTGACCCTGGCGGGCAAGACCGGCACCAGCAACGATTCGCGTGACAGCTGGTTCTCGGGCTTCAGCCAGGACTTGCTGGCGGTGGTGTGGATGGGCCGTGACGATAACGGCAAAACGCCATTTACCGGTGCTACCGGTGCCTTGCAGGTCTGGACCAGCTTCATGAAGAAGGCCGACCCGCTGCCACTGGACATGCCACAGCCAGACAACGTGGTGCAGGCATGGATCGACCCATACAGCGGCCATGGCTCCGACGGCAGCTGTCCGGGAGCGGTGCAGATGCCGTATATTCGCGGCAGCGAACCGCCCGCCGGGGCAACCTGCGGTGGCGAGCAGAATCCGGCAGAATCGGTCATGGACTGGGTCAAGGGCTGGATGAACTGAGCCCCGAGCAGCATTGATGAGGTGTGAATTGAATAAGTGGCTGTTTCCTGCCGTGACGGCGCTGGTGGTGCTCCAAGGGTGCTCCAGCGTGCAGCGCGGCAACATCCCGGTAGTGGACTCGAGCACCCGGGTGTCCAATAGTGAGCGTGTCCAGGCCAATCGTTCGGCTGCGGGCATGAGCAACGGCACCTCGCAGGCGCAGTCGCTGCCCGAGGACTCCGGCGTAACCGTGATGATTCCGCAAGGCGCCGGTGCCGCCGGCATCCAGACCTTCCCGGCAGGCAACGGCGCGGCGCCGATCAGCACCGCTCCGATCACACCGGGGCCGGTCAGCTCAGGCCCGGTCACTTCGGCACCGATGACCACCAACCCTAACCCGATCGCGGACGAACCGTTCGATATCGCCTCGATGAACAGCACGCCGGCTGCGTCCAGTGCACCGACCGGCATCCCTCGCAGCGCTGCGGCTTCCGGCGGCCTGTCGGCTGACGAACAGCTCGACGGCCCGGTGCTGGCGTTGCTGACGACCGCCCAGTCGCAGCAGGGTAGCGGTGACTACAATGGCGCTGCCTCGAGCCTGGAGCGTGCCCAGCGCATCGCCCCGCGTGAGCCGCAGGTATTGTTCCGCCTGGCCCAGGTGCGCCTGTCACAAGGCGACGCACCACAGGCCGAGCAACTGGCGCGCCGGGCACTGACCTACGCCAACGGTCGCCCCGACCTGCAGGCCGAGCTGTGGAATACCATCGCCCAGGCCCGCGAGAAGCAGGGTGACAGCGCCGGTGCCGCCTTGGCGCGGCAGAAAGCGCGGGTCAACTCGTGATGGTCGAGCAACGCGTTCTCGATATCGCTGACCACCTGCTGCTCATCGAGCGCGAGCTGCAGGTGCAAGGCTGGTGGGAAGACGAGCCGCCCAGCGACGAAGCATTGGCCAGTACCGTACCGTTCGCGGTCGATACCCTGAGCTTCGAACAGTGGTTGCAGTGGATCTTCCTGCCGCGCATGAAGATCATCATCGAACTCGGCCAGCCGCTGCCCAATGCTTCGAGCATCCTGGTGATGGCGGAAACCGTGTTTACCGATCGTCCGGAACAAAGTCGGGAGCTGCGCCGACTGTTGGCAGCATTCGATCAATTGATCGCTCCTTCCGCCTGATTTCTTCAGTTTTTTCATCAAGGGCCGCAGATTGTGGCCCTTTTTTGTGGAAATCTTATTTTTCCTGCTGCTGACTCGGTTTTTAGTGGTGGCAGGAATTCATCTTGGGGAAAAATTGGCAATAATTTTTCTTGACTTGTAGGCGCCAAATCACAAGAATCCAGATTCCGCTGTAGAGGGACTGCCAGAAGCAGACCCGCTAAGCAGATCATGAGGCGCACACCCGCGCCGACCTGTTACACCCCGCAACGCGTTACCTCGCGCTGGGTGGGAAAACCCCGCAACACTCTGGGGCGCTCCCAATACTTGCTCAGTCAGTGCTGACGTTCGCTCATGCTCTGCTTGGCAGTAAACCTATTAAGACCCGTCCACTAGGGACGGTATTCTGGCGTTTTAGAGGTGAACAACGTGGAGCTTTTATCTGGCGCTGAGATGGTCGTCCGCTTCTTGCGTGACGAAGGCGTTAAGCACATCTACGGGTACCCTGGTGGTGCTCTCCTTCATGTTTACGACGCACTGTTCAAAGAACCGGAAGTGGAACACATCCTGGTTCGTCACGAGCAGGCGGCAACCCATATGGCGGACGGCTATGCTCGCGCCACCGGCAAGGCCGGTGTGGTGCTGGTAACCTCCGGCCCGGGCGCGACCAATGCCATTACCGGCATTGCCACCGCCTACATGGATTCGATCCCGATGGTCATCCTGTCCGGCCAGGTGCCTAGCACCATGGTAGGTACCGATGCCTTCCAGGAAACCGACATGATCGGTATCTCGCGGCCGATCGTGAAGCACAGCTTCATGATCAAGAACCCGACCGAGATCCCTGAAGTACTCAAGAAAGCCTTCTACCTGGCGCAATCCGGTCGCCCAGGCCCGGTCGTGGTCGACATTCCAAAAGATATGACCAACCCGGCCGAGAAGTTCGAGTACGTCTATCCGAAGAAGGTCAAGCTGCGTTCGTACAGCCCGGCTGTACGTGGTCACTCGGGGCAGATCCGCAAGGCCGCCGAGATGCTGCTGGCTGCCAAGCGTCCGATCGTCTACGCCGGTGGCGGTGTGATCCTCGGCGGTGGTTCCGAAGCGCTGACCGAGATCGCCAAGTCGCTGAACCTGCCCGTCACCAACACCCTGATGGGTCTGGGTGGCTTCCCGGGTACTGACCGTCAGTTCCTCGGTATGCTCGGCATGCACGGCAGCTTCACTGCCAACATGGCCATGCACAATGCCGACGTGATCTTCGCTGTCGGTGCCCGTTTCGACGACCGCGTGGTCAACGGCCCGGCCAAGTTCTGCCCTAACGCCAAGATCATCCATGTCGACATCGACCCTGCGTCGATCTCCAAGCTGATCAAGGCCGATGTGCCGATCGTCGGTCCCGTCGACAGCGTGCTCAGCGAAATGCTTGGCATTCTCAAGGAAATCGGCGAGCAGCCTGAGAAGGCGGCGCTGGATGCCTGGTGGAAGCAGATCGACGAGTGGCGTGGTGATGGCGAACTGTTCCCTTACGACAAGGGCGACGGTAACGTCATCAAGCCGCAGAAAGTCATCGAGACACTGTGCGAAGTGACCAATGGCGACGCCTTCGTCACCTCCGACGTTGGCCAGCACCAGATGTTTGCGGCACAGTACTACCGCTTCAACAAGCCGAACCGCTGGATCAACTCCGGTGGCCTGGGCACCATGGGCTTCGGCTTCCCGGCGGCGATGGGCGTCAAGCTCAACTTCCCGGACCAGGACGTGGCCTGCGTAACGGGCGAAGGCAGCATCCAGATGAACATCCAGGAACTGTCCACCTGCATGCAATACGGCCTGCCGGTGAAGATCGTCAACCTGAACAACGGTGTGCTGGGCATGGTCCGCCAATGGCAGGACATGGCCTACAACGGTCGTCACTCGCACTCGTACGTCGAGTCGCTGCCTGACTTCATCAAGCTGGCTGAGGCTTATGGCCATGTGGGTATCCGCATCACCAGCCTGAAGGACCTCAAGCCGAAGCTGGAAGAAGCGTTTGCGATGAAGGACCGCCTGGTGTTCATCGACATCGCGGTCGACCGCAGCGAGCACGTCTATCCGATGCAGATCAAGGATGGCTCGATGCGTGACATGTGGCTGAGCAAGACGGAGCGTACCTGATATGCGGCACATCATTTCCTTGCTGCTGGAAAACGAACCTGGTGCTCTGTCCCGTGTGGTCGGCCTGTTCTCCCAGCGCAACTACAACATTGAAAGCCTGACCGTGGCGCCGACCGAAGACCCGACCCTGTCGCGTCTGACGCTGACCACCGTTGGCCATGACGAAGTGATCGAACAGATCACCAAGAACCTGAACAAACTGGTCGAGGTGGTGAAACTCGTCGACCTGTCGGAAAGCGCCCACATCGAGCGCGAACTGATGCTGGTCAAGGTCAAGGCCACTGGTGCCCAGCGCGCCGAGATCAAGCGCACCACGGACATCTTCCGTGGCCAGATCGTCGATGTGACCGCCAGCGTGTACACCGTGCAGCTGAGCGGCACCAGCGACAAACTGGACAGCTTCATCCAGGCGATCGGCACCACATCGATTCTCGAAACCGTGCGCAGCGGCGTTACCGGCATTGCCCGTGGCGACAAAGTGCTCAGCATCTGAATTCAAAAATTAGCGATGGCTCCGCAGGGGCCGAGATATAACCAGGGGTATTTTCATGAAAGTTTTCTACGATAAAGACTGCGACCTTTCCATCATCCAGGGCAAGAAAGTCGCCATCATCGGTTACGGCTCCCAGGGCCACGCTCAGGCGTGCAACCTGAAGGACTCCGGTGTAGACGTTACCGTCGGTCTGCGTAAAGGTTCGGCAACCGTTGCCAAGGCCGAAGCCCACGGCCTGAAAGTTGCCGACGTGGCTACTGCCGTCGCTGCTGCCGACCTGGTCATGATCCTGACCCCGGACGAGTTCCAGGGTGCTCTGTACAAGAACGAGATCGAGCCGAACATCAAGAAGGGCGCTACCCTGGCCTTCTCCCACGGCTTCTCGATCCACTACAACCAGGTCGTTCCGCGTGCCGACCTCGACGTGATCATGATCGCGCCGAAGGCCCCGGGCCACACCGTTCGCTCCGAGTTCGTCAAAGGCGGCGGCATCCCTGACCTGATCGCCATCTATCAGGACGCTTCGGGCAACGCCAAGAACGTCGCCCTGTCCTACGCTGCTGGCGTCGGTGGTGGCCGTACCGGCATCATCGAAACCACCTTCAAGGACGAGACCGAAACCGACCTGTTCGGTGAGCAGGCTGTTCTGTGTGGCGGTACCGTCGAGCTGGTCAAGGCCGGTTTCGAAACCCTGGTCGAAGCTGGCTACGCGCCGGAAATGGCCTACTTCGAGTGCCTGCACGAGCTGAAGTTGATCGTTGACCTCATGTACGAAGGCGGCATCGCCAACATGAACTACTCGATCTCCAACAACGCCGAGTACGGTGAGTACGTCACCGGTCCGGAAGTCATCAACGAAGAATCCCGCAAGGCCATGCGCAATGCTCTGAAGCGCATCCAGGACGGCGAATACGCGAAGATGTTCATCTCCGAAGGTGCTACCAACTACCCATCGATGACTGCCAAGCGCCGTAACAACGCTTCGCACGGCATCGAAATCATCGGCGAGCAACTGCGCTCGATGATGCCTTGGATCTCGGCGAACAAGATCGTCGACAAAGCCAAGAACTAAGTAACATCGCAACATGAAAAACGCGGCTTCGGCCGCGTTTTTTCGTTCTGGCAGTCAGCTTCTGGTATAAAGCAGACCAGTGGCCTGCCGTCAGAACCTGTTTCGCGGGCCCGTGTCGAACATTTTCCATCCTGTTGCAAGGTACCCTCCATGAGCGAACGTCCCGAAGAGCCGAACAAGCCCTCCGACGCCGAAAGCCTGCTACCTGTCGATGAGCACATTGAAGAAGGGCATGACGCTGAAGGGCGCAAGGTGCGTCACCGCGGCATCTATCTGTTGCCCAACCTGTTCACCACCGCCAACCTGTTTGCCGGTTTCTATTCCATCATCAGCTCGATGAGTGCGCAGAGCGCCGGTGACCCGCGCGAGGCGAGCAAGTATTTTGCCTTCGCCGCCATCGCGATCTTCGTGGCCATGGTGCTCGATGGCCTCGATGGCCGCGTGGCACGCATGACCAATACCCAGAGCGCCTTCGGCGCTGAGTACGACTCCCTGTCGGACATGGTTGCTTTCGGCGTGGCCCCGGCCTTGCTGGCCTTTGGTTGGGCACTGGGTGACATGGGCAAGGTCGGCTGGATGGTCGCCTTCATCTATGTGGCCGGTGCTGCGTTGCGTCTGGCGCGTTTCAATACCCAGGTCGGCACTGCCGACAAGCGCTACTTCATCGGCCTGGCCAGCCCGGCCGCCGCCGGCGTGGTCGCCGGTACTGTCTGGGCATTCAGTGACTATGGTATCCAGGGTTCCAAGCTGTCGTTCCTGGTGGCACTGTTGGTTGCCGCCGCCGGCATGCTGATGGTCAGCAACATCAAGTACAACAGCTTCAAGGAGCTGGACCTCAAGGGGCGCGTGCCGTTCGTGGCAATCCTCGCGGTGGTGCTGGTGTTTGCCGTGGTGTTCAGCGACCCGCCGCGCATCCTGCTGTTGGTCTTCCTTGCCTACGCGGCATCGGGCCCGATCCAGTTCCTGTTGCGGGCACGCCGGCGCAAAGCGTGAAAATCGCTTAATGCTGGAATAACCCTCCGGCTCCATAGTCTTACTGGTACATCCGTTATCCAGTGCTGTGGAGCCGACCATGCTCATCAAGCTTCCCAGGTCTTCCGACTGCAATGCAGCGGAGATCACCCCCGAAAGCATCTACCTCTCCCGTCGAACCCTGCTCGGCGGCTCATTGGCCGGCCTGGCCCTGGGCGCTTTGCCCGGCGGGGCGAGCGCGGCCGAAGTGTCGCGTTATGCCGATGTGGCGGCCGGCTCCGCGCCGGGCTGGTTCACCGACAAGCTCGCTGCGGCGCGTTGGCAGGCGGTGACGGTCAAGGATGAGGCGATCACGCCGTTCAAGGATGCCACCCACTACAACAACTTCTATGAGTTCGGGCCTGACAAGGGCGACCCGGCCGCCAATGGCGACAGCCTGAAGACCGCGCCCTGGTCGGTCGTGGTGGATGGCGAAGTGGGCAAGCCGGGGCGCTATGCACTGGAAGACTTCGTCAAACCTTATCAGCTGGAAGAGCGTATCTACCGGCTGCGCTGCGTCGAGGCGTGGTCGATGGTCATTCCCTGGCTGGGCTTTCCCTTGGCACAGGTGCTCAAGCAGGTGGAGCCGACGTCGAAGGCACGCTATGTCCGCTTCGAGACGCTTGAGGATCCACAGCACATGCCCGGGCAGCGTTCGGGGTTTGCCTTGATCGACTGGCCTTATAGAGAAGGCTTGCGTCTGGATGAGGCGATGCACCCTCTGGCGATTCTGGCCGTGGGGATGTATGGCCGGGAGCTGCCCAATCAGAATGGTGCGCCGTTACGTCTGGTGGTGCCATGGAAGTATGGCTTCAAGAGTATCAAGTCGATCGTGCGAATCAGCCTGGTGGCCGAGCAGCCGGGGACCACCTGGCAGGGACTGGCACCGGATGAGTATGGTTTCTATGCCAATGTGAACCCGACGGTTGACCATCCGCGCTGGACTCAGGCGCGCGAGCGCCGTTTGCCCAGCGGGCTGTTCAGTCCGAATGTGCGTCAGACGCAGATGTTCAATGGTTACGCCGATGAAGTGGCGTCGCTGTACACCGGGCTCGATCTGCGGAAGAACTATTGATGCGATATCCCTGGTTACGCCTGGGCATCTTTGTCGTGGGGTGTCTGTTCCCGGTGTGGTGGTTGTATGAGGCCGCGATGAGTCTGCTTGGCCCGGATCCAGGAAAAATCATCATGGACCGGCTTGGGCTTGGGGCGCTGACTTTCCTGCTGGTGACATTGAGCATGACGCCGCTGCAGAAGCTGACGGGCTGGTCGGGATGGATCGTGGTGCGGCGGCAGCTGGGGTTATGGGTGTTTGCCTATATCGTGCTGCATATCCTGGCCTATCTGTTCTTTATTCTCGGGCTGGATTGGGGGCAGTTGGCGGTGGAGTTGCGCAAGCGGCCTTACATTATTGTGGGGGCGCTGGGGTTCCTTGGGTTACTGGTGCTGGCAGTTACCTCGAACCGGTATAGCCAGCGTCGGTTGGGCGCGCGGTGGAAGAAGCTGCACAAGCTGGTGTATGCGGTGCTTGGGTTGGGTTTGCTGCATTTCCTTTGGATTGTTCGTTCGGATTTGAGGGAGTGGGCGATTTATGCTTTTTTTGGAGTGGTGTTGATGGTGATGCGGGTTCCCGCGGTTTCTCGGGTATTGCCGAGGATTGTCAGGAGGCAGGGGAGGGCGGTTTGAGGGGCAGGCTCTGAATAGATTAAGGCAGGCACCTGGCAGCCCTGATACGGTCGTTTCCCCTTCTATTTCAATTTCTTGAAATTAAAGGTTGACGCCCTCTCGAATCCCCTTATAATGCGCCCCACTTCCAGCGACATCGGAACGACAAACTCCTTGAAATTCATTGAGTTAGATTGTTAAGAGGTCACTGAAAGGGCTTCGATCGAATGATCGATAGCGGTTGAGATGAAGGTTGACAGCGGTTTTAAACGCTGTATTATTCGCCTCCCGCTACGAGAGATCGCGGCGAGTCAAGTGTTTGAAGCTAAACGAGTTTCTCGCAAAAAACTTCAAAATAAACGCTTGACACACTCTGAGGAAAGCGTAGAATGCGCGCCTCGGCTGAGACGAAAAGCTCTTAACCAAACGCTCTTTAACAAATCGAATCAAGCAATTCGTGTGGGTGCTTGTGAGTACGGACTGATAGTCACAAAGATT